>VHCI01000040.1 GCA_016871775.1 Verrucomicrobiota bacterium | reverse complement strand
ACGGTTGGCTGGTTCCACAAGGAGATCCGGGACTACATCGTGAGCGGCATCGATTCCGGCACGATCGGCACCGGCACGGACAACGGTTACAACGGGGAGTATGCCGGCTGGAACATCCTGAGCTCTGCCAACGCGGGCACCGCGATCGTGCAGGGCTGGGAATTCAGCTACCAGCAGCAGTTCACCTTCCTGCCGGGGGCGCTCAAGGGACTCAGCGGGATGGTCAATTTCACCCTCCTCGAGACCCGCGGCAACTATGGCGGCACGACCCGCCGGGGCACCGGTCAGGTGGCCGGCTTCGTGCCGCGCACCGCGAACGCGAGCCTTAGCTGGCGCTACCGCGGTTTCAGCACGCGGCTGCTCGTCAACTACGGGGGCGAGTACCTGCAGGCCTACAGCGCCGCCTCCGCCGCCCGGAACCTCTACCGGATGGCGCGCACGCTGGTGAACCTCGGCCTCGCCTACCAGCTGCGACCGACGCTGAGCTTCACCGTCGACGCCGACAACCTCACCAACGTGCCGCAGCGGCGCTACCGCGGGGTGCCCGACAATATGGAGTACTACAATTACCCGGGCACGACGCTGACCTTCGGGATCACCGGTCGCTTCTGACCAGCCCCGGAGTCAGCGCGTCGGTTTCCGCCGCGCCTCGGTCCAGTCCGTCACCACCTGCTCCAGCACCGCCAGCGGGACAGAGCCGGTGGTGAGGACGATGTCGTGGAAATCGGGCAAGGAGAAGGCGGAGCTGAGCGCGGTCCGGGCCCGCTCGCGGATCTCGAGGATCCGCAGCATCCCGATCATATAGGAGCAGGCTTGGCCGGGATTTGTGATGTACCGTTCGACCTCCGCGGCGCTGATGCCGTAGGCGATCGCCTGCTCGCGGGTCCATCCCTGGGTGTGGAGTCCCGTATCCACCACGAGGCGTCGCGCCCGGAAGAGCTCCGACCCGATGGCGCCAAGTTGGCCCGCGGGATCGCCCTCGTACCAGCCCTGCTCGACGGCGAGCCGCTCCGCGTAAAGGCCCCAGCCCTCGCTGTGCGCGCTGATCCCCCCGAAGGTCCGGCGCGCCCGGAAGCGGGGCAGGTCCCGCTGCTCCTGCTGAATGGCGAGCTGGAAGTGGTGGCCGGGCACGGCCTCGTGGTAGGCGAGGCTCCGCATCCTTGCCCCGTAAAAGAAGACATTCCCCGGCAGGGGCAACCAGAAGATCCCGGGGCGGCTGCCATCTATGGGGGGTACCGTGTAGTAGGCCGAGGCCACCCGCTCAGTCAGCGGGGGAACCCGCCGCACCTCGACCGCAGCCCGGGGCCGGCGATTGAACAACGCCTCGCTGCGTCGCTCGGCGTCGCGGATATATTCCGTGTAGCGCGCGATCAGTGCCGCTCGCGGATCCGCCGCCTCCACCAGCGGCCCCTGCGTCGCCTTCGCCATCCGTTCGTTGAAGGTGCCATTGGGCTGGCCAAGCTGGCGCAGGATCACCTCGGCCTCTGCCTCCAGCCGGGCCACTTCCCGCCGGCCGATGGCGTGGACCTCCGCGGCACCTAGGTCCGTCGTGGTAAACCCACGCAAGGCCGCCGCGTAGGCCTCCGTCCCGTTGGGCAGGCGGCTCCATCCCGCTTCTGGCGCCGCGCTTGGAAGCACCTCCTCCACCCACGCTAGCACCCGCTGGTAGGCCGGCCGGATCTTGTCCGCCACCAGCGGGCGCGCCTTCGCCAGCGCTTCGGCCTGCGCTTCCAGCGTCAGCCCGTCGATGCCCTTCATTCGCTCCTCAAGCGCGGCGACGAGGGGATTCGCTACCGGAGCGTGGTCGAGGAACATCCTCAGCTGGGTCTGCACCCGCTCCAAAATGAACCGCGGCGGCACGAAACCGCGCTGGGCCGAGCCACGGGCCAGCTCCAGCCCCTCGTCGAGCCGGGGCGCGAACCGTCCCAGCCGCGCCAAATACCGAGTTACATCTGCGGGGCGGCGCCAGCTCGCGCGTTCGGTGAGCGACTCGACGAGCGCCACGTGCAGCCCGCGCCGCTGCTCGAACAGGGAAAGGTTCTGGTGATCCGTGAACGCCGCAGCCTCCACGACGCGTTCGAGTTGCCAGCGCAGCATCGCGGCGGAAATCCGCTGCGACGGTGTCATGCCGGCTTCCGGCCAGCGGGCCAAACCCGCCAAGCCCTCCTGTGCCAGCCTTAGGCGACGATCCCGCCGCGCCTGCAATCCCTCGGTCCACAGCGCCCCAGCCTCGTCGTCATCACCGTTGCCCGAGGCTGCGTCCGAGGGGGCTGCCGCGGGGTCCCGGCTCCAGTCGGCGGTGAGCTGGTTGACCCAGCCGTCGAAGGTGTCCGGAGCGGCGGGGCGCTGGGCCGCGGGCAGAAGGGAGACCAGGCAGAGCAGCAGAGCGAGAGCGCGGGAGGAGAGCATGCGATTGAAGGGACCCAAGCACAAAACCGCTTTCTCCCCAAGCCTGCTTGGGCCAGTCTCGGTTTAGGGAAGAGCCTGGCGACGGCCGCGCGCAACTTGGCTGGCGGGGATCCCCTCCCAAGTGTGGCCCAGTGAGTTGCCGGGCGCACCTCCGCCGCCCTGGCCGGCGTGGCGCCGAGTACCGGATCAAAAATCCTCGAGCACGAAATCAAAATTGAAGCGCAGGCTCCGCGCGTCCGACCTGGCCGATCGAGGAGAAAACAGGTGTCTTTGACGTACAGCAGCTCGGTGCGGTCGAGGGGCTCCGGCTGGAGCCCTACGCGGCCGCCACCTTCGCGCACCTGCCACAGGTTGGCACGCGCCGCTGAGGTCACATCGGGCAGATTCCCACGGCTTGGCAAGATCACGTCGATCTCCACGCCCCGCCGCGCAGGCTTTCGCCGGTCGCGAAGTGCCAGTCCTTCGCGAACACCTCCCCGAACTGCGCCGCGATCAGCACCCGGAGCCGAGCGTGCAGGTCAACGCCGGCCGCCAGTAGCGCGCATCGATGTTGCGGCCGCCGGTGAACCCGGTGGTGCCGTCGACGACGAGGATCAAGTGGTAGTCCCGGATGTGGATCGCGCTCCAGCGCTGGGAGCAGCGGAGGATTGAATACCCCGACCGTAACCCCCGCTGTGCGCAAGGCATGCACCGCCACGCCAACCGTGAATCGAACGTCAAAGTCATCGATCAGCACCCAGACCGCGATGACCCGGGACCTGGCCCGGGCCAGCGTGCGGACAAAATCCCGACCGACGCCTTCGCCGCCGAAGGTGTAAGAGGCCGGCCTGATCGAGCGCTCTGCGCCGCCGATCGCCACCAGCATCCCTGGGCAGGCACCCGCTCTCCCTTGAAGCGTCTCAAGCGCGGCGCTGCCAGCGAGTAGCGGCCTCCGACCCAGTCGAGCAATCGCGGGAGGCCCTCTTACGGAGCGCCGGGTGCGGGACATCCTGGGAGAGAATTGGGGGGCCGCCGTGGCTATCAGCCCCGCCGGCCGACACAGCGCAACACCCGCTTGATGCCCAGAAGCTGCACCACGGCCACCCACGCATGCAAGGGCGCCGCAAGGTCGCCCTGCGCCGCTAGGGAAAGGGAATAGGGGCTGGCACCGAAGCTTTGAACCGCGCGTGCCCACGAACCGGCGAGGCGGAGTCAAAGGCTTGCCAGACCGGATTGCCGTTGACCCCCGCCATCAGCGCCGGATTGATCAGGGAATGGTTCCGAGCGTGCTGATCGTCGACGACGAGAAACACACCCGCGAGGGCCTCCGGCAGGCACTGGCGGAAAATTACGACGTGACCGTCGCCGCCAACGCTGACGAGGCCTTCAACCTGCTCGACAGCCAGCCCTACGATGTCGTCCTCACAGACCTGCGGATGCCGGGCAAGTCCGGGCTCAAGGTGATCGACAAGGCGCTCTCACTGTCCCAGCGCCCGGCGGTGCTGATGCTGACCGCCTACGGCAACATCGAGACGGCCGTCGAGGCGATGAAGCGCGGCGCGGTGGATTTCTTGGCTAAGCCGGTCAACATCGAGCGCTTGGAGGTCTTGATCCAACGGGCCCTGAAGACGCGTACTCTTGAGGTGGAGGTCCGCCAGCTGCACGAGCGCCTCGACGAGAAATTCAACTTTGAGGGGATCATTGGCGGCTCGGGGCCACTGCGGGAGGTCATCGAGCGGGTGCGGCTGGTCGCACCGTCGCGAGCCACGATCCTCATCGAGGGCGAGTCTGGAACGGGCAAGGAGCTCATCGCGCAGGCCGTCCACCAGGCGAGTCCCCGTGCCCGCGGGGCCTTCGTCGCGGTGCATTGCGCGGCCCTCTCGGAGAACCTGCTCGAGAGCGAGCTGTTTGGCCACGAGCGGGGCGCTTTCACCGGGGCCACCGAGCGGCGGGTGGGGCGGTTCGAGTCCGCGGACGGCGGGACGCTCTTCCTCGACGAGATCGGCGAGATCTCCGTTTCCACCCAAGTGAAGCTCTTGCGCTTCTTGGAGACGAGGGCGATCGAGCGGGTTGGCGGCTCCAAGCCACTCGAGCTCGACGTGCGGCTGGTGGCCGCCACCAACCGGGATCTGGAGACAATGGTCCGCCAGGGTCGGTTCCGCGAGGATCTGTTCTTTCGCCTGAATGTGATCCGCATCCGGATGCCTCCGCTGCGCGAGCGGGCGGATGACATCCCGTTGCTCCTCGCGCACTTCATCCGCCAGTTCTCCGCTGAGAACGCGGTGCCGGCCCTCACAGTGGAACCCGGAGCACTCCGAACACTCCAGCGCTACCCCTGGCCGGGCAACATCCGCGAGCTCCGGAATTTCAGCGAGAACGCGGTGGTTCTCCGCCGCGGCGGAAGCCTCACCGAGTATGACCTGGAGGCGCGTTTCCGTGGGGACACCCCCGTGACGGCACTTGCGCCTCTGGAGGTTCTGGTCGCGCCGGGGGCGGTGGCGGCCGCGTCAGCGACCCCGGCTGCGCCCTCACTCTCGGTGGAGGAGAACGGTAAACGGCTGCTCCGGGAAGCGCTGCTCAAGGCCCGCGGCAACCGGACGCGTGCGGCCGCCCTTCTCGGCCTCAGCCGGCGCACGCTGCACCGCAAGCTCGCGCAGTGGCCCGAGCTCGACGTGATTGATTAGGATCCGGCCCCCTCAGACCTGGTAGGTTTGGAGGGGCTTTGGATCGAGCACGCGATCGGGGCCAAGCTGGCGCGTCAGCTGCTCCGCGAACCACGCCCGCGCCGGCGGATCGCCGTGCGTCAGCACGATCTTGCGCGCCTGCGCCTGCAGTACAAATTCTAGGAGTTCCTCGCGGTCCGCGTGGCCGCTCAGCTCGAAGCGCTCGACGCGGGCGCGCACCCTGGACTTTACGTTGGCAGCGGCGAAGAGGAAATCCTCCCCAGGTTTGGTCGCCAACAACTGTCCGCCGGGAGTTTCGGGATCGCAGAAGCCCACGAAACCAATGGTGTGTTTGGCGTGGCCGAGCATACCGGAGGCGAGAATATAGCTTGGCGTGTTCTCGACCATCATCCCCGAGCTGACGACGTAGACGGAGCGGGGCGCGGGTTCCGTCCCGGGCTTCAGCTGCCGCGGCAGCGGCTTCACCTTGAGGTCCTTGAGGATGTTCCGGTTGAATTGCACGTGCTTGGTCTTCCGGGAGATCTCGTCGAAGTAGTCCGCTAAGTCGACGCCGAGTCCCCCGGTGTAAATCGTGCAGTCGGATAGCCGTCCAAACTTGCGGGCGTCGTGCAGAATCGCGAACAGCTCCTGCATCCGGCCCAGCGCGAAGACGGGCAGCAGGAGCGAGCCGCCACGGTGCAGGGTGTCGTTTGCGGTCGTGATTAGCCGGCTCAACTCGTGGACGCGCTCTTTGCCTGCCGGGCGCTCGGTCGCACCCCGGGTGGTTTCGGTCACGACGGTATCGAAATGGCCCGCCGGAAACTTGGCCCCGGCCAGAGTGCGCTGGTTCTCGAAGAGCACGTCCCCGGTGAAGAAGATGCTGCGGTGCTTGTAGTGAAGTTCGACGCCGGCGGCTCCCGCCACGTGGCCCGCGGGATGAAAGATGATCTCGATCTCGTCCCGGCTCCCCCGAAAACGCTTCGCCTGGCCGTAGGGGATCCCAGTCAGCCGCCGCGCGTGGCGATCGATCTCGTCGTGGGTGAAGAGCGGGTAGTCAGGGATGTTCTCCTCCTCCCTCTGCCGCAGCATCACGTTGGCCGAATTGTGGAGCATCCGCTCGATCAGCATCCGGCTTGAGGTGGTCATCACCACTGGGGCCTGCTTCTGCTCACGCAGCAGCACGGGGAGGCTGCCAATGTGGTCGAGATGGCAGTGGGTGATGATGATCAGGTCCAGCTCGAGGCCGCGCAGCGGGGTCAGATCCGGGGTGGCTTTCCGCCCCACCTCCTTCGGGTTGAGCCCGCAGTCGATCAGGATCTTCAGGTCGCCGAGCTGGATGAACAACGCGTTGGCGCCTATGCCGCCCGCGCGGTTCAGGTCGATTAACTTCATTCCGGAAAAGCAAAGGGGGAAGGCCCGACGGAAACCAGAACGAAACGCGGCCACACCGCGTTTCCCGCGTCCCGTTCAGCCGCCCGCCCCGATCTCCCCGCGCGGCACCCGCAGGTCGAAGGGCGCCAGCATCACGCAGACGCGGCTCCCGTGGTCGTCCAGCCCATGAAAGCTGCCGTGCACGCGGGCGTCCACGCCCGTCACGTGGAAGCTGTTGTACGAAAACTGCTCGCCCGGCGCCAGCCGGGGCGTCTCGCCGACGATGCGGTCCCCCTCAATTACCGTGCGGCTGCCGTCCGCGTTCTCGATCACCCACTTCCGTCCAAGCAGCGTCACGGTGCGGTCCGAAGCGTTGCGGATAGTGACAAAGTAGACGAAGGCGTGCGGTTTATCCGGCGGGAGGCTGGGCCCCCCATGGTGGTGGCAGAGGCGGTCGAGGTGGGCGCTGAGTCCAGGAAGTTCACTCGGCAAGAGCACATAGGGACGATAATGTGCACGGTCCGGGTCGCAAGCGGCCATGCGGCTTTCGCGCTTGCTGCGCGCGGGAGGGCAGGGAAAGAACACGCGGTGATGGCTAAATTCGCGCTCCTGTCGGTCTCCGAAAAACGCGGCCTGGTCGCCTTCGCCCGCGACCTCGCCGGTCGACACGGGTTCACCCTGCTGTCCACCGGCGGCACGGCCCGCCTGCTCGCGGAGGCCGGCTTGCCGGTCACCGAGGTTGGCCGGCACACGGGGTTCCCGGAGATCATGGAGGGGCGGGTGAAGACGCTGCATCCGAAGGTGCACGGCGGTCTGCTCTGCCGGCGGGACAAGGCGGAGCATCTCGTGCAGGCCACGGCCAACGGCATCGACCTGATCGACTTGGTGGTCGTGAACCTGTACCCCTTCGAGCAGACCGTGGCCAAGTCGGACGTCGCGCTTGAGGAGGCGGTCGAGAACATCGACATCGGCGGCCCCTCGCTGCTGCGCAGCGCGGCGAAGAACTACGAGAGCGTCACGGTCGTCTGCGACCCCGACGACTACGAACCCGTCCTCGCCGCCCTCGCGACGGAGGCTTCCGCTCCAGAGGAACTGGCCTGCTTGCGCCGTGCCCTCGCGCTCAAAGCATTCCAACGGACGGCCGCCTACGATGCCGCGATCGCCCGCTACCTCGAGAGCGAGGCGGAGGGTCCGGACCTCGATGCCCTAGCGGGCTTTCCCGCCCGGCTAACCCTGTCGTGGCCCCGCGCCCAAACGCTGCGCTACGGGGAGAACCCGCACCAGCGGGCCGCCCTCTACGGATCCTTCCACGAGCACTTCCAGCAACTGCAGGGCAAGGAGCTCTCCTACAACAACCTGCTGGACATCACCGCTGCGACCCAGCTCATCGGCGAGTTCAACCGACCCACGGTCGCGATCCTCAAGCACACCAACCCGTGCGGCGTCGCCAGCGCCGACACGCTCCTGGCGGCCTGGGAGCAGGCCTACGCGACGGATTCGCAGGCGCCTTTCGGCGGGATCGTGATCGTGAACCACACCCTCGACGGCGCGCTGGCCGGCGCCATCGCCGAGATCTTCACCGAGGTCATCATCGCCCCCCGGTTCAACGAGGAGTCGCTCACGATCCTCGGAAGGAAGAAAAACCTGCGCCTGATGGTCGCCAAGGAGGGGCTCCAAGCCGACGCCTTGCAGGAAATCCGGTCCGTGATCGGCGGCGTGCTGCTGCAGGACACGAACCGCACGCTGGGCAAGGTGGACGAGTTCAGGGTGGTAACCCGCCGCGCGCCGTCCCCCGCGGAGATGGCGTCCCTGCTCTTTGGCTGGAAGGTGTGCAAGCACGTGAAATCCAACGCCATCGTCTACTGCCAGGGCGAGCGAACGCTGGGGGTGGGCGCCGGCCAGATGGCTCGCGTCGACAGCTCCCGGATCGCCGTGTGGAAGGCCGGCGAGGCCGGGTTGTCCCTCCAGGGCTCCGTCGTGGCCAGCGAGGCGCTGTTCCCGTTCCCGGACGGCCTACTCGCCGCGGCCGATGCCGGTGCGACCGCTGCCATCCAGCCCGGAGGAGCGCTGCGGGATGCGGAAGTGATCGCGGCCGCCGACGCGCGCGGGATGGCGATGGTCTTCACTGGCTTCCGTCACTTCAAACACTGAGCCGGGCGCCCCTAGGGTCCCGGCGCCCGCCCTTGCCTCCCGCCGTCACCTGCCCACATTCCTTCGCTTTTCGCAAATCCCGTCCCATCATGTTTGACCCCGTCGCCAAGCTGCAGCAGTTCATCCGCCATCCCAGCGTTTCCGCCGACTCGCGCTTCAGCGCAGGGATGCAGGACGCCCAGCAGTTCATCTCTGGCCTGCTCGGCTCGATCGGCTTTGAGGTCGAGGTGGTGCGCACCGACCTCCACCCTATCGTGCTCGCGCACCGGGGGGGCGATCCCCGCTGGCCCCACGTCGTGATCTACGGGCACTATGACGTGCAGCCCGCGGATCCGCTGGAGCTCTGGCGCACGCCCGCCTTCGAGCCCACCATCATCGGCAACCGCATCTACGGCCGCGGGGCCGCGGACAACAAGGGCCCGCTGCTGACAAATGTCGCCGCCGTCGCGCAGGCGCTGGAGGAGGACCCGGCGCTTCCGCTCCGCATCACTTTCCTCATCGAGGGCGAGGAGGAGATGGGCAGCCCCAGCTTCCCGAAGTTCCTCGAACGTTATGCGGACCGGCTCCGGCAGGCCGACTGCGTCTTCCTCTCCGACACGGCCCTCCCCAATCCCGACCAGGTGGTCCTCACCTGCGGCCTGCGAGGGCTGGCCCTCTTCGACGTCCACCTCACTGGCGCCAAGGGCGACCTGCACTCAGGTCTGCATGGCGGGGTCCTGCGCAACCCGATTCAGGCCCTCGCGGAGATCCTCGCGACCCTGCACACGCCGGAGGGCCGGGTGAACGTGCCGGGATTCTACGACGACGTGCTGGATGTCCACCCGTGGGAGCGCGAGGAACTGCGGCGCCTCGGCACGGACGAGCGCGCCTACGCGGAATTCCTCGGCATCGACACGTTCTACACCACTCCCGCATTCAACCCCTTCGAGTCCTCGCGTTTCCAACCCACACTGGAATTCAACGGGATCGGCGGCGGCTACCAGGGCGAGGGGACCAAGACGGTCATCCCCAGCAAGGCCTTCGCCAAAATCAGCTGCCGGCTCGTGCCGAACCAGCGGCCGCAGCGGATCAAAAAACTGGTGATGGACACGATCCGCGCGCGGCTGCCCAAGGGCATCCGCCTTGAGTTCGTCGACCAGCACCAGGGGGATCCCTACGTGGTGGTGCCGCCGGGACGGTCCAACACGCCCCCGGACCAGTCACCGGTGCTCGCGCGCGCCTTCCAGGCCACTGAGCAGGCGGTGCGCGAGGTGTGGGGGCGCGCGCCGCTGTACCTGCGCGAGGGCGGCAGCGTGCCGATCATCTCGGACATCAAGCGGGTGATCGGGCTCGATTCGGTGATGATGGGGCTATTCCTCCCCGAGGACAACCTCCACGCCCCCAACGAGAGCTTCAACCTCGACGTTATGCGCAAGGGGACCGAGACGACTCGGCGGATGCTTCGCGCGCTCGCGGGCCGGGCGTGAGCGCCTAGCCGTCGAGGCGGAAAAGTCGTCGGGCGGTCTCGTTCCAAATCTTGCGCTCGACGCCAAGGGTGCGGGACAGGGCCTTCACTTGGGCCAGTTGCCGCGCGCCGGCACAATGCACCGGCACCCCCCCTCACGTCGGTGCAGTCGCTGCCTTAGAGCAGCTTGTCCTAGTGCCGATCGAGGAACGCTCGCCCGTGCTCGTGATCCCGGACGAAGGCGTTCAGTCCCGAGCCCGCCGAGAGGTCACCGAAGAGATTGGGATAGTCCCGCAGGTAGCGGTCCGTAAGGCCGCCGGCGCTTGACTTTTCCGCGGGGGTAAAGGCTTCGCGGCTCATCGACACGAGCCGCGCTTTTCCGCTGGGTTCGCAAACCCGTGGTTGGGTTTCAGTTGAGGGTGCAGGTGCTGTCGAGCCCGTTGGCCCAGCCTTGGTGGGTCGAAGCCCGCACCACGGGCCGACCTGAGGGCAGCAGGATCGTCTGCGTCGCGCCCAGCGCCCGCTGGTGGCGCACCAGGTCGCCATCCTGCCGAGGACGCGGCAACACGGGCGTATAGGTCGCCTCGTCCCTTTGTCCGCCGTAGTTGGTGTGCTGGTGGATATCCACCAGCCGTAGCGGCGCGGACACGGCGGCCGACACAAGGGAGCCTGCGACCAGGACCGAAGAGGAGCGGAGGAGAAATTCCCAGCGGGAAAGCGGGAGTTAAGGGGCAGGGGGCTTTTGCGCGTTCTCGCGGTGGCGCGGGCCGGGGCAAGGTCGTTCCGCCCAGCCCGGGATTGCATCCCACGCGGAGAACGCCGTAGACCTCTCCCGCTTACCCATATGAGATCCCCGCTCCCCCTCCTCCTCACTGTCCTGATGCTGGCCGCGCCCCTCGCCCACGCACAATTGCGGCTCCCCGCGATCATCGGCGACGGGATGGTCCTCCAGCAAAGTCAGGCGAATCCGATCTGGGGTTGGGACACCTCCGGAACCGCCGTGACGGTAGCCTTCGCCGGCCAGACGCACCGTGCCACCGCCGGCGCCGACGGACGCTGGACCGTCCGCCTTGCCCCCTTGTCCGCCAGCGCTGAGAACCGCGCGCTGACGATCGCCGGCTCCAGCCAGCGGACGCTCCAGAACGTGCTAGTCGGCGAGGTCTGGATGTGCTCCGGGCAGTCGAATATGCAGTGGTCGCTCGCGCAGTCGTACCACGGGGACCTCGAGGCCTTGGCGACGGACCTCCCGCAGGTGCGGCTGATCTCCGTGCCGCAGGTCGGCACGCAGGAACTGCAGACGGATTTCAAGGGCAAGTGGGAAGCGGCCTCGCCCGCGACCACGCCCTCCTTCAGCGCGGTCGGGCTGCTGTTCGGACGTTACCTGCACCAAGTGCTCAAGGTCCCGGTCGGGCTGATCGACAACGCCTGGGGTGGTTCCGCCGCCGAGGCGTGGGTGCGTCGCACCTCCCTGGAATCGGATGCCCGCTTCGCCGGTTTGATGGAGGGGGTCCGCCAGCGGGAGCGGAACCTGCTCTCCCCCGAGGGCCGCGCGGCATTCGAGGCCTCCCTGCAGAAGCACCGGGATGACGCCGCGAAGGCCAAGGCCGCCAAGAAGGCCGCCCCCCGCGCGCCCCAGGATTGGCTCACCGGAAACGCCCGTCCAGGCAACATCTTTGCCGGCGTGGTTAACCCGACGCTCGGCTACGGGATGAAGGGCGTGATCTGGTACCAAGGCGAATCCAACGCCAGCCGTGCGCACGAATACGCCACGCTCTTCCCGTTTATGATTGAGCAGTGGCGCAAAGAGTGGGCTCAGGGTGATTTCCCCTTCTATTGGGTGCAACTGGCTGACTTTCGCGAAGAGAAGCCCCAGGCCGGCGAGAGCGATTGGGCGGAACTACGGGAGGCCCAGACGAAGACTCAGCGCCTCCCCAACACCGGCCAAGCCGTGATCATAGATGTGGGCGAGGGGCGCGACATCCATCCCCGCAACAAGCAGGAGGTCGCCGCCCGCCTCGCGCGCATCGCCCTCGCTCGAGACTACGGCCGGACCCTCCCGCACCGGAGCCCGGAGTTCCGCGCGGCGCAATTCGCGGGCGGCAAGGCCGTCGTCACCCTCGACACCTTCGGCAGCTCCCTCCGTGCCTTCGATGTCGCGGAGGTCCGCGGGTTCGCGCTCTGCGGCGAGGATCGCGTGTGGCACTGGGCCACCGGGAAGATCCTCGGCGCCGACCGGGTCGAGGTCTCCAGCGCGCAGGTGCCGGCCCCCATGGCGGTCCGGTACGCTTGGGCCGACAACCCGGTCTGCAACCTTTACTCGGCCGACGGTTTGCCCGCGACGCCCTTCCGCTCGGACGATTTCCCGCTCACGACGGCGCCCAAACCGGCCGCGAAGTAGCCGCCCGTGAAGCCAGGCATCGAGGTCCTGCTGGAATCCCGCCTCGACCTCCTGCGGGGCCGGCGGGTGGGGCTGGTCACGAACCCCACCGCCGTCGACCCGCGCCTACGTTCGACGGCCGAGCTCCTCCGCGCGCATCCGGAGCTGGACCTCGTGGCGCTCTACGGGCCCGAGCACGGCGTGCGCGGGGACGCCCAAGCCGGGGAGTATGTCCCGTTTTACCGGGACCCGCATCTTGGACTTCCGGTGTTCAGCCTCTACGGGGAAACGCAGCGGCCACCGGCGGATATGCTCACCCGCATCGACGCCTACATGCGGGAGTACGACACCCGCCGCGATGGCAAGACGGTTGAGCCCCGGATGCTGGAGTCGATCGAGGTGATGGTCTTTGACCTGCAGGACGTCGGCACGCGCGTCTACACCTACGTAGCGACGATGGCCTACGCGATGCAGGCCGCCGCGGAGGCGGGCATCCCCTTCGTGGTGCTCGACCGTCCCAATCCCATCACGGGAGTGGCGATGGAGGGACCGATCCTTCGCTTCCCGGAGTACAGCTCCTTCATCGGCCTGTATCCCGTGCCGCTGCGCCACGGGATGACCGCCGGTGAGCTCGCGCGCCTATTCAACGCGCGATTCTTGCCGCGGCCCGCCGAGCTCACGGTCGTCCCGATGGCGGGCTGGCGCCGCGGGGACTGGTTCGAGTCCACCGGGCTGGCTTGGGTCCTGCCCTCGCCGAATCTGCCCTCCGTGGACGCCGCGGTGGTTTACCCCGGGCAGGTGATGCTCGAGGGTACCACGCTCTCCGAGGGCCGCGGCACCACGCGCCCCTTTGAGTTGTGTGGCGCGCCCTGGCTCGACGGCCACGTCCTGGCCCGCGGCCTGAACGCGTTGGCACTTCCCGGGGTGCGGTTCCGCGAGGCGTGGTTCACGCCCACCTTCTCGAAGTTCGCCGGCCAGCGGTGCGGGGGCGTCCAACTGCACGTGAGCGACCGGGGGATTTTCCGCCCGATCCGGACCACGATCTCGTTGCTCGCGGAGGTGCGCCGGCTCAACGGGGACCAACTCGAGTTCCACGCCGATTACTTCGACCGCGTGCTCGGACACCCGCGGGTCCGCGAGGGATTGCTGGCGGAAGTTCCCGCGGCCGCGTTGGCGGACGAGTGGGCGCCGGAACTGCACGCCTTCGCCGAGCTACGGAGCGAGTACCTGCTCTACGGCGCTTGAGGCTCGCCGGGCCTCAGTAGCGGGCCAGAGAAGAATCCAGTTCGGCGGCCCACGCCTCGATGCCGCCGGCGATGTTGCTCACGGCCGGAAACCCCTGCTGCCGCAGGTAGCGGGTGACGTGCAGGCTGCGGCTGCCGTGGTGGCAGAGGATCAGCAGGTGTTGGTCCCGCGGCAGCTCCGCGAGATGCTCGGGAATCCGGCGCAGCGGGATGTGCTCCGCGCCGTCGAGCCGGCAGATCTCCAGCTCGTGGGGTTCACGAACATCGATGATACGGGCGTGGGCCGGCTCCTGGCGGACCATATCGCGCGCCGCGGTGACGGAAACCTCCAGCGGGAAGGGCTCAGACATAACGGAAGGAGGTGAGGGAAGTGCGCAGGCCGTCGCGTAACGTTCCGGCTCCAGGCTGCGGATGACGGGAGCCTCGCCGCAGACGGCACAACGCGGATCCCGCGCCAAGCTCAGGATCTGGAAACGCTGGGCGAGGGCGTCGTGTGCCAGCAGGCGCCCGCGCAAGGGTTCACCGGCGCCCGTGACCAGCTTGATCGCCTCGAGCGCCTGCAGGCTGCCGATCACGCCGCAAAGTGCGCCGAGTACACCCGCTTCGCCGCACGAGGGCACCGCGCCTGCCGGGGGCGGCTGCGGGAACAGGCAGCGGTAACACGGCCCACCGCGAGCCGGGTCGAACACACTGACCTGCCCGTCGAAGCGAAACACGTTGCCGTGCACCAGCGGTCGCCCGGTGAGGACTGCGGCGTCGTTATTCAGGTAGCGGCTGCCGAAGGTGTCCGTCCCGTCCACGATCACATCGTACTCGGAAAACAGGTCGAGCGCCGTGCCGGGCTGGACGCCCTCCGGGTGAGCGTTGAGCGTAATTCCCGGGTTCACCGCCCGCAGCCGCCGGAGCGCCGACTCGACCTTGGGCGTGCCGACGTCCCCGTCCTCGTGGAGGAGCTGGCGCTGGAGGTTATGGCGTTCGACCCGGTCGAAATCTGCGATCCCTAGCGTGCCAACGCCCGCGGCGGCGAGGTAGAGCGCGGCGGGGCTGCCAAGGCCGCCGGCGCCCACCACCAAAATTCGGGCCGCCGCGAGCTTGCGCTGACCTGCCAAGCCGATCTCCGCCAGCGAAAGATGCCGGCCGTACCGAGCGAGATCGGCCGGGGAGAGCTCGTGCGGAGGTGCCATCGCTTTACGCAAGGGTGATGCGCGCACTCCGCAAATGAAATTGCGCCTCCGGGGTGCGGGCGCCGGAATCCGGCCGATGCGCTTCCTCGGCATTGACTACGGCACCCGCCGGATCGGCCTCAGCTACGGGGACGAGCTGGGCGTGGCGACGCCGTTGCCGGCCCTCGTCGACGCGGATCCGGCCCGCCGCTGGGCGGCGCTGCTGGCCCTCGCCCGCGAGCGGGGAATCCGTGAGGCGGTTGTCGGCCACCCGTTGAATATGGATGACACCGCGGGACCGAAAGCGAAGGAGGCCGAGGCCTTCGCCGCCCGTTTGGGCGCCGAGCTTGGTTGCCCGGTGCATCTCGTTGACGAGCGCCTGACCAGCCATGAGGCCGTGGCGTCGCTGCCGCCGTCGCGCCGTCGCGCGGTTCGAGCCAGCGGCGTCATTGATTCGCGGGCCGCCACCCTGATCCTGCAGGATTACCTCGACCAGCGATTTCCGCCCCCTGCTGGCACGGGTGAGGGGGAGGTCGCGTGAGCACGAGATGGCGGGCCGTCTGTGCTTACGACGGAGGCCCCTTTTCCGGTTGGCAGAGCCAAGTCGGGGCCAACGCGATCCAAGACGTGATCGAGGCGCGGCTGGCTGCGATCTTCAAGGGGCCGGTCCGGATCCAAGGCAGCGGCCGCACCGACGCGGGCGTCCACGCGCGGGGCCAGGTGTTTCATTTTGACGCCGCCTGGCCCCACGGCAATGCGCGCCTGCTCGCGGCGCTCCGCAGCGAGTTGCCGCCCGCGATCCAGATCCGCTCCATCCGGCGGGCGGCCCCAGACTTCCACGCCCGCTTTGCCGTGCGCGCCAAACGCTACGTGTATCACCTGCACCTCGGGGATGCGGACCCTTTCTTGCGGCCGTTTTGCTGGCCGGTCTTCCGGCCGTTGGACCTGGAGGCGATGCGCGCCGCCACCGCGCTGCTGCGCGGCCGGCACGACTTCCGCGCCTTCACCGCGCTCAACCGACCAGCCCGCGAGGACACGGTGCGGGAGTTGACCCGGCTCGATGTGGTGCGACGCGGCCGCCGGCTGCGGATTATCGCCGAGGCGCCGGGCTTCCTCTACAAGATGGTCCGTAGCCTGACCGGGGTCCTTGTGGCAGTCGGGGAGGGGAGGCTGACCCAGGCCGCTGTCAGCGAGATGCTGGTCAGCGGGCAGCGAACGCCCGCCGTCCAGACGGCGCCGCCGCAGGGTCTGTTTCTCGAGCACGTATGGTACTGAGCGCGCTCGCCCCCCGGGTTCGGCGCTGGGGACGCCGGCTGGCCGCGGTCGCGTTCCCCCCGAGCTGCGTGCACTGCGGCGGCTTGGTGGACCCGGCGGAAACGCCGGCCGGCTTCCGGCATCTTTGCCAGCCTTGCCAAGCCGCCATGATAAGGGTGAAACCTCCCCATTGCTCAGTGTGCGGGCACCCCTTCCATGGCATCGTCGTGGGGGACCGGGAATGCCCCCGCTGCGTCGGGCTGGTCCCGGCTTACGGCGAGGCGCGCACCGCCAGTCTGTTCTCGGGACCCGTGCGCGCGCTGGTGATCGGCCTGAAGTACCACCACGGCCTGCACCTCCTCGCTGACTGCGCTGCGCTCTTCCGCGGCGCTCCCCATCTGCTAGACCACGTCCGCGGAGCCGGGTTGGTGCCGGTGCCCCTCCACCCGCGCAAGCGGCGTGAGCGCGGCTACAACCAGGCCGCGCTGCTGGCCTCCGAACTCGCCCGGGAGGCCGGCGGTGAGACCACGGTCGACTCCCTGCTGACCCGTCGGATCGACACGGAGACACAGACCGCCTTCGACCGAGAGCGGCGGCGGGCCAACCTGCAGAATGCCTTTGCACTCGCCCCCGGGGCCCGGCTACGGTCCTCGCGCCGATATGTCCTGGTCGACGATGTCTTCACCACCGGCTCCACGGTCAACGCCTGTGCGCGCGTTCTCCGCGAGGCGGGTTGCGGGCGCGTCGACGTAGCCACCCTTGCCCACGGCTGAAACCCCTGCCTCATGCACTTCGATAAGCCGACGTACACCGTGCGGAAGGTCCGGAAGAAGGACATCCCTAAGGGTCTCTACACCAAGGACCCCAGTTCAGGTGACATCCTCTTCAACAAGGAGTTGGAGGACAACCAGATGGTCTCCCCCAAGAGCGGCCATCACTTCCCCCTGGGCGCCCGCGCGCGGATCGCCAACCTCTTCGATCCGGAGACCTTCGTGGAGTGCGATGCCGCAATCCGGTCCAGTGATCCGTTGAAGTTCGTCGACTCGCAGCCCTATCCCGACCGGATTCGGCGTTACGAGAAGGAGAGCGGCCTGACCGAGGCGGTGGTGAGCGGCACGGGCCGGATCCACGGTCTGGAGGTGGCGGTCGCGGTGATGGACTTTCGGTTCTGCGGCGGCGCGATGGGGGCCGCGGCCGGGGAAAAAATTACGCGGGCGATCGAGCTCGCGCGCACTCGGGGCCTCCCGTGCATCATCTTCAGCGCGTCCGGCGGCGCCCGGATGCAGGAGGGAATTTATTCGCTGATGCAGATGGCGAAGACCAGCGCCGCCCTCGGCCGGCTCGCCGAGGCCGGCCTGCCATTCATCTCCGTCCTCACGCACCCGACGATGGGCGGTGTGACCGCCAGTTTTGCGACGCTCGGCGACGTGATCCTCGCCGAACCTGGGGCGCTGGTCGGTTTCGCGGGGGCACGCGTGATCAAAGATACCACCAAGCAGGCGCTGCCCGCTGGTTTCCAGACGGCGGAATTTCTCCTCAAACACGGGCTAATCGACCAGATCGTGCCCCGCCTCGAACTGCGCAGCCGCATTCATTCTCTGCTGACGGCCCTCTACGCGCGCCGCCGGCCGACGGCGCGGTGAACCCGGATTACGCCGCGGTCGCTGCGCGCCTCTGCGGCCGGAAGGCCGCGGGGGCACGCTTTGGGATCGACCGGATGCGGCTCTTGGCCGCCGCCCTCGGGCACCCGGAGCGGGCCGTCCCCTGCCTGCATGTCGCCGGCACCAACGGCAAGGGCTCGGTCGCCGCGATGCTCGATGCGATCCTGCGGGCGGCAGGCTGGCGGACCGGGCTCTACACCTCACCCCACCTCGTCCACCTTGGCGAGCGGGTGCAGGTCGACCGCCATCCGCTCACGGAGGATGAGATTGTCGCCTACGCCGCGGAATTCGAGCCGATCGCCGCCCGCCTCTGGGCCAAGGATCCGGGCGACGCCCCAGCCTTCTTCGAGTTGATGACGGCGATGGCCTTCCGTCAATTCTTGCGGAAGGCCTGCGATATCTCCGTTATCGAGGTCGGCCTAGGGGGTCGGCTGGACGCGACAACGGTCGTGACCCCGGAGGTGGCCGTCATCACGTCCATCGCGATGGATCACTGCGAGATCCTCGGGGACACGCTGGGCCAGATCGCGGCGGAGAAGTCCGGCATCATTAAGCCGGGTCGCCCCCTCGTGGTCGGACGTGTCCCGCCCGAAGCCGAGGCGGTGATCACGCGGATCGCCGCGGAGAGAGGGTCGCCGGTGCGCTGGGTCCGCCGTACCTTCGGCGACAATCTCGCGGCCTACCCGCAAACGAGCCTTGAGGGGGATTACCAGCGCTGGAACGCCGCGACGGCCACGCTTGCCGCCGAGGCGCTCGACGCGCGCTGGCGCCTCTCCCCCATTGTCATTCGCGCCGGGCTTGCTGCGGTGGAATGGCCTGGACGGTGGCAAAGGGTCCGCGCCGGTGGTCGGCTCGTCATCCTCGACTCCTCCCATAACCCGGAAGGCGCCGCCGTACTGTCCTCCAATCTGGCGCGTCTGGTCGCCGAAACGGGCCGGCGCCCCGTGGTCATCACGGGGATCCTCGGGGCGGTACGCGCGCGACCGTTGCTCGCCGCGATCGCGGAGCACGCCGCGGAAATCGTGCTGGTGCCCCCTGACCAGCCCCGCGCCTGCAGCGTGAACGAATTACGCGAGCTCATCCCCGCCGCCTTCAGTGGCCCGGTGCGTTCAGGCCGCGTCGACAAGCTGTTCCCGGAATCCGGGGTGTGCGAGGCGGGGCCGGCCGAAGGGGTGGTGGTGGTCACCGGCTCGCTCTACCTGCTCGGGGAGGTGCTGACCCGCTTCCGGCCCGGGGGCAGCGGTCGCTGAATTCGCGCTCGATTCGGCGTGCGCACGCTGCATAACACTGTGGAATGTGTTTCCCGCCGCTGCTACCCCTCCTTTTCCTTGCCCTAACTGTCACGCGCCTCGCGGCGGCGCTGCCGGTGCCGATCACCGCCGTCGAGGGCCGTGGCGGGATGGTGGTGGCCGGGCATCCCGAGGCGGCCGATGCGGGTTTGTCCGTGCTGCGCGCCGGCGGTAACGCGATCGACGCAGCGGTGGCCACCTCCCTCGCCGTCGGCGTGGCTGAGCCCTACGGTTCCGGCCTCGGCGGTAAACTGATGTTGCTCTACCACGAGGCGCGCACCGGGCGCACCTACGCGATCGACGCGATGGACGCGGCCGGTTCGGTCAATGTGGCCGCCTACCTGAAGCGCCCCGCCACCGCTCGAAGTTACGGCTATGCAGAAGTCTGCGTTCCCGGCCTCGCCGCCGGGTTGTGGACCGCGCACCAGCGCTGGGGGCGTCTCCCTTGGCCGGCGACCATCGATCCCGCGATCCGGCTCGCCCGGACCGGCTTCGAGGTGCTCCCCAAGACGCGTGAACAATTCCAGGAGCAGGAGCGCAAGCTGCGCCGGGGCGACGCGGAAATCGCGCGGCTCTACCTGCCCGCGGGACAACTGCCCGCGATCGGCAACCGTCTGCCGAACGAGGATCTCGCCCGCACGATGGAACGGCTCGCGCGCGAGGGCCGCGATGGTTTCTACCGGGGAAGCGTGGCCGAGGCGATGGTCCGCGCGGCGCAGGCGGGCGGCGGCTGGCTGACGATGGAGGATCTGGCCGGCTATGAGGCCCGCGTGGTTGAGCCATTGTCGGTCACGATACGCGGCTACACGCTCCTCGCGGGTCCGCCTCCCACCAGTGGGCCGACGCTGTTCCTGCTTATCCTCAAGGCGCTCGAGCCCGGCGGGCTTGCTCCGGCCCCGCTGCGTTCGGGCGACAACATCGACGTTCTCGGCCGCCACTGGCGCGCCGCCCTGCCCGACGTCCTGCGCACGGTCGGCGACGTTCCAGCATCCCGTTTCCAGGTCGAACGCCTGCTCGCGCCGGATGCGATCGAGGGCCTCCGTTCCCGGGCCCAGCCCGCGCCCGCCAGACCCGCCCGCAAGGTGGCCTCCGCCCCCGCGCGGCGCGACGACTTCCCGTTTTCCGAAAGCGCCCACGCCGCGACCACTCATTTCCTTGTCGCGGACCGGGAGGGCAACGTGGTCTGCGCGACCCAGTCCCAGAGCCTCCACTTCGGCGCCGGGGTGGTCCCGCCCGATACCGGCGTGGTGATGAACAACTCGATGAGTAACTTCGCGACGACTGACCAGCGTAGCCCCAACTACGTCGCCCCGGGACGTCGTTCCCGCAGCACGATTGGGCCAACGATCGCCGTCCGCGACGGCCGCGCTGTGTTCGCAGTGGGTTTGCCCGGCTCCGCCCGCATCCCGACCGGGCTTCTCCAGGTGCTGGCGGACCACGTGCTCCTTGGCCGCCCGCTGGAGGAGGCCATCGGCGACACGCGGTTTCATTTCCAATCCGCCCAGGGTGACGGCCCAGATCAGGTCGAAGCCGAGGGATCTCTCCCGGAAGCCGCCTCTGAGCGCCTCCGCGCGCTTGGCTGGAAGGTCGTCCTGCGTGAGCCCGCCGGCACGGGAAAATACTTCGGGGGCGTCAACGCCATTGAGGTGCGGCCGGACGGTACCCTGCGCGGTCTGGCGGACCCGCGGCGAACGAACGCGGCGCGGGGGTTTTAAGCGCGGACAAAAGCCTTGCCAAGCGCGGGGTGAGTCCCTGTGTTCGAACGCTTTCTATGCAAAAGACTAAGAAGTCCGTTGCCAAGCGGTTCAAACTCACCGCCCGCGGCAAACTCGTGCGCCGCACGCCTGGCTTCCGTCACTTGCTTGGCTCGAAGAGCACGAAGCAGAAGCGTCGTGCGACTCGGGACAAGCTGGTGGCCGCAGGCCATGCCGAGGCTCTCAAGCGCGCCCTCCCGTTCGGTCTCTGAACGGAACGCCACCCATCCCATCAACCGCTCCCAGAGGTGATTTTCCCAGCCGACCTCCGGGCGCCCAAATAGAAGGAATCCACCAACATGGCTCGAGCAACTAATGGTCCCGCGTCGCGCAAGCGCCGCAAGAAAGTGCTGAAGTACGCCAAGGGCTACTTCGGCAGCAAATCGAAGCTGTTCCGCTACGCCAAGGAAGCGGTCCAGCACGCCTGGCAATACGCCTACGCTGCCCGTCGCAAGAAGAAGGGCGACTTCCGCGGCCTCTGGATCGTCCGCCTCAACGCGGCCTGCCGCAACGCCGGCATCAGCTACAGCCGCTTCATCGAGGGGCTAAAGGCCGCCAACATCGGTCTCGACCGCAAGGTCCTCAGCGACCTCGCCATTCGCGATGAGGTCGCCTTCAACGCCCTGGTTCGCCAGGCGCAGCAGGCCCTCAAGGCCAAGGCCGCCGCGGCCAAGACCGCCTGAGGCGCCCCGGGGTCTCCCCGGTTTTCCTCACTCGCTGAAGGACGGGTTCCGCGCCCGCGGGACCCGTCCTTTCTCGTTTTCGCTTCCGCCCGCCGCAGGCTTCCCTCCCTCCGACGCTTCCGCCACACTCCCGCTTCCGAACCGTATGCAAGCGCAACTCCAAGCTGTCCTCGCGAAGGCCGCCGCCGAGCTTCCCGCCGTCCTCCTCCGGCCCGAACTCGAGGCCGCCAAGGCCCGCTATGTCGGCCCCAACGGGGAATTCACTGCCCTGATGAAGCAGATGGGCGCGGTGCCCAAGGAGGAGCGCCCCGCGGTGGGCAGGCTCATCAACGAGGCCAAGGGGCGGCTGCAGGTCCTGCTGGACGAGGCCCTCGCCCGCATCGCCGCCGCCGAACTGTCCGCCCAACTTGGGCCCGCGATCGATCCTACGCTGCCATCCCCCGACCCGGGACCTGGGACGCGGCATCCGCTCACCCTCGTGCGCGAGGAGATGTGTCGCATCCTGCGCAAAGTCGGGTTTTCCGTCGCTGACGGCCCCGAGGTCGAGAGCGAGTACTACTGCTTCGACGCGCTCAACACCCCCGCCGACCATCCGGCCCGCGACGAGAAGGACACGTTCTACCTCCCCACGGACGCCCGCTTCGGGAACGTCAGCAAGAAGGACCCTGCCGAGCGCTACCTCCTCCGCACGCACACCTCATCGGTTCAGATCCGCACAATGCTGCGCGGAGAACCGCCGATCCGCATCGTCTCACCGGGCCGCGTGTATCGCCGGGACACGACCGATGCCACCCACAGCGCGAACTTCCACCAGCTCGAGTGCCTTTACGTCGACCGCAACGTCACGGTACGAGACCTTAAGGCGCTGCTCGACCACATCTTCGCCGCCCTGCTCGGTAAGGAAACGCGTACCCGCTTCCGTCCGCACTACTTTGGCTATACTGAGCCAAGCTTCGAGGTCGACCTCGCCGCCACGCACCTGCCCCGCGTCAACAAGCCTTGGATTGAGATCGGTGGCTGCGGGCTGGTGGATCCCTCGGTGTTCGCCGCGGTCGGTTACGACCCCGAACGCTGGACGGGTTACGCGTTCGGCATGGGACTCGAGCGCCTCGCGATGCTCCTCTACGGTATCGATGACATCCGGTATTTTTACCAGAACGACGCCCGCTTCCTGCGGCAGTTTTCCTGACCGTCCCCCTTCTTTCCCGGCATGAAAGTCTCCCTGAACTGGCTGCGCGATTACGTTCCCCTCACGGCGTCACCGGAAGAAATCGCGCGCGCCATCACGTTCCTCGGCTTCGAGGTCGAAGGCATCCATTCCACCGGCGCGCCCCGGCTGGATCACGTCGTGGTCGGCGAGATCCTTACGCGCACTCGGCATCCGAATGCGGACAAACTCTCCGTTTGCACGGTCGACGTGGGCCCGGCAGGCGGCGTGAAGTCCATCGTCTGCGGCGCCGCGAACTGCGACGCCGGTCACCGGGTGCTCGTGGCCCTGCCCGGCGCCGTGCTGCCCGGCAACTTCGCCATTAAGGCGTCCAAGATTCGCGGCCAGGCCTCCGAAGGGATGATGTGCTCCCCCAATGAACTCGGGCTGCAGGGGGACCACGCGGGGCTGCTGCTCCTGCCGGACCGCCCCGCCCTCGGTGTTTCCATCCAAGAGGCGCTTCCCGGAGGTGATACCATTCTCGATCTTGAAATCACCCCGAACCGGCCCGATTGCCAATGCCACCTCGGCATCGCCCGTGAGCTCGCCGCCTGGTTCCGCCTCCCGTTCACTTACCCGCAGGAGCGCTTCCGGGGAGACGTCTCCGCTGCCGCCCAGCGTCCAGATCTGCTCGCTGGCGTGGAGGTCCGCAGTCCCGCCGATTGCCCGTATTACTCCGCCCACGTCGTCGCCGGCATCAAGGTCGGGCCGAGCCCGGCTTGGTTACAGGACCGCCTGCGCGGCGTCGGCCTGCGTCCCATCAACAATGTCGTCGACGTCACGAACTACGTGATGCTCGAGACCGGGCAGCCGCTGCACGCTTTTGACGCGCGCCGGCTCGAGGGGCGGCGCATCGTGGTCCGGCCCGCTGGTGACGGTGAACGCCTAGTGACGCTGGACGGCAAGGAGCGTGCCCTGGACGCGCGGACGCTCGTCATCGCCGATTCCGCCCGCGCGGTCGTGGTTGCCGGGGTGATGGGTGGTCAGGACTCCGGGGTGGCCGGGGACACGACCGATCTAGTCCTCGAGTGCGCGGTTTTCCGGCGCCAGTCGGTTCGGGCGGCGTCCCGCCGGCTGGGCCTGTCGACGGATTCCTCTTATCGCTATGAACGTGGGGTGGACCCGCACGGCGCCCCTGAGGCCGCTTGGCGTGCCATCGACTTGATTTTGGAAACGGCAGGCGGCTCGGTGGCTGGACCTGCCTTTCAGGTTGGCGGAGACGTTCCCTGGTCGCGCGAAATTGTGGTCACGCGCAACTATATCGCCGATCGCCTCGGGTTCGATATTCCGGCGGCCGAGATGCGCGCCGCCTTCGAGGCCCTTGAGCTCAGGGTGACCCGCGAGGAGGAGACCGTGCAACCCGCCCGTGGCCCTGCGTGGACCGTCGCCATTCCCAGCTGGCGAGACGACCTGGACCGCCCGATCGATCTGGTCGAAGAGGTACTGCGGCTGCACGGCACCGAACGGATTCCGCCTGCCACGGTTGTGGCGCCCGGGCTCGCCGCCGAGGACGACCCGGTGGTTCGATTCAACCGGGAGGCGACCGATTACCTCATCGGTCACGATTTCCACGAGTGCATCAACTACACCCTGCGCCCGGCCCGCGAGGTGGCCGCGTGGGCATCCGCTGCGGAGCTGCCCCGGCTGGTGCTCGCCAACCCCTTCGTTGATGACCAGACCCATTTGCGGTCCTCGCTGGTTGGCGGCTTGCTGGAGTCCCTGCGGCTGAACCAGGCGCGCGGTGAGCCCGTCGCGCGGCTGGCCGAAACTGGGCGGGTCTTTCTGGAGCGGGACGGTCAGGTGCTGGAGTGCGTTGCCGCCGCGTTTGTCATTGCCGAGTCCTCCGGGGAACGTTCTTGGCTGCGGCGGGAATCTCCGGATTTCTTCTCCGCTCGGCACCACGCCGTCGCCCTCGCCGGCCTCGCAGGCCTTCGGGTGGGGGAGCTGCTACCCGCGGTGGCCCCCGGCTGGCAGGCCGGCCACGCGGCGCTCGCCAACGATTTCCGCCGGGGCTGGTGGATCGGGGCCGGATTGGTGGATCTCGCGCTCACCCGCTCCCTCGGCATCGAGGGCCGCGTGCAGGCAGGATTCGTCGCGCTGTTACCCGACCTGCTGCCGGCGCGCGCCGGGGCGCGACGATTCCAGGACTTCAGCCTCTTCCCGGCCGCGCTGCGGGATCTGGCGCTCATCGTGCCTGAGGCGACCCCGGCGGGGGAAGTCTCGGCCCGCGTCGGGCGGGCGGCGCGGCAGGCGGCGGGCGCGAGTTTCAACTTCGAGGGCGCCAGCGTCTTCGATGTTTACAGGGGCCCGGGTTTGCCTGACGGCCATAAGAGCCTAGCCTTCAATCTCGTTTTTCGGGGCAAGGATCGGACTCTGACCGACGACGAGGTGAACACGGCGTTCCAGCGTTTGCAGGAGGATGCGCTTGCCGGCACCACGTGGCAGGTTCGCCGCTGAGTCGATGGACCGCTCCGAACTCGATCTCGATGCGCTGGCGCGCCTAGCGCGTCTCGCGCTCACGCCGGAGGAAAAGGCCACGTTCACGCGGCAGCTCGCCGAGCTGCTCGGTCACATCGATCGCCTCTCCCAAGTGGATGTCTCCGGGGTTGAGCCCTCTGCGCACGCTCACCCGCAGCACAACGTTTGGCAGGACGACAAGGCCCGTCCCGGTTTGCCACCCGCGGAGGCGCTGCGCAACGCTCCCGCGCAACGCGACCAGATGATCGTGGTTCCCAAGGTCGTCGAATGACCGCTGCCACGACTCCCCTCCATTATCTTTCCGTCGCGGACGCCGCATCGGCGCTCTCCGCTGGGCGGATCTCCTCGGCGGAGCTGACCGAGGCGGTCATCGCGCGCGCGGAGGCTGTGGAGCCGCGGCTGCGCGCCTTTCTCTCTGCAGACCCCGCCCTAGCCCGGTCCCAAGCTCAGGCCTCGGATGCCCGCCGTGCCGCCGGCGGCTGCCGCGGTCCCTTGGATGGAATTCCGATTGGTCTGAAGGACGTCATCGCCGCGCGGGACCAGCCGCTGACCGCCGGCAGCCGGATGCTGGAGAAGTTCGTCTCCCCTTACGACGCTACCGTCACTGGCCGGCTTCGCGAGGCCGGGGCAGTACTCTATGGCCGGCATAATTGCGACGAGTTCGCGATGGGCTCCTCGACCGAGAACTCCGCGTTTCATCCGACCGGCAACCCGTGGGCGCTCGACCGTGTGCCTGGCGGCTCCTCCGGCGGCAGTGCGGCCGCCCTTGCCGCCGGCGAGGCTGTCGCGACCCTTGGGTCCGACACCGGCGGCTCCATTCGCCAGCCGGCAGCGCTCTGCGGCGTGGTCGGTCTGAAGCCCACTTATGGCCGGGTCTCCCGCTACGGGCTCGTCGCTTACGCGTCGTCCCTCGATCAGATCGGACCTTTCGGCCGGACGGTTGAGGACGTCGCGCTGGTGCTGCAAACGATCGCCGGCCACGACGAGCGGGATTCCACCTCTGTGGGCGCGCCCGCGGAGGATTTCGCCGCGGCGTTGACCGCTCCTTCCGCGCCTCGTCGCTTGGGCCTTCCCCGCGAGTACTTCGGGGAGGGGCTGGATCCCGAGGTCGCCGCCGCAGTCGAGCAGGCCGTCTCGTACTATCGCGAACTGGGTTGCGAGGTGCGCGAGGTTTCCCTGCCTCACACCCCATACTGCCTCGACACCTACTACGTGCTCGCAACGGCTGAAGCCTCCTCGAATCTCGCGCGCTACGACGGTATCCGCTACGGCCACCGCTGCGCCGAACCGAGGGACCTGCACGACCTTTACTTCCGTTCCCGCGCCGAGGGTTTCGGCGCCGAGGTCAAACGCCGCATCATTTTGGGCACGTATGTGCTCTCCAGTGGCTACTATGACGCGTACTACCTGAGGGCCCAAAAGGTCCGCACGCTTGTGCGCCGGGACTTCCTGCGTGCGTTCGAGCAGGTGGACGCCCTCCTGACCCCGACCTCTCCGATCCCCGCGTTCCGGCGTGGCGAGAAGGCGGATCCGCTCGCGATGTACCTCTGCGACATCTATACAATTGGGGTAAATCTCGCTGGCCTCCCGGCGTTGAGCATTCCCTGTGGATTCAACCGTGCCGGCCTGCCGGTGGGTTTTCAGCTCATCGGCAAGCCGCTGGGCGAGTCTGAACTGCTCGCTATCGCCCACGCGTACGATCGCGCCCACCAGTGGGGCCGCCGGCACCCGAACCTCTGATCTCGGTCCCGCCGTGTCCTCACCCGTCTCCCCGCAACCCGTGTCCTACGAGGCCGTGATCGGCCTGGAGGTGCACGTCCAGATCCGCACCATTTCAAAAATCTTTACCCGCGTCGCCGCTGGCTACGGTCAAGAGCCCAACACGCTCTCCGATCCCGTCGTGCTCGCTCTGCCCGGTGCCCTCCCGGTGATGAACCGTGCCGCCCTCGACGCCACCATCAAGGCCGGCCTCCTCCTCGGCTGTGAGATCGCCCCG
>VHCI01000039.1 GCA_016871775.1 Verrucomicrobiota bacterium | reverse complement strand
TATGCGGCCAAGGTAAAGCGGGTCATTTACCTCCATATGTCGGGCGGGCCGCCGCATCTGGACCTGTTTGATTACAAGCCGGAGCTGGTGAAGCGGGATGGCCAGCCGGCACCGGACGACTTCATCAAGGGGCGCCGCTTCGCCTTCACCACCGGGACGCCGCTCCTGATGGGCACCCCGCGACAGTTCGCGCAGCACGGGCGTTCCGGGA
Organism: Verrucomicrobiota bacterium; assembly: GCA_016871775.1. Classification (GTDB taxonomy): domain Bacteria; phylum Verrucomicrobiota; class Verrucomicrobiia; order Opitutales; family Opitutaceae; genus ER46. Next base: position 26,914 of record VHCI01000039.1, on the reverse strand, counting down.
TGTGGATGTCCGACGCCATCCCCCACTTCCACGGGCTGGCGGACGACTTGTGCCTCATCAAGTCGATGCACACGGACCAGTTCAACCATACCCCGGCCGAGCTGCTACTCTTCACGGGTTCGCCGCGGGGCGGCCGGCCCTCGATGGGCTCGTGGGTTACCTACGGTCTCGGCTCCGAGAACGCGGACCTTCCGGGCTTCGTGGTCCTGATCAGCAGCGGCACTCAGCCGAGCGCGGGCCAGAGCGCGTGGGGCACAGGGTTCCTGCCCTCGGTGTTCCAAGGGGTCCAGTGCCGCTCCAAGGGTGATCCGGTCCTCTATGTGAGCGATCCCCCGGGGATGAGCCGGGCGCTGCGGCGCCAGACCCTCGATGCCCTGCGCGTGCTCAATGAGCGCCAGGCGGTGGAGTTGGGGCATCCGGAGACCCTGACCCGGATCGCCCAGTACGAGCTGGCGTTCCGGATGCAGGCGAGCGTTCCGGAGGTGATGGATATCGGCCGGGAGCCGCAGTCGGTGCGGGAGGCCTATGGGGCGGTTCCGGGGGAGGCCAGCTTCGCGAACAACTGCCTCTTGGGCCGGCGCCTGTTGGAGCAGGGCGTGCGGTTCGTCCAGCTATTCGATTGGGGCTGGGATTTCCACGGCACCTCGCCGCGGGAGGACATCCGCGGCGGCCTGACCCGCAAGATGGCCCAGACCGACAAACCTGTCGCGGCGCTGCTGCGCGACCTGCGTGAGCGGGGCCTGCTGGAGGACACCCTGGTGGTTTGGGGCGGCGAGTTCGGCCGGACCCCGTTCCGCGAGGGCCGGACTTCAAAGGGGGAAGTGCTGGGCCGGGATCATTTCCCGGATGCCTTCTCGGTGCTCTTGGCCGGCGGCGGGGTGAAGCACGGCTTCACCCACGGCGAGACGGATGAACTCGGCTTCAGCGTGACCCGGGACAAGGTGCACGTGCACGATCTCCAGGCGACGATCCTGCACCTGCTCGGGTTCGATCACACTCGGCTGAACTTCCGCTTCCAGGGCCGCGACCACCGCCTGACCGACGTCCACGGCCACCTCGTGAAGGACATCCTCGCCTGAAGCGGGCGCGGGGCGGTTGCGGCGTTGACGCGCTCCGGGGCGGGGCGCACGATCCTGTTCTCCCATTATGCCCCCCGCCACGCTTCCCCGTCGCCGTTTCCTCCAGTCGGCCAGCGCCACCGGCGCCGGCCTGCTTTTGCTGCCCTCGGGCACGCTTTTCGGTCAGAACACCCCGAGCAAGAAACTGAACGTCGCCCTCATCGGCGTGTGGGGGCGCGGTCTGGCCCACTACAACACGCTGATCAAGGAGAACGTGGTCGCGCTCTGCGACGTGAACGAGCTCCGGTTCCCCGATGCCCTGAAGGCCTTCCCCAACGCGCGCACTTACACCGACTGGCGCGTGCTGTTGGACAAGGAGAAAAACATCGACGCGGTCGTCTGCTGCACGCCGGACCACCATCACGCGCACATCGCGATCTGGGCGATGAACCGCGACAAGCACGTGTACATGGAGAAGCCGATCGCCTTGACGGTCTCCGAGGCGCGGGCGGTGCGGGCGCTGTACCTGAAGAAGCGGAGCAAGCTCGCCACGCAGGCCGGCACGCAGCGGCACGCGATCCCGAATTTCCAGCGGGTGAAGGAAATGGTCCGCGACGGCGCGGTGGGCAACCTGCAGGGTGCCTTCGCGTGGGGGAACCGCCAACTGCCCCGCCCCGGCTACCTTCCCGCCGTGGGCAAGCCGCCCGCGACTTTGCATTACGACCAGTGGATCGGGCCCTCGCCGATGCACCCGTACAATCCCGATTACTTCTCGGGCCGCGCGGGCGCGAATTGCCTGGAATGGAACATGTTTTGGGACTTCGGCGCCGGCCAGGTCGGCGACATGGGCGCCCATACGATGGACTTGGCGTGGAACGCTCTCGACGCGACGTACCCGACCTCCGTCGAGGCGTCGGGTGATCCGTTCAATCCCGACGTCACCCCGGTGAAGATGCAGGCCCATTGGCAGCTGCCCGCCAACGCGTGGCGGCCGGAGATCCGCCTCAGCTGGTACCAGGGCAAGGTGTTCCCCACCTCGCCGAAGAAGTTCATCGACCTCGACGGCATCGGCCACGGTGCGATGTTCAAGGGCAACAAGGGCGTGCTGCTGTCCGACTTCAGCACGCGGATGCTGATTCCGGACGCCAAGGCGGATCCGGCCGATTACATCCCGCGTCCCCGTGAGAAGCAGTTTCCGCCCATCGGCGACTTCCAGGAGGAGTGGATCAACGCCTGCAAGGGAGACCCAACGAAGACGTCCTGCAATTTCGACTACAACGGGCTAATGACCGAGTGCATGGCGCTGGGGCTCGTGGCCTACCGGGCGGGAAAGCGGCTCAAGTACAACGGCCAGACGGGTCAGACCGACGACGCGGCGGCCAACGCCTTCCTGACCCGCGCCTATCGCGCGGGGTGGCCGCTGCAGGGCTGAGGCACTCGTTCGCGCGCCGTCCGCGATGCCTCATCGCCCGTGCCTGCCTCCGGTTTACCGGCTCGCGGGCGCGCTGGCGCTGCTGGGGGCGACCCTGACGCCAGCGGCCGCCGCGGGCGTACTGGAATGGCTGTTCCCGCGCCCGGAACTGCGGGTGGTGACGGTGACCGACACCACCCCGGTCGGGGCATTGCGGCGGCCGGTGTCCCTGGCGCAGCCCGCGTATTACCAAGCGGTGAGCGCGGGCTTCCGGGACTTCGGAGGCATCGTCGCGGGGGAAAAGGCGCCGGCAAAGGAGGTGGTGTTCCGCGCGATGGCCCGAGTGTTGGCGCGCCAAGGCTACCTGCCGGCCAGCGCGGAACACCCGCCCTCGCTGCTGCTGCTGTGGACGTGGGGCACGATGAACACGGACCGGGTCCAGTCGGCCAATCCGGACGATCTTGAGGGCCGGCAGGTCAACCGGAGCCAACTCCTGCGGTTTATGGGGGCCTACAAGTTGGGGCTGGGGGCGCGGGAGCCGGGGGCGGCCGTGTTCGATCCGATGTTGCCCGGGGCCCTATTCCGCGATGCGGACCAAGAGGTCCTTAGCGTTCTGGCCACCGAGGACCTGTACGTGGCGGCGATCGCGGCGTACGACCACGCGGCGGCGGTGCGGAGCCAGAAGGTGCTGCTGTGGAAGACTAAGATCAGCGCCCCGTCCCGCGGCCACGCCTTCGCGGAGGTGCTCCCTTCGATGTTGGCCCTGGCGGGGGCGCAGATCGGCCGGGAGACGCCGCGGCCGGTGGTGGTCACGGCGGACGAGCGCTTCAAGGCGGAGGTGAAGATTGGTGCTCCGACGGTGGTCGAAAGCGGGGAGCCGCCCGTGGTCACCGAGGTGGCGCCGCCGACCGGGAACGCTCTGACCGCGCCGGCCCGCAAGGCCCGCGGCCGGTGAGGCGGGGCGCTTCCCGGGAAGCGGAAGCGCGCAACCCTGGACGCCGCTGGCCAAGCTCGAAGGCGTGCTTACTCGGTCGAAACCCGCTCGCCCGCCGCCTCTCCTCCAAAGCCAACGGTCCTCAAGCAACCGGATTCCGCAGCGTCCCGACCGGCGGCAGGGAGATGTGCACCTCGTCTCCCGATTGCAGCGTGAAGGCGTCAGGCGGGACAATGCCCGTCCCGGTCATCAGGTAAGCGCCGACGGGGAACCGGTTCTCGCGGAATAGCCAGTCGGCGAGGGAGGGCAGGGGGCGGCGGATGCGGCCGACCTGGGTTTCGCCGGTGAAGACGGTCTGGCCCGCGCGGCGGATTTCCAGGCGGATTGGGGTCTCGGGCCCGGGCAGGTCCGCGGTCACGACGAGGCAGGGGCCAAGGGCGGCGCAGCCGTCGTAGACCTTAGCCTGCGGAAGGTAGAGGGGGTTTTCACCCTCGATGTCCCGCGAGCTCATATCGTTGCCGATGGTGTAGCCGAAGATCCGGCCGGCGGTATTGAGGGCGAGGGTGAGCTCGGGCTCTGGTACGCTCCAGCAGGCGTCCGCGCGGATGCGGACGGGGGCGTCCGGAGCGGCGGTGCGGTGCGGGGTGGCCTTGAAGAACAACTCGGGGCGGTCCGCGTCGTAAACCTTGTCGTAGAACGTGCCGCCGCCGGCGTCGCGGGATTCGGCCATCCGGGCGCTTTTGCTACGGAGGTAGGTCACACCCGCGGCCCAGATCTCCTGCGACTGGAGGGGGGCGAGGCGGCGGGCGGGGGCCGGGACCGGCGCGCCAGCGGCCGCCAAGGCCGCCTGAGCGAGGGCGACGGGGTCGGCCGAGCGGAAGAGGCCATCGACCGAGAAATCGCCCGGGGCGGGACGGAAGACGTCTTGCTGCTCCAATAGGAGGCCGCCGGGGGTGGCGTGGAGGCGGATCACGTCAGCATCAGGGGTTGACCAGCTCCACGGAGACAACCTTCAGGTTAAGCGAGAGCCGGGCGGCGGCGTTGGGCGCCGCGCTCAGGGCGAAGCGTTCGACTGCGATGTAGGGGGAGCGGGCCTGGAGGGCCTGGTAGAACTTCCGCAGCGGTTCCCAGTCCGCTTGGGCGATCGCGAAGTCGGAAGAGTGGATCGCGAACTGCCCGCTGCGCTCCGTCGCCGGGGTGCCGGAGACGGCGTTTTTAAGGCCCGCCTCGGTGGCCAGCTGGGCCACGATGGTGACCAGCTGGTTGCCGTTGAGGGCGCGGGCGGGGTCGAGGCGCCCGGCGGTGCGCTGGGCCGTCTCCTCGATCACGGTCCGGTTGCGGATCCACTGGGACTGCTCGGCGAGGCGGAGCGTGGTGAGGTGGGCGTCCCGGCGGAAAGCGCCAGCCCGGTCGGCGAAGGCGGATAGCCACCACAGGGCGCCGATGCCGACGAAGGCGACGAGCAGGAGCTTCTCCCGCAGTAACCGGCTAAGGAAGAGATGGCGGAGGGTGCGGATCATTTGGCGGCGGGAGCGGGCTCCCCCTTCGGCAGCAGGGCCTCCGGCTTGAATACGGCGGTGAGCGTGAACTGGGCCTGATCGCCCTTCACCTGCGAGATGGGTGCCTCGACCTTGGCGATCGAGGGCAACTGCCGCAGGGCCGCTTCATATTCGGAGACCTTGGCGGGATTGGTGGTCTTGCCCTCGACGAACAGGGTGAAGAGGCCCTTCGACTGGTCAGCCTGGATGCGGGTGAACTGGATCTCCGGGGGTTTGCGCTCAAGGTCCACGCCGGTGAGCTGGGTCATCATCTCCAGTGGCATCAGGCGCTTGGTGGCCAGTTCCTCGATCTTCCGCGTCAGCTCGTGCACCCCGCTGATCCTGTCGACCAGCGGCCTCTGCGCGGCCAGTTGCTGCGCCCGCGCGCGCTGCCAAGCGCCTCCGCTGCCGAGCGCCAATTCCCCGAGACTCAACAGAACCAGGGCCGCGGCCAGGCCGGTGAAGGTCCGCCACAGCACCACGTCGCGGCGCCGGCCGCGCCGCAGCGCGGCGAGGTCCGCCTTGTCCCGCACGTCGATCGCAACGACCGCCGCCGCGTCGAGCCGCGACGCGAAGTCTCCTTGGCGGAAGGAAACCTCGCGGTCCCGAGTCGCCGGCAAGGGTGCCGGAGCCGCCGCTAGGGCGATCACCGGGCCGTTGGCGGCGAGTTCGTCGAGGAGTGCGGCCTGGGCAGAGGCCCGGACCTTCTCGTCGGCCTCGGGGGGCAGGGGCCGCGTGAGCACCTGCTCGGGGACCGGACCCGCGCCCCAGCGCACGCCGGTAAGCTCGTCCTTGCCGGGCAAAATTACCGCGGCGCCGGCGGCCGGCGTCTGGCCGAGGGTGGCGGCGAAGGCGGGCAGGACGAGTTCCGCCTCCGCCCAAGTTGCGACCTCATCGGCGGCGAAGCGGCGGCGGTAGGCCGCGAAGGCGAGGGCGTGGGGTGAGCCGGGCCGCCAGTACCAGCCGTGGTACAGCTGAGCCAAGGGGAAGGGGGAGGCCGCCTCGAGGCCGAGTTCCACCGCCAAGGCTACTTCCGCCGGTTGGGCTGCCTCCGGCACCGGGATGGAGCGGGTGAAGAAGGCGCTGTCCGGTAGGAGCGCCACCTGGGGGGGCGGCGGCCCGGCGCGCAGGAAATGGAGGATCGAAGCCATCAGGGATTGAAAGGTACTAGGCACAAGCGAGGCCCGGAGAACAAGACCGCAGAGTCGGCGCCGCGGCTCAAGGGGTGGCCTCCCGGGGAATATCCTCGTTCTCGCGGACCTCGAGGATCAGCCACGGGTAGCGGAGGCGCTGGTCGAGGGTGCCGGATGGGGTGGGCGCGGCGGGACCGGGCGGCTGGGGTGGCGGGGTTGGGGTGGGGCCGGCGCGGGTCTCCGCCTTAACGGGCCCGGGAGGCGGTCCGGGAGGCACCGCGGAGGCGGCCCCGGGGGCGGCGACCACCGCCGCCACCCGGTACTCGTTGCGTCCCTCGCGCACGAAGACGTGGATCCGCAGGGCGGAAAGATTCAGCGCGAAGCCGGCGGAATTGCCGGAGGACCCCGCCACTTGGCCGATCTCCTGCGGGCTGCGGAACACGCCCGGGCCGCGGCGTTCGAAGCGGCCTTCCCCGCGCAGAAAATCCGACATCCCCTTGGCCTGCTCCGGACCGTATTGTCCGAGGGCGGCGAGGACATCGGGCCGCGCGCCGTTGAGATTCGACTGCGGGAAATCGAACAAGGAGACGTTCTCCGCGAAGCGCCGCCAATAAGCGTTCGGCCTCCCTGCCTGATCGAAAAAGAATTCTCGCGCCTTCTCGATGGACGCCAGTTCGTGGAACGAACGCAGGGGTCGCCCAGGCGGACGGTAGGGCACCGGCTTTGATTCGTAATCGGGCTGCCAGGTGGTGCCGTACACGTGGCCCGGCTTCATCCAGCCGGCGAGCGCGTCGACCACTTCCTCTGCGCGCGGCTTCGGCACCTCCCAGTACAGGAGCAACTGCAGGAGGGTCTGGGGCGAGGTGCGGGGCAGCGACAGCTTGCCGCTTTCGTCGCTGAAGGTGACGGTCACCGTTCGGCCTTCCTCCGGCTCGTAACCTGCGAATCCTAGCGGGTCATCCCAGCCCTCGGCGGGGCTGCGGAGTCCGTTGCTCGCGTCCTTGAACTCAGCCAGCACACCCAAGGTCATCTCCAGCGCCGAAAAGGCCTCCACGCGCAGGCGGCGTTTGACGGACTCGCGGTGATCGACGAGCAGGTCTACTGCTGCCCGGTCCATAAAGGCCACCAGCGCGAAGGCCGCGAACATTAGGGTGGTCAGAACCACCACGATCACGGAGCCGCGGGAGGTGCGGCGGCGGGCGGAATGGGAAAATGGCGCCGGCATCTTTCAGAAGTCGGGCAGGCCGGCGCCGGCGGCGGGCACGGCGATGAGACTCTCCCGCTTGAGCTGCCCATGGGTGAAGCTAAGGCGCAGGCGGCCCGGCACCAGCGGCTGGCCCTGCGTATCCAGCTTGAGCAAGCTCTCAGTCGTCCAGCGCCGAGCGGTGGCGTCGTAGTAGTCGAAGGCCAACCCGGTCACGAGGGGCGAGACGAGGGTCTCACGCGGCGCCTCCTCGCCGAAGCCGCGTTCCAATCGGGACTGCCAGAGGAGCAACAGCCCGCTCCCTCTGCGGATCTGTAGCGAGCAGACGACCTCGGGCAACGGCTCCCCCGGCCAGTCGCAGAGCCGGCTGCCGGCGGGCAGCTCAAAGGTGAACAGGCGCTCGATGAGCCCGGCCCGCGGCCGGACCTCGGGCAGGGTGAAGGGCGGGGCGTCGGCCCGGCCGAAGGGCGGGAGGGCGGCGGTGCGCAGGTCCTGAGCAAGGAAGCGGGTAACCGCCCGCACGTGCTGGTCCAACAGGCGCACGTCCGCGCGCCGGCCCCAGAGCTCCCCGAGCGAGAACAGGAAGGAGCTCATCGCGACCAGCAGCAGGGCCACCAGCGCGAGGGCCAGCAGCATCTCCAGCAGGGTGAAGGCGCGGCGGGGGCCGCGGCGGCGCGCCAGGCTCATCGGAAAGCCGCCTCCTGTTCCCGCTTGGCCTTTAGCTCGAGGATGCGGGTCTTTGTCTCCTCCTTCAGTCGGCCGCGCACGCCCGGGTCGGTGACCCAAGTCGGGCGCAGGAGCAGGAAGGACTGGCTCCGCCGCTCAGGCCCGGTGGCCCCGGCGGAGGTGAGCTCGCAGCTGAAGGTGACCCGGTAGACGTCCGCGATGGTGGTGGGCGCGATCTCCGCGGACCACTTGGCGCGGCGGCCGCCGGCGGTCTCAAACTCGCCGCCCTCCTCGAGTCGCCGCGGATCCGGTTCGCGCAGCACCTGCTGGCGGGCGAAGGCGAAATCCTCGTCCACCACCGCCCCGCGGGCGGCCGCCTCGTAGCTATTCAGAACGTTGAGGTAGGCCGAGGCCATCATCACGGCCGCGAAGGCGAAGATCGAGAGCGCCGCCAGCACTTCGACCACGGTGAAGCCACCGGCGGCCCTAGGGTGCGGTGCGTTCATCTTCGAGCGTGAGCACGGGCGCGCAGGTCCAGGGGTCGACCCGCAGGACGGAACGGCCGCCGGCGCGGGCCAGCTGGGCGCGGAAGGGCCTACAGGTGCCGTCCGGGAAAAAGGTCGCGTGGGCGAGGGAACGGGCCTCCAGCAGCACGCCGCCCACGAGGATCGCGTTCGCCCCCTGGGTGGCCGCGCCGAGGAAGTCCACCTCGAGGTCCCCGGCCAGCTCCGGGGAAACCGGGAAACGGCGTAGCGGGCGCTCCGTCGCGGGCGGTTCTCCGGGCGCGGCCGGGGGCGGCGCCTCGCCGTCGAACACCAGGAAGGCCCGGGTCTCGCCATCGAAGCTCAGTCGCACCTCGCGGCCCGATTTCAAGGTGGTGCGACGGGCCTCGGCCACAGCCTGCCAGAAGACCTCGGCGGGGGTAGCGCCGCGCGTGGAGAGTAGGCGCGCCGAGCCGCCGATGAGGAAGGCGGCCAGCAGCCCGATCAGGGCGAGGGTCAGCAGGATCTCGAGCAGCGTGAACCCGCGGAGGCGCGGGCGAGACGGACGGTGAGAGGACCGCCGCATCCGCGGGCCTATTTCTCGGCCCCGGCCCCCGCGTCCCAGTTGCCGAGGTCGTCGGCGGTCCCGCTCTGCTTGTCGGGGCCCTTGGACCAGAGGTCGTAGCCACCTTTGTTGCGCGTGCCCGGATAGGCGTACTGGTAAGGCTCGCCCCAAGGATCTGTCGGCACCTTGCCGCCGTCCAGGTACGGTCCGAACCAGCGGTCCCCCTTGGTCGCGGGGCGGGTCAGAAGCGCCTGCAGCCCGTCGCTGGTCGAGGGATAGTCGCCCAAATGGATCCGGTACGAGGTGAGGGGCGTCTTCATGCTCTCGCGCACGAAGATGTTCACCGTGCTCGCTTGGGCGCCCCCAAAGATCTTGTCGACGTTCGTGATGGCAAGGCCGGCGAGGAGACCGATGATTGCCAAGACCACGAGGATTTCGAGCAGGGTGAAGGCCCGGCGGCGGAGACGCGGTTGGCGGCGGAATGGGCAAAGCATAAGGAGGAGGATGGCGGAACGCGGGCGGATGTCGAGGTTCGGGCGCCGCCGGCTCAACGGCCGAGCGCCGCGCGCAGCACCGGCTCCATCACGTCCGCCTGGCGCATGAAGCCGAGGTCGTTGGGGTGGGACGCGTCCGTGGCGCCCTCGGTGTCGGAGCCCAGCAGCGCGTCCCCCGCGACGTAATGGAGCCCGCGCACGCCCTCGCGCTGGAGGGTGGCGAAGGCCTCGCGCAGGGCCGCGTGGTTCTCATCGTGGAACTGGGCCTTCGCGGGCGTGATCCAGCTGTTGGTGAAGCGGCGGTCTTCGACCAGGATGATGGGCGTATCCGGGCGCGCTTGCCGCAGCTGACGGACCAGCGGCACGCACTTCTGGCGCACGGCTGCGGCATTCATATTCGGCAGGCAATCGATCACGTAAGCGGCCGCGTCGACCTGTGTCAGGTAGTCGCCCACGGCCGCGTCCATCCGGCCGTTGCCGGAGAAGCCGAGGTTGACGACCGGCACATCGAGGCGGCGGCCGAGGATCGCGGGGTGCACCATCCCCGGCCGCGAGGCGCACGCGCCGTGGGTGATGGAGGTGCCGTAGAACACCACGGGGCGCGCGCGCGGCGCGAGGCCCTCGAACGTGGCCCCTGGGGGCACGCCGAGGCGGAGAAACTCGACCCCGTTGTACAGGGGCAGGTAAGCCGCGTACTCCCGCTCGCCGGGCGCGAGGTCCCGAATAATCTCCACCTGCAGCTCTTGCTTGTCCGGCCGGGTGACCTGCACCCAGCGCCAGCGGCCCTGCTTATCCCGCGCGTAGAGGTCTACACCGCTGACGCCGGTCGCCGGCATATGCGGCATCCCGAGCCGGTCCTTCATCAGGCGGTAATGGACGTGGATGGCGTTCGCGTTGGTGCGGAATCGGACCAGCATTCCGGCACTGTCGCGGCTGAGATTCCAGACGGCCGGAGTCACGGTTTGCTGCGCGGCGGCGGGAAAGCGGTCGAACCAGCGGGTCCGCGGGGCGTCCCCCCACGCGCGACCCTCGACCCCCCATTGGGTCACGTCGTGCCAAACCAGCTCCGCCGCGGCGGCCTTGCCCGCGCCCATCGCGGGGTCGAGCTTGGCGACATCAGGCGCCTTCGCCTTGGGGTCCGCCGCCACCAGCGGCGCGGCGAGGAGGGCAAGCAGGGCAGGCAGGAGGGGGTTGAGTTTCATCTCCGCGGCTATGCCAGCGCATTACCCCGCCGGCAAGGGGGCAAAATCACCCACGCCCTCGGCTTGGCCCCGTAGGCGGGGCCAGGCCGGGACGGCGGGAAGTTGCTTAGGACAGCTTGATTCCGCGGGCGGCGGCCGAGCGGAGCAGCGCGTCGGCCATATCGCTTGGGGTCGCGGCGACCTCGATCCCGCACTCGCGGAAGATGGCGATCTTGGCCGCGGCCGTGTCCTCATGGCCCCCGATGACCGCGCCGGCGTGGCCCATCCGGCGGCCCGTGGGGGCGGTCGCCCCGGCGATGAAGCCGGCGACGGGCTTGCGGCAGTGTTCGCGGACCCAGCGGGCGGCCTCGACCTCGGCGCTGCCGCCGATCTCGCCGATCATGATGATGCCGCGCGTCTCGGGATCCGCGTTGAACAGCTTGATCACGTCCAGATGTGAGGTGCCGTTAACCGGGTCGCCGCCGATGCCGACGCAGGTCGACTGGCCGATGCTCTTGGAAGTCAGCTGGAACACGGCCTCATAGGTGAGAGTGCCGGACCGCGAGACCACGCCGACATGGCCCGGGCGGTGGATGTAGCCCGGGGCGATGCCGATGCGGCAACCACCCTTGGAGCTGGGGCCCGTGCCGGGCGTGACCAGTCCGGGGCAGTTGGGGCCGACCAGACGGGTGCGGCGGCCCTGCATCGCCCGCTTCACGCGGATCATGTCGCGGATGGGGATGCCTTCGGTGATGGCGACGGCGAGGTCAAGGTCGGCATCGACCGCCTCGAGGATCGCGTCCGCCGCGAACGGGGGCGGGACGAAGATCGCGGAGACCGTGGCGCCAGTGGCGCGGGCGGCCTCGGCGACCGAGTTGAAGATCGGGACGCGGCTCCCCTGGTGCTCGAAGTGCTGTCCTCCCTTGCCGGGCGTAACGCCCGCGACGACCTGCGTGCCGTAGTCAAGTGAGAGCCGGGTATGGCGAGCCCCGAACTCGCCGGTGATGCCCTGGATCAAAATCTTCGTGGAGGGGGTGATGAGAATGGCCATGGGAGGGAGGTGCGGACGGGTTTCAGGCGACGAGCCGGACGATCTTCTGCGCGGCATCCGCCATCGTGTCGCCGGACACGAGGGTGAGCCGGGAGGCAGCGAGGGTGGCCTTGCCGGCCTCGACGTTGTTGCCCTCAAGGCGGACAACCAGCGGCAGCTTGAGGCCGACCTCCCGGACCGCCTCGACGATGCCTTGAGCGATCACGTTGCAGTCCATAATACCGCCGAAGATGTTTACTAGGATCCCCTTCACGTTCGGATCCCCGAGGATGATCTTGAAGGCCGCGACCACCTGATCCTTCGAGGCGCCGCCGCCCACGTCGAGGAAGTTGGCCGGTGTCCCGCCGAAGTGCTTGATGATGTCCATCGTGGACATCGCCAAGCCGGCGCCGTTGACGAGACAGGCGATGTTGCCGTCCAGGGCGATGTAGCTGAGCGAGTACCGTGAGGCCTCGATCTCCTTCGGGTCCTCTTCGTTGAGGTCGCGCAGCGCGGTGATCTCCGGGTGGCGGAAGAGGGCATTGTCGTCGAAGGACACCTTGGCGTCGAGGGCCAAGACCTCTCCTGCGGGCGTGGTGATGAGGGGGTTGACCTCGACCATCGCGGCGTCGGTCTCCCAGAAGCAGGTGTAAAGGTTGCGGATCAGCCTCGCGGCGTTCTTGGCCTCTGCGCCGGTGAGGCCGAGGGCGGCGATGAGGTCGCGCACTTGGAAATCGGCCAAACCGAACGCGGGATCGACGCGGACCTTGGTGATCTTCTCCGGGGTCTCGCGGGCGACCTTCTCGATCTCGACGCCGCCCTCGGTCGAGGCGACGATGACCGGGCGGGAGCTGGCGCGGTCGAGGAGAATGGCGAGGTAGTATTCCTTCTTGATGGCGCTCGCGACGGTGAAGTACACCGACTGCACGCGGCGGCCGGCGGGTCCGGTCTGGGCGGTGACGAGCGTCTGGCCGAGCATCTGGCCCGCCATCGCGAGGGCGGTGGCCTTGTCTGCGCAGAACTTCACCCCGCCCTTGAAGCCGTTGGTAAACGTCCCTTTGCCGCGCCCGCCGGCGTGGATCTGCGACTTTACCATGGTGGCCCCTTCGGGGAGCTGGGCCAAGGCGGGGGCGAACTCCGCTTGGCTCCGGGCGGCGGCGCCCCTAGGGACGGGCACGCCGTATTTCTCGAAGAGGGCCTTGGCCTGATACTCGTGGATGTTCATGCAGGAAGGGTCGAAGAGCGGACAGCAAACCAGAGGCAGGGCCGCGTAAGCACGCCCAAAATCGTTGTGCGCCCCGGGGTTGCGTTTCCCCGCGTTCCCCGCAGGCTAGCAGCGATGAAAGCCCACGAGGTAATGAGGCAGGTGTTAAAGCAGACCAGCGCCAAGCGGATCGCCGCCGAGATGAACCTGTCCCTCTCTCTCGTCTACAAGTGGGCCGAACTCGTCGAGCCCGGTGCTGCCTCCGGCAGTCCGCTGGAGCGCGTGGGCCAGCTCCAGCGCATCACCCGAGATCCGCGTATTGCTCAGTGGGTCTGCGAACAGGGGGATGGGTTTTATATCCGCAACCCGCAGGAGCTGGCGGGCAGCGCCCGGCTGATGCCCGCCACCAACGGAATCGTGCAAGAGTTCGCCGATATGCTTGCCACGATCGCCACGGCCTCCGCCGACAGCACGATTACGCGCGATGAGGCGAGGCACATCCGACGCCGCTGGGAGGAACTTAAGGGCGTCACGGAGGCCTTCGTTCGCGCTGCTGAAACCGGCAGCTACGGCGCGCCTCCGCCCGCTTCGCCAGCTCCTTCCCGCTGAGGCTCGCGTGCGCGCGGAGCGTGGATTCGGGGTTAGATCGAGCCGCGTTTAGCGGCCGAGGTACTTGTCGCGGCCCTGAACGAGGGCTTCGATCTTCCGGTCCGCGATGGAGCGCTTGAGCATCCAAAAGCCGCAGTCCGGGTGCGCCCAGCGTACGCGGCCCGGTCCGACCTTCTTCTCCGCGGCCTCGAGGCGGCGGGCCACCTCGTCCGGGGTTTCGATATGGTTCACCTTGATGTCGATCACGCCGACGCCGAGGGCGATGCGGCGGTCGATGTGCTTGAGGGCGTCGAGGTCCGCTGCGGGCCGATGCGCCAGCTCCAGCACCAGATGGTCCGTGTGGAGGGCGTTGAGGAAGGCCAGCAGCTTGCGCCAGTTGCCCTTCTGAATGGTCTGGCCGCCGTAGTTGCCGAAGCAGAAGTGTACGCCGCGCTCGGTGCCGGGGGAGATGGCGTCGAGCACGAGGTTCATCGCCGCCGCCGCGAGGGGGGCGTCCGCCGGGTTGCCGGGGATGTTGGCCTCGTCCACTTGGATGCAAGCGGCGGGCAGACCGGTGACCTGCGCCGCAAGGACCTCGCCGAGGGCCATCGTGAGGCGGTCGAAATCGCGGTAGTGGTGGTCGAGGAGGGTCCGGGCCAGCATATAGGGGCTGGTCACGGTGAACTTGAACGGCCCGCCCGCGAACGCGGCCGCTCGCTGCCAAGCGGCGAGCAGGTTCAGGGAGCCTTCGCCGAGCGCACCGGTGACGACGCCGGCCGGCTTGCGGCGAAAGCCCATCGGGTGGTGGCGCGAGAACTCATCGGTCACCGAGCGGCCGACGACCGTGGAGATGCCGGCCATCGGGCGGATAAAGTACTCGATCATCCCGTTGGTATCGGGATGGTTGATGTCGAAGCGGTACAGCTCCCCGTCGGTCGGCAGGTCGATCCCAGCCTGGCGCTGCAGGTCGAAGACGACGCGGGTGGCATCGATCACGGCCTGCTCGCTCGGCAGGGCCGCAAGCCAGTCGGGGATCGGGTAGGAGCCGACCGTGGTCGTGAGGATCCGCGGGGATTTGGGGAGTTTCGCGTTGGGCATGGGAAAGGTTCAGCGGATCGCAGTGCGGGCAAGGAGTTCGTGCACCGTGCCGACGATCCGGTCCTCTAGGCCTGGGGCCCAGGGGCCCGGCTGGCCGTAGGGCACCATCGAGGTCTCGCCCTCGTAGCGCCCTTCTCGGAGGACGCGCTCGCTCGGGATGTAGGCCATCACGTCGTTCGCGTAGCCGAAGACCCACAAGGCTTCGCCCGCCTCGCGGCGGAGCCGCAGCGCGTAATCCACGACCACCTCGCCGCCCAAAGCCACCCAGGCCAGCCCCCCGAGGCGCCACGCCTGCACCGGGTAATCATACTCGAGCAGGCGCGGCCCGCGGATGCGTTGCAGCTCGCGGACGGACGCGGCCCACGCTTGGTTCATTTCGCGGTTGGGCTGCACCTTTTCCTCGGCCTCCTTCAACTGGGCCTCGGTGGGCGGGCGCGCGAAGTGGAGGGTGACGTCGGTCCAAGCGGCGGCGAAGTGGCCCTCGATCGGGGCGAGTGGGCGGCCCAGTGCCCGGTCGGCGGCGTCGGCAAGAGCCCGCCCGTGGGCCTCCACGTGGACCAGTTCACGGCGCGGTGCCGGGTTGATGTCGGCCCCGCAGCCGATCGCGAACAGCACCGTTGCCCCCGGGTGCCGGCGCTCTAGCTCGAGTTGGGCCACGCCAGCGTAATCCCCGTGCCACTGGAAAATGCCGAGCGTCGTGTTGTGGCAGGCGTAAGAGACGAGGAGGGCGCGGAGCGCGCTGTCAGCCCCGCGCACCGCGAGGACCGGCACGCGCGGGTCAAAGGGGCCCTTCAGCTTCCCCGCCGCGCGCAGGGCGGGGACGTCCTTCTCGGGATTCTCGCGGCGATTGAAGCCAAAGGCCGCCTCGTCCACCCCCCAGCCGATCCGGACCGGCGCGAGGGCGGCAAGGGCGGTCTCCGCCACCTGCACCATCTTGCGCTCGAGCTCCGCGAGGTAGGCGAGGGAGCGGGCGCGGCCGTCCGGCGGGAGGATGCGGATGCCGCGCAGGTTGCCCTCGAGGGCTGGGGCGCAATGGGTGTGCGAGACGTTCGTCATCACGGCCGCGCGCGGGAGGCCGTGGCGCCGCTGCAGTTCCGCCGCCACGCGGTCCGAGGTTTCCCGCGCGATGCCGCAGAGGTCGAGGGTCAGCAGGACGCCGCGGTTGCCGGCGGGATCGCTTACGGCGAGGGCTTTCACCCAGAGGTCCTGCAGCTTGCCATCGGCCGGCCGATCGCGGGACGCATAGCCGGTCATCCAGAGGCCCGCGGGCGGTGTAATGTTCTCGCGACCGGTGCCTGCACGCCAACCCGATGTTTCCCCGGCCCGCAGCGTGGGGGCGGCCAGCGGCAACCACAGCATCAGGGCGAGGGGCAAAAGGGCGCGGCAGGGCATGGTCCGAGTAACCGACGCGCCGCGTGCTGAGGCAAGGGCGGAGTCGGTTGCCCGCGGCCGCGTCGGGCAAGTTTTGGCGCGACGCCGACCGGGCCTGTGCCCACGCTGCCGTTATGCCCCCCCGCCGCCTGCTCCTGCCGCTCCTGCTGCTGCCCCTGTTGGCCCCGGCCGCCGAACGCCTCGATCGCCACGCCTTGCTTGTCCACCGCGGCCCCGATGGGCGGCCGGCACCTGTGCGTGACGCGGCCGATTGGGCGCGGCGCCGCGCGGAGATCGTTGCCGGGGCCGTGGCGGTGATGGGTCCCCTCCCGGGCGCGGACCGCCGCGTGCCGCTAGACGTGCGGGTGATCTCCGAGACGGACTGCGGCACCTACGTCCGCCGCGAGATCACCTACGTCGCCGAACCCGGCGGGACGGTGCCCGCCTACCTGCTGGTGCCCAAGGAGGTTCTCGCCGGCCGGGTGGTGCGGCCGGGCGTGCTCGCGCTGATGCCCACCAATAATTCCGAGGGCAACCGCCCCGTCGTCGGCCTCGGCCGGCCGGACGGGAAGCCGGGCCGCAATTACGGCGAGGAACTGGCGGCCCGCGGGTTCGTGGTGCTCGCCCCACCGTACCCACACCTTGGCGAGTACCGCCCCGACTTGGCGGGGCTGGGCTATAAGAGCGGGACGATGAAGGCTATCTGGGACAACGTGCGCGGCCTCGATGTGCTGGCGGCCACGCCGGGGGTCTTGCTCCGGGGTTTCGGCGCGGTCGGGCATTCCCTCGGCGGCCACAATTCGATCTACACCGCGCTGTTCGACGAGCGCATCCGCGCCGTGGTCTCAAGCTGCGGCTTCGACTCGTTCCTTGATTATTATAAGGAGAAGCGAGACGCCGTCTGGCGGCCCGGGCAGGGCTGGACCCAGGAGCGCTACATGCCGGCCCTGGCGGCCTACGCGGGCCGGTTGGAGACCATCCCGTTCGATTTTCCGGAACTGGTCGGCGCCCTCGCCCCGCGGGGCTTCCTCGCGATCGCGCCGACCGGGGACAGCAACTTCAAGTGGCGGAGCGTGGAGCGCATCATCGCCTCCGCGCGGCCTGTCTATGCCCTTCTCGGAGCCCCGGTAAATCTCGATGTGGTCCATCCCGCCTGCGAACACGACTTCCCGCCCGAGATGCGCGCCCGGGCCTACGCCTGGCTGGAACGCCACCTGGCGCACTGACGCAGTGTTCGGCCGCTTTGACTTGCGCAGGTCGCTTCCCGCGATTGGCTCGCATCTCGGGGTCCCGGGTGTTTCCGGGTCCGCCTCCGCTGCGTCCGACTCCAACCCCCCATCGCGATGAACCTCCGCCTGCTGCCCGTCCTCGTTGCCACGCTCCTCCCGCTTGCCCCCCTTGCCGGCCAGACCTCCGCGCCCAAGTCGGAGGACAAGGCGGCCAAGGCGCCCGCCAAGTCCGCCGCCGACCTGTCGTTTGAGGCCTTCAACCGGGAGCGGGGCGCCCCCGGCGCGCGCGACCAGGCCCGGTTCCAGAAGGTGATCGCCGCGGGAATGGATTACCTAGCAAAGCATCCGACCCAATCTCGGGCCAACGAGGTCATCCTCGGGTTGGCCTATTACGCCGGCGCGATCCCGAAGGAGCAGGCTGCTCTCCAGACCTCGTACGTCTCCTTCCTGAAGCTCGAACTCGCCAACCTGCGCTACAAGGACGGGGTTTCCGACGCGACCAAGGCCGCGCTCGCCGCCCTCGATGCCTCGATCGCCGATTTCGAGGTTCGGATCGCCTTCAGCCGCGACAACCTGACCAACTTGCGCGAGAAGCTGGACGCCCTCGATGAGACGCCGGGCGCCGCGCGTTTCCAAGCCGACCGCGAGCGCTCCTTCGGTCACGTCGTCACCCTCGGCAGCGCCCCGGCCCGGGGCGAGGAGCACTTCCGCCGCCTGCTCGAGCACAAGGAGAAGGCGGTGAAGGATATGGCCCGCGACGAGCTCAATCTGTACGAGGCCCGCAAGGAGCCCTTCGCCCTCAAGTTCACCGGGCTCGACGGCAAGGAGACCGATCTCTCCCAACTGCGCGGCAAGGTCGTGGCCCTTTATTTCTGGAGCGCCAACAGCAAGAGTTCCACCGGCCGCTTCGACGCCCTCAAGCAGTTGTATTCCGACTACCGCCGCCGCGGCCTCGAGGTGGTCACCGTGTGCCTCGATAAGGCGGAGGATCGCGCTAAGGTGGAGCAGTTCGTGAAGACTGCCCGGATCGACTTCCCGGTGCATTTTGATGGCAAGGGCACGCGCAATGGCTTTGCGCCCAAGTTCAATGTCACCGGCGCCCCGCGGCTACTGGTTTTCGACCAGAAGGGAATGCTCCAGATGAGCGTTCAGGGCAGCCCCGTTGGCCGCATCGTGGCGGACACGCCCCAGAATCAGCTTGAGCCTACGGTGCGCCGTCTGTTGGGCATCAAGTAAGCGGTCCCGGGCTCGCGTGCAGTCGCCGGACTTTCTCGACCGTTTCGGCGGCCTTGGCCGGCTCTTTGGCCCGGCGTCCCTGGACCGGCTGGCTGCTGCCCGCGTCGCCGTCATTGGGGTGGGCGGTGTCGGCTCATGGGCGGCGGAAGGCCTCGCCCGCAGCGGGATGGGTGGGCTTACGTTGATCGACCGGGACGACGTCTGCGTCACCAACGTGAACCGGCAACTACCGGCGCTCGACGGCCAGATCGGCCGGCCCAAGGTCACGGTGCTAGCGGAGCGCATCGCACTGATCCATCCGGGTTGCCGGGTGAAGACCAAGCTGGAGTTCTTCACCGCGGCCACGGCGCCCGCCCTGCTGGCCCCGGGGTTCGACTTCGTGATCGATGCGGTCGACCGGATGTCGCACAAGGCGCTGCTAATCGCCGCCTGCCGGGAGCGCGGGATTCCGGTCTTGACCGTGGGTGGAGCGGGTGGCCGCAGGGATCCTGGCGCGCTGCGCACGGGCGATCTGGGGGAAGCGGGGGATGAGCTCCTGCGGCAGGTGCGCCGGAAGCTGCGGCGGGCGCACGGGTTCACCCCTGGCGCGGCGCGCGGCGTGACGCGCCTGGGCGTGCCGGCGGTCTGGTCGGCCGAGGATCCGGTCTATGCGTGGGCGGACGGCACCTGCAACGCGCGGCCCGAGCCGGGTGGGGTGGTACGCCTGGATTGCGCGGCGGGTCTGGGGAGCGCGGTCTTTGTGACGGGCCTGTTCGGGCTGGCCGCGGCGGGCGAGGTCGTGCGCCGGATTGCCCGCGGGGCGGACGGGTGCCGCACGATCTCCCCGGCGGAGTCACGCAGCGTCCATTCGGGCCGGTAGGTCGCGAACGAAGCGTACCCGGGCCAGTTGATGAAGGCGTTCAGGTAGAATAGGATCCGGGCCCCGGGGCGTTGCGCGACGATCCTGCGCGCCGAGTCCGCGATCCCCGCCTCGGTGCTCCCGTGCGGCTTCACCCCGTGGCTCTTCTCCAGTGCGATCAGGGAACTGTGCGGGGCGACAAACGCGACTTCCGCCTCCGTCAGGTCCCCGGTGCGCTTGCCGAAGTGAAGGTTCAGCGGGACCCGATCCCAATTAAAGCCGGTGAGCCGCACGATCCGCTCCAACGGGTCGGACGAGGCTGGCTCCGCCGCGCGCGCCGCTTGAGCCGGATGATGGGGAGGTTCGCGGGCAACAAGGGTGGAAGGACGCGGGCGCGGCTCAGAAGGTGCCGCGGAGGCCGAAGGTCCAGAGCGAGCCGAAGTCGAGGCGCGAACGGAACTGCGCGTGTGCCGGCGTCGCCGGCCCGTGGATCTCGGTGTCCTCGGTGGCGTCGTTGATGTTCCGCAGGTTAGTGAAGAGCGCGAGGCGCCGCGAGAGCGTGTATTCGGCCGAGACGTCGATGTAGAGGCGCTTGGAGCCCCAGTTGTAGGTGCCGGGTTCGATGCTCGGTCCGGCCGCCACGATCGCGCGCCGTTGCCGGCCGCGGTAGTTCCAATTGATGCGCACGTTGTACTCCGGCCGCGTTAGGCTGATGCCCCAGCTGCCGCTGCGCGGGATGTAGCCGGCGAAGTTGGTGGTGACCGTCGCGTCGCCCGTCACCCGCTGCGCGCTCGCGTTGGCGAACACCTGAACCCCCCGCGCCCACGCCGGGAGCCCGGTCAGCGCCTGCTTGTAGCTGAAGTCGATGCCCGTCAGCCGCACCGTGCCGGGCAGGTTCTCCTGGGTGGTGACGTCAAACTTCCCAAAAAGCGCCGGATCGAGGCCGTACAGGGCAAGGAACTCCGGGGTCGCGTCGAGGACGGTCCCGCCGAAGAAGTCCCGGATGTCCCGGCGGAAGGCACCGACCGAGAGTTGGCCCACTCCGGCGAAGTAGTACTCGAGCCTGGCGTTGGTCGTCTCCGCGCTCCAGGCCTTGATCCCCGCGTTGTTGACCACGATTCGGTTGGCCGGGTTTGTGGCGTCACTGTCGGGGTCCGGCAGGGTCAGGCCGCCGGCGTACTGGTCGAGGTTCGGCCGGCCCACCGAGGAGTAAAGGGCGGCGCGAAGGACCAGGTTCTCGCGCAGGTTGAAGGCCGCATTGAGGCTCGGGAACAGCCGGAGATACTCCTTCTCCACCCGCGCGCCCCGGGCGAGGAAGGTGAGCTGCGACACGGCCAGGGCGTTGGTCGCGGGGAAGATTAGGACGGGCGTGCGCCGGTTGGGGTCGGCCGGGGTCGGGCTGGCGACGGTGAGGATGCGCCCGCTGGCGTCCCGCTGGTAATTGCGGGTCAGGTCGGTCAATGGCCCCTCGGCTTCGATGTTGGTCTGTTCGGCCCGCAGGCCGGCGACGAGGCGCAGCCGACGCTCGAAGAGGGCGAGGTCCCCGCGCAGGTACGCGGAGGAGACGGTCTCCTCGATATGCTTGGAATTGGTCACCGCGGCCCGGTAGCGGGCGTTCTCTTCGGTCGTGAACTGGCCGGGGTTCGCCTGTTGGAACTCGAGGAGCCGGGTGTTGCCGACCCACTGGATGCGGGGGAAGCCGTAGCTGTGCGGCCGCTCCGAGAGCTCCGGGGCCCAGAAGGGCGCCGCGCTGTCGTCACCGGCGAGGGGGCTCGTGCTGGCGCGGCCGTCCCGGCCGACAAAGGTGAAGGTGCGGTTGTCGACGGTGCGCAGGTCGCGCACACCCCAGCGGCGGTCGACGCCGGCCTTGAGGCTCGCCGGGATGCGCGAGGGCAGATCGCGGCCCACGTTGAGGAAGGCCGTGCGCTGCTGGTCGTTGTTCTCAGGCTGGCCGCTGCCGGCCGTCTGCAGGGCGTAGGTCGCGAGCGCGTAGGGGTCGACGGGGGCGCCCGTGGCGCCATCGGTCACGGTGATCCGGCTCGGCCGCAGGTAGAAGATGTCATCGAAGGCCACGGTCACGCCGGTCCGGCGGGCGCTGGAGTTCGCGAAGTAACCGCGCCCCACGTCACCGCCATTGTAGCGCGCCCGGGAATATCCCGCGCCGGCCTCCGCCTTCCAGACGGGCCCGTCGTGGCGCCAGCGGAGGGTGGGCATATAGGTCTCGTTGCGCCGATAGCCGCCGCCGTTGCCGCTCACCAGGTCCCCCGCGTTAGCATTGCCGCGTGTCGAGAATGGCGTGAAGGCCCCGGGCGCCACGCCCCCGACGTTGAAGGTCAGCGTCTGGCTAAGGAAGTCCTCCTCAAAGCGCGAGGCCTGCACGGAGAGCGAGACGGTGTCTTGACGCGCCAGGCGGAAATCGAGGGTGGCCGCGAGCGAGTGGCGGGTCGTCTCCTTGAGTCCGCCGCGCACCGCGAAGGTCGAAAGGTAGGGCCGGTCCGGGGTGGTGTGCGGGAAGGTGGTGCCGTTGGTGGCGGTGCCGGCGCCGCGCCACGTGTTGGTCACCTGGTCCTGCCCCGCGAACTGGCTGGTGCGTCCGCCCGAGAAGGTGAAGCCGAAGCGTCGGTTGACTGGCACCACCCAGGAGAAATCGAAGCCCGGCGCCACCTTGCGCCGGCGGTCCTCCCGCGGCCCCGGCGTCGCGTGCAGTTCCTTGCGGTGATCGCGCGCCATCCCGTAGACGCTGCCATTGAAGACCGGCCGGGAACGCTCGAAGGCGCTCCGCGGCACCATATTCACCGAACCCGTCAGCGCCGCCCCGGAGGTGTCCGGCGTGGGGGAAAAGGAGACCTCCACCCGCGCGATGCCGTTGATCGACACCATATCCACCGCCGCCGCCCGCGCGATCCCGCTGATCGCCGTAGCCAGGGCGAAACCGTCGAGCGTCACGGGCACGTTTTCGGCCGGCGCCCCGTTGATCGAGATCTCGCGCGCGTTACCGCCGGCATAGTTCATCGTGACCCCGGGCAGGAATTTCAGAAACTCGCCCACGTGGCCCTCCGCCACGGTGCCGAACTCATCGCTGGAGACCACCGTCTTCAGGTTCGAGGCGAACCGCTGCTCGTTGATCGCGATCGCCGAGGCCTCCATCTCCTTGGAGGTCGCGACGACAAACTGGTCCAGCTTCACCGGGCTGTTCGCCCCGGCGCCCCGGCCCGCCGCGCCCAAGGCCACTTCCAGCGGTGCCGACTGGCCGGCGACGACCGTGACCGGCGCCGACTGCGGCGCGAGGCCGGTGTAGAACATCCGCACGCGGACGGCGCCCGCGGCCACCCCTTCGAGGCGGTATGCGCCACCCGCGTCCGTGAACGTTTCCAGGGACGTGCCCTCGACCGTGACTCGCACCCGTTCGAGGAAGGTGTCCCCGGCCGCGTTGGTGACGCGGCCGGCGATGGACCCGGTCCCGCCGGGGTTCTGGCCGGCGGAGGGCAGGACGAGCGCAAGCAGGAGGGTCAGCGCGAACGGGAGTCGGCGCAGCGGGGTAGGCATCAGGGTGCGTCCAGCGAAGCTTTGGCCGCCGCCTGCGTCCATCGCAAACCGGTCTTTCCGGTCGCCGCGAACCTGGTTCAACCGGAGTGGCGCCGGATGGCCGGGGCGACGCGCCCCAGTACAACCGGACGCGGGCTCCACTTGGGGCGGATCAAAATGCAGCGGCCCGGTCGGCCGCGCATTTTGCCCCGGTCCGCCAATACCGATGGCGGGCCGCTGTGATCCTCATCGTGCCAAACCGCCGTCCGCGGGGTGGGCAATCGGCGCGGGCGCAACCCGAGCCACCCCCGCTGGAAACATAACAAGCCGGGCTCCTCAGGAGCTCCGGCTTGCCCGGGGATGCGGGATGCGCCCGCTCCGGGTCGGCGCTTACTGCGCCAGTAGCATATTGCGCGACTGCTTGATCGTCTTGGTCACCGCCCGCTGGTGCTTGGCGCACAGGCCGGTGTACTTGCGGGGCAGAATCTTACCGGTGTCGGTCACGTAACGGACCATCGCCTGCGGCTGGGTGAAGGGGATCTCGGCCGGGGTGGGAGTCTGCTGCTTCTGCTCGGTGGTGCTCATTGAAAGGAGGAAGGATGACTCTGAATCCGGGTCCCGACCTGTCAACCCGCAATTCACCCGCTTGCCTCCCAGCCGGAACCGGCCTGAGTGACGGCCCGGCGATGCTGTTCCAACTCCAGTCCGAGTACGAGCCCCGCGGCGACCAGCCCCAGGCCATCCAGCGTCTGGTGGACTCCCTCCGCGCAGGTAACCGCCACCAGACCCTCCTCGGCGTCACCGGCTCCGGCAAGACCTTCACGATGGCCAACGTCATCGCCCGCCTCGAGCGGCCGGCGCTGATCCTGTCCCACAACAAGACCCTCGCCGCCCAGCTTTACTCCGAGTTCAAGCATTTCTTCCCCCACAACGCGGTCGAGTACTTCGTCAGCTACTACGACTATTACCAGCCGGAGGCCTACATCCCCTCCAGCGACACGTTCATTGAGAAGGACTCGGCGATCAACGAGGAGATCGAGCGCCTGCGGATGGCGGCCACGAGCTCGCTGGTCTCGCGCCGCGACGTGATCGTGGTGGCGAGCGTCTCCTGCATCTACGGCCTTGGTTCGCCCCAGGAGTTCAGCTCGCTGATGATCCCGCTGCGCCGCGGCGCCGGCCTGGAGCGCCAGCGGCTCCTGGAGCGGCTGGTGGAGAACCTTTACGAGCGCCACGACCTCGAGCTTAAGCCGGGCCGCTTCCGGGTCCGGGGCGACGTGGTCGACATTATGCCCGCCTACCTCGAATACGGGCTCCGGGTGGAATTCTTTGGGGACGAGGTGGAGGGACTGCAGGAGTTTGATCCCCTGACGGGCCAGATCCGGCGGAGCCTGGAGCAGTTCGACCTTTACCCGGCGAACCAGTACGTCACCAGCCGCGGTAAGCTGGAGCCCGCGATCGCCGGCATCCGGCGCGAGCTGGACGAGCGGGTGGCGGAGTTCGAGCGCACCGGGAAGCTGCTGGAGGCGCAGCGCATCCGGATGCGCACCGAGTACGACCTCGAGCTCCTGCAGGAGATGGGCTTCTGCAACGGCATCGAGAACTATTCGCGCCACCTCACCGGCCGGCCGCCGGGCGAACGGCCCTTCTGCCTGCTCGATTTCTTCCCCCGCGACTTCCTGCTGGTGGTCGACGAGAGCCACGTGACGCTCCCCCAGATCGGCGGGATGTACAATGGCGACCGAGCCCGGAAGACCACCTTGGTCGACTTCGGTTTCCGCCTACCGTCGGCCCTCGACAACCGGCCCCAGAACTTCGCCGAGTTCGAGTCCGCCTCCGGCCAGCTGGTCTACGTCTCGGCCACCCCCGGGCCCTATGAGCTGAAGCATTCCTCCGTGGTCGCGGAGCAATTGGTCCGCCCGACGGGCCTCCTTGACCCGGAGATTACCCTGCGCCCGACGCGCGGCCAGGTGGAGGACCTGATTGCCGAGGCGCGCGCCGCCGCGGCCGCCGGGGAGCGGGTGCTGGTGACCACCCTGACCAAGCGCCTCGCCGAGGACCTCACCAGCCACCTGCGGGAGGCGGGCATCAAGGTGGAGTACCTGCACGCGGACATCGACGCGATCGAGCGGGTCGAGATCCTGCGCAACCTGCGGCTGGGCAACTTCGACGTCCTGATCGGCATCAATCTCCTCCGCGAGGGCCTCGACCTCCCCGAGGTGGCGCTGGTGGTGGTGCTGGATGCCGACAAGGAGGGGTTCCTCCGCAGCGAGACGTCGCTGATCCAGACGGCCGGCCGGGCGGCGCGGCATGAGAAGGGAAGGGTGATCTTCTACGCGGACCTGCAGACCGATTCGATCCGGCGGACTCTGGCGGCCGTGGCGTACCGCCGGGAGAAGCAGCTGGCCTTCAACTTGGGGCACGGGATCACGCCGCGAAGCGTGCGCCGGGCCGCGCAGGCGAGCCTCCACGTGCTGGACGGCTCCGGGCGCCGCGAGGCGGAGCCGGTGGTCGCCGAGACGGTGGACGACGCGGCCGCGGTGATCGCCGAGCTGGAGGAGGAGATGCAGGACGCGGCCAACCGGCTGGAGTTCGAACGGGCGGCGGTGTTGCGGGACCAGATTGATGCCCTCAAGTCGGGGCGCCACACGCGGGGGGCGGCCCCGGCGCTGCGCCCGGCGCGGCCGGTGGCGGCCAGGGGCGCGCGGCGCCGCGGGCGCTAGCCGGCGGGATTCGATGTAGCCGGGGCTCCCGGCGCTGGAGGAAGGGAACGAAACGCAGGTCGGGAGCTTGCCGACGCTGCCGGGATTCCCGGCCCCCAAGGTGGATAAGCCTGCAGGCAACAAACAGGACACCGAATGCGAAGTGCTCCGCCGGTGCGGTGGCCATTGTGCCCACCTATGCCCAGTTGAAGTTGAAGCTGATGCTGATCCGCTCGGCGTCGACCTGGTTCGTTACCACCTGGTGGCGGAGCCAGCTTTCGAACAGGATCACCGAGCCTGCCATCGCCGGATAAGTTACGTGCGTCCGCCGCGCCGCGGGGGCGGACGCTTTCCGCGGTGGCGCCGCCATAAAGCGGTCCAGCCGCGGGTCCTCGAACTTCAGCCCTGGGCAGCCCGGTGGCGTTACCACATAGTACGTCCCGCTGATGCACGACAGCGGGTGCAGGTGCAGCGAATGGGCCGCCGTCGGCGGCATGATGTTGACCCACAGATCGGTGAGTCGGAGCGGGCGGCTGCCCAGATCGAAGGCCAGCGCTCTGGCAAAGCGGCGGGCGTGCGGCAGCAGGCGCCGCTCTAGGGCCGAGAACGTGCTCGAGAAGCGGTGCAGCTCGTTCATCGAGGCGTAGCTGGTGTAGCCGCCCGGGTAGTGCCGCGCGGACCAGCGCCGCCCTGCGGCATCAAAGTCACGCAGCCGGCGGCATTCTTCCTCCAGATCGGCGCGCAGCCGCTCCCCGCCGCGGGGTTGCAGCGGGGCGGCGTAGATCGGGGTGGCAAACCAGGAGCGCAGGGTCATCGCGGCTGGGATGGAGGCCTCAGCGAACCCCGCCCATCCGGCGGCGGACCCACGGGACAAGCGCGAGGAAGACCCCCGCGGCCGCGAGGACCGCGAGCGCCTGTTGCCCGAAGAAGCGGTCCAGCTGCCCGGACTCGCCCTCGCCGAACTGCGCCGCCAGCACCCCGGCAAACTTGTTGCCAAAGGCGGCGCCGAGGAACCAGATGCCCAGCATCGCACCCACTAAATGCCGCGGCGCGATCTTGGTGAACGTGCTCAGCCCGACCGGGCTCAGCAGCATCTCCCCGATGGTCTGCAGGAAGTACAGTCCGAGCAGCCACAGCGGGCTCACCCTCCCCTGCATTGCCAGTTGCGCCGCCGGCACCATCAGGCCGAACGCCAGCGCCAGACAAACCAGACCCAACGTAAACTTCATCGGGCTCGAGGGCTGCCGGTCGCCCAGGCGCGTCCAAAGCAGCGCGAAGAGCGGCGCCAGCGCGATGACGAAGATCGGGTTGGCGGACTGGTACCACGAAGACGGCACCTCGAGCCCACCCACGTGGGTCGCGGTGTGGCGCTCCGCGAACAGGGTCAGCGAGGTGCCTGCCTGCTCGAACAAGGCCCAGAAGATGAATGC
>VHCI01000038.1 GCA_016871775.1 Verrucomicrobiota bacterium | reverse complement strand
TCCTGCTTGAGCAGCCGGGCGTGAAGGAGGCGGCGGTGGTGGGCACGCCGGATCCGGTGCGCGGCGAGGTGCCGGTGGCGTACGTCGTCGCGGGCTTGGAATTTGACGAGGCGGCGGTCGCCGCCCGCCTGCGGGAGCAGTTGGCCTCCTTCAAGCAGCCGCGGGCCTTCGTGCAGGTGCCGGCGCTGCCCCGGACGGCGTTGGGCAAGGTCCAGAAGCACCTCTTGCCGCCCTGGCGGGCCTGAAGCCGATGAATCCCGCCACGCTCTCGCTGATCGCCCTCGTGGCGGTGCTTGTCCTCAGCCTGACGTCGCGGATCAACATCGGCGTCCTGGCGGTGGCGTTGGCCCTGCCCGTGGGTGTGGGCGCGGCGGGATGGAAGCCGGAGGCGGTGCTCGCGCTGTTCCCCTCGGGCCTGTTCCTGACCCTCGCGGGCGTGACCCTGCTGTTCGGGGTGGCCCAGACCAACGGCACCCTCGAGGCGCTGGCGCGGCGGGGCGTGCGGGCCTGCGGGGGGACGCCGGCCTTGCTGCCGCCGCTGTTTTTCCTGTTGGCGGGGGCGATCTCCTCGCTGGGCCCGGGGGCGCTGGCGGCGACGGCCCTCGTGGCCCCGCTGGCCCTCGCGGCCGGGGCCTCGGCGGGGGTGCCGCCCTTTTTGATGGCCCTGATGGTGGCGAACGGGGGCAACGCCGGGAACCTCTCTCCGTTCAGCGCGGTGGGGGTGATCGTGCACGCCAATATGGCCAAGGCGGGCGTGCCTGGGCACGAATGGGCGGTGTTCCTCGCGAATTTCGCGGCGCACGTGCTGGTGACGGCCGGCGCCTGGCTGTTCTTCGGGGGTCCGGCGCTGGTGCGGCGGCCGCGGTTGGCCGAGGCGGTGGTGGCGCCCGTCGCCCTGACCGGGCGCCAGGGGTTCACGCTGCTGGTGTTGGCGCTGTGGGTGGGGGGCGTGGTGGGGTTGGGCTTCAATCCCGGCCTCTCGGCCTTCGCCGCGGCGGCGGTGCTGATCCTGGCGCGTTGCGGGGAGGACGGGCCGGCGGTTGCCTCGGTGCCGTGGGGCGTCCTGCTGATGGTCTCGGGCGTGAGCGTGCTGGTGGGCTTGCTGGAGAAGACGGGCGGCCTCGACCTGGTGTCGGGCCTGCTCGCGCGGCTCGCGACGCCAGGGACGGTGAACGGGGCGATGGCGTTCGTGACCGGGCTGATCTCGACCTACAGCTCGACCTCCGGGGTGGTCTATCCGGCGTTCCTCCCGATGGTGCCGGGTCTGGTGGCGCAACTGGGCGGCGGGGATCCGCTCCAGATCGCGTTGAGCATCAACGTGGGGGCGGCGCTGGTGGATGTTTCCCCGCTTTCGACGATCGGGGCCCTGTGCGTCGCGGGCCTGCCGCCTGGCGGCGATGGCCGGCGCCTGTTCCGCCAGATGCTGCTCTGGGGCTTTGCGATGGTTCCGGTCAGCGCCCTGCTGTGCCAGCTCGGCGCCCGTTGGTTTTCCTGATGCCACCGTCCCTCCGCCTCCTCCTCGCCCTGCTGGCGCTCCCGCTGGGCGCCGCTGCCCCCGACGAAGCCGCCAGGCGCTGGGAGCAGTATGAACCTTCATTCCGGACCTTCGCGGAACAGGATGCCGCGCGTCCGTTCGCGCCCGGGGGCATCCTCCTTGTGGGCAGCAGCATCTTCCGCCAATGGACCACGGCGGAGGAGCAATTGGCGCCGCTGCCGGTGCGCAACCGGGCCTTCGGGGGCTCGCGCACCGGGGACCAGCTGGCGCGCTTCGAACAGCTCGTGCCGCGCTACGCGCCCCGCATCGTGGTGTACTATTGCGGCAGCAACGACCTGAAGGCGAAGGACGCGGATGCCCCGGACATGATTTTCAACCGCTTCCGCGAGTTCTCGGAGCGGGTGCGCGCGCGTTTTCCGGAGACACATCTCGTGTACGTGACCGCGACCCGGAGCCCGGACCGGGTTCCGCTCTGGGAACAGGTGGACCATTACAATGCCCTGGCGCGGGCCTACTGTGCCGCGACCCCGCGCCGGCACTTCATCGATCTGAACCCGGTGCTGGTGGACGCGCAGGGCCATCCGCGGCTGGAGCTTTACCAGAAGGACAAGCTGCACTTCCATCCGCCGGCGTACGTCGAGTTTGCGCGGGTGATCCGCCCCGCGCTCGAGCGCCTGTGGGCGGCGGAGCGTTGAGGGCACGCCGGCGTGGGAATATCGGCCGCGCAGCGGCTCGTTTTCTCCGGGGCGCGCCGCCCCGGTCAGGCGCGACGAGGGGGGCGTTCGGCGGAGCGATGATCGATGGGGGAATGGCTCCGCGGACGGCCCCCGGTTGACCCCGGACCGCCGGGCCGCTTGGGTCGCGGCGCCCCGATGGATGCCACCCCCGTCTCGCCGCGCCGGTCCGCGTTTCTGCTCGATTGGATCGAGCGGGCCGGCAACCGGCTGCCGAACCCTTTGACGCTGTTCGTCCTGCTGGCGGTGGCCACCGTGCTCGCCAGCGCGCTGGCGGCCGGCCTCGGCTGGACGGTCACGCACCCGAAGGACGGATCGACCTTGTCCGCGGTGAGCCTGCTGAATGGGGCGGGCATCCGCCGGATGTTCACCGAGGCGCTGCGCAACTTCACCGGGTTCGCCCCGCTGGGGCTGGTGCTGGTCTCGATGATCGGCATCGGCGTGGCGGAGGCCACGGGACTCGTGGGCGTGCTGCTGCGCGCCTTTGTGACCAGCCTGCCGCGGCGCTGGCTGACGGCGGCGGTGGTGTTTGCGGCGATCAACGCGAATCTGGCGGCCGATGCGGGCATCATTCTGTTGCCGCCGCTGGCGGGGCTGCTGTTCGCGGCTGCCGGCCGGCACCCGATCGCGGGCATTACGGGCGCGTTCGCGGGGGTGAGCGGGGGCTACAGCGCGAACTTCCTGCCCTCCACGATCGACGTCCTGCTGGCGGGGTTCACCCAGGAGGCGCTCGACGCCTCGCGCCTGCTGCCGGGCTACCGGGTGCAGCTTCTGGGCAACTGGTACTTTCTGGCCGTGTCGACGCCGCTCCTGACCTTCGCCGCGACGTGGGTCACCGAGCGGATCGTCGAGCCGCGGCTGGGGCCGTGGCGGGGCGAGGCGGCGGCGGTGCCGGGGCCGCTCACGGCGGCCGAGCGCCGGGGCCTGGTCTGGGCGGCGGTCGCGTTTGTGGCCACGGCGGCGCTTGCCCTGGCGCTGATTCTGCTCCCGGGGGCGCCGCTGCGGGACCCCACGGCGGCCACGGCGGTCGAGCGCCTGCGGCCCTTCCTGGACTCGATGGTGCTCTGGGTGCTGCTGGCGTTCCTCGTGCCGGGGCTGGCCTACGGCGTGGCGACGGGGTGCGTCCGCAACGACCACGATGTCGCCAAGCTCACCGGGGACACTCTGGCGACGATGGGTTCGTACATTGTTTTGGCGTTCGTGGCGGCGCAGTTCCTGAGCTACTTCGCTTGGTCCAACCTCGGGGCGTTGCTGGCGATCTCGGGGGCGGGGTTCCTGCGCGGCATCGGCTTGGAGGGGGCGCCGTTGTTGACGGGCTTCGTGGTCCTGTCGGCGTTCGTGAACTTGTTTATCAGCTCGGCCTCGGCCAAGTGGGCCATTATGGCCCCGATCTTCGTGCCGATGTTTGTCCTGCTGGGCTATTCCCCGGAGGGGACGCAGGCGGTGTTCCGCGTGGGGGATTCGTGTACCAACATCATCACGCCGGTGTTTGTGTACCTGCCGTTCGTACAGGCTTGCATGCAACGCCACGATCCGCGGATGGGATTGGGCTCGGTGGTGTCGCTGATGGCGCCCTACACCCTGACTTTCCTGCCGTTGTGGACGCTGTTGCTGCTGGGGTTCCTTTGGGCGGGCTGGCCGATCGGCCCGGGCGTGGGCCTGACGCTCGCCCCGTGAGCGGGGGCTTCAGGCTGCGAGCTTGTCGGGGAATTTTCTCGTCTCGGCCCGCGGATGTCCGACACCCCGTGGTAAGCTTCTCGTCCATTCCCTAACCTTCCCTGATGCCTGCGCCCGCGCCCAACCCCGAGTTTGTGGTCCCTGACCGGGTGGGGGCGTCGCTGGTGGAGGCTACCCGATGAGTACGCCGGAGCGCATCTATCTGGGTTGGGAGCGGCCGCTGGCCGAGGCGGTCGCGGACCGGCTTCTCGCCGCCGTGCCGCGGCGTGACGGCATTTGGGACCTTGGCGCGCAGTTGGTGCTGGTGCCGTCGGCGTTCGCCAGCCGGATGTTGCAGGAGGCCCTGGCCCGGCAGGCGGGGGCCCTGCTCCTGCCGCAGATCACCACCCCGAGCCATTTCCTGTCCGGCGCGGGTTTCCAGAGTGCGGATTCCGAGCTCGCGGAACCGGACGAGCTGGCCGGCCGCGAGGGGATGGCGCTCGCCTGGGTGGCGGTGTTGACCGACGCCGGTATCAACCGCGCGGACTATCCGGCCCTGTTCCAGCGGGACCTACGCGGGCCGATGACGCCCGCGGGCGCCCTGGCTTTCGCGCAGGATCTGCTGCAGTTGCAGGATGAACTGGGGGTGGCGGCGGACGGGCTTGGGTTTGCGGAGACTGCCCAGCACGAGGCCTGGGGTCGCCCCGAATGGCAGGCGGCGGCCGGTCAGGTCGAGCGCTGGGAGCAATTGGCCCAGCTGGAGGAACGCTACCGACGGCAACTCGGGAATCTCGGCTTGGTCGACCATAACCGGCACCGCCGCCAGGTGGCGTTATCCGAGGACCTGCCGGTGGGCATCGAGGCCATCTGGGTCGCCGCGGTGCTGGATGCCCCGCCCCTGCTGGAGACGGCCTTGCGGGTCCGCGGCGCGCGGGTCCCGGTGCGCGTTCTGATCGCCGCCGACCCGGAGGATGCCGGGGCTTTCGACGCGTGGGGGCGGCCGGAGGCGGCGGCGTGGGCGAAGCCGCGCGGGTCGCCGTGGCCGGATTTCGCACGGACGGTGCACGTCGTGCAGCAGCCAGAGGATGGCCTCGAACGTCTGAGCCGGCTAGTGCGGGAACACCACACCCGGCCGCCGGGTGAGGGCCCGTCGGCTTTGGCGCCGGTGGGCCGCCTCGCGGTGGTGCCGTGTGACCGCGAGGCGTACCCGGCCCTGATCACGCGGGAGCTGCACGCGCTGGCGCGCGGACCCGGTGGTGAGCCCCTGATCAACACGGCCAACCCCCTCGGGCGCCGCCATCAGGATCACGGCATCCACCACGCGATCGCCGCCTTGCTGGACCTCGCGGACGAGCCGACCTTCGCGAACCTGCGGCGGTGCGTGAATCATCCGGTGGTCGCGGGCCGGCTCCTGCTGACCGAGAGCGAGGAGAATGAGGAGGGCGGTGGTCGCCGGAAGATCGGCTGGCATCGCCTGCAGGCACTGCTGGATGCGGTGAGCGCGGTGCATGCCCCGCAGCCCTTGGACGAAACCCTGGCGTTCGCCCGCCGCGTCCCGATGGACGCGAACATGGAGCTGCGGCAGCGGGTGCAGAACCAGCGGATTCGCGCGGCCGCGTCCGCCCTGGAAGCGGGTTTACAGGCCGCGTTGGAAATGCGGGCGTTGGGCTGGCGGCAACTCGGCGCGCGCGTTCTCGAGCTGGCGCAGCCGTCCCGCGGCGCGGAACTGAGCGACGACGAATGGCGTTTCGCGGCCGATGTTTCGGAGGCCATCGAGGCGGCGCTGGACGGCCTGCAGCCGGCGCGGCCAGACGAGACCGCTCTGGGCGCGAGGGATGTGGTGCGCTTGGCCTTGCGGGCGGCGGGCGCGCGCTCGTTCCGCGGGGATATCGACCGCGAGGCGATCAACCTCCCGGGCTGGGTCGAGCTTCCCTGGGAGCCGGTCCCGCATCTGATCCTCTTCGGGTTGACGGACGACCTGGTGCCGGGCGTGCGGCACGCGCATCCGTTCCTTCCGGCAACGTTGCGGGCGGCGCTGGGGCTGGCTGTACCGGCGCAGCAGTTCGCCCAGGCGGCCTGCACGCTGGAACTGGTGCGGCGCCAGCGCGCCGGGCGCGGGCGGGTGGATGTGATCGTGCCCCGCCACAACGCGCAGGGCGACGGGCTGCGGCCCTCCCGGCTCCTGATGTTGAGCCCGGAACGGGACGGGGACGCGCTGCTGGGCGCGGCCGGTTGCCCCGGCCGCCTTGATCACCTCTTGCAAGAGGTGCGGGCCGCGCGGGCGGAGCCCATCTGGGACATCCCACCGGAGCATCGGTTGGATGCAACGCTGCGGTTGCCGGCTGATCCCGCGAAGGCAGACGTAAAATTGCAGCGGCTGCGGGGCAGTATCAGCGCGACCGCGTTCAAAGCTTACTTGGAGAATCCGGCCGACTTCTGGCTGAAGCACGCGCTGGGGATGTCCGAGACGTCCCACGATGCGATTGAACTGGATGCGGCGGGGTTTGGCACGCTGATGCACGCGGCGGTGGAGGCGTTTGGCCGGGATGCGGAGACGCGGGACCTGACGGACCGGGAAAAAATCTTCCGGGCGCTCGAGGCGAAACTGGAGGGGCATTTCCGGGAGCGTTTTGGCCGCACGCCGGCGGCATCGCTGCAGCTGCAGCGAGAGACCGCGCGGGCGCGGCTGCGGGCCTTCGCCCCCGTGCAGGCCCGATTGCGCGCCGACGGCTGGTCGATGCTGGAGGTCGAGGGATCCCTGCCTGAGATTCCCATTGCGGAGGGGTTCACCTTGCGGGGCAGGTTCGACCGGCTGGACGTGCACCGCGATGGGCGGAGGTTTCGCGTTTACGACTACAAATCCTATGCGAAGGCGAAGACCCCGGAGCGGACGCATCTCGCGAAGTCGAAGGCGAGCGGGGAGGTAGCCTTCTTTGAGCTTCCGAGCACCGCGAAGTCCGGCAAGGGGGCGCCGCAGGGGTGGCGTTGGAAGGACCTGCAGTTACCGGCTTACGACTGGGCGCTGACGGTTGGTCGCCCGGAGGTGGGCCAGGGAAGCTTGGAGGTTGGCTACCTGTGCTTGTCGGGGGAGGCGAACCCTGAGGTGGTTCGGGTCTGGACCGACTTTGCCGGCCCGTATCGGAACGCTGCCCGGGCCTGTATGGCGGAGATCGCCGGGTTGTTGGCGCGCGGTGGACCAGAGGTCTTCCAGCCGTCGCCGCAGCCGTCCCAGTACCCTGTGTTGGCCCACTTGGCCGGGCGCCGGCCCGAGGCGGTACTGAACCTTGCCACGCTCGGAGCGACCGAGCCCGCCCGCGGATGAGCACTGACTCCGGAACCAAGAGGCCGAATTTCGCGATTCTGGCGTCCGCCGGCACCGGCAAGACCTACCAGCTGTCCGTGCGCCTGGCCCGGTTGCTGATGAAGGGAAGCCGGCCGGAGGAGATCATCGCGCTCACCTTCACCCGGGCGGCGGCGGGGGAGTTTTACCTGGACGTGCTGCAACGCCTGCAGGAGGCGGCGACCAACGAGACCAAGCGGCGGGCCATCTGCGGGGTGCATCCGGCGGGCGAGCCCAGCCCGGTGGATCAGAACAACCCCCTCGTGCTCAAGCTGGAGGACTATCCGCCCGGCGCCTTTGCGGCGAAGCTGCGGGAGCTCGTGCAGGCTTCGGACCGGCTCCTGCTCAGCACGCTGGACAGCTTCTTCGCGCGGCTGGTCAACCCGTTTGCGCTGGAACTGGGCTTGGAGACGAGTCGACCGGTGACCGTGCCGGAGCAGGAGGCGCCTGCGCTGGCGGAGGGTGCGATGCGGACGATGCTCTCGGAGCTCGAGGCAGAGGGCCAGTTGGACGAGCTCGGCGGGCAGCTCAACGACTACGTGGACGGCGAGGCGGCGGGCAACCCCACGGAGACCCTGCTGGAAATGGTGCGGTCGTACCACGAATTACTGACGCTGGCCCGGGACGAGGCCACTTGGGGCGATCCGGAATCCATCTGGCCGGGCGCCAGCCGCCCTGCTTGGCTGGATCTAGATGAGAAGGGAGCACCCGATCCCGCCGACGTGGCCTGCGTGGTCGCGCGATTAAGTACCTATCCGCCCAGCAAGAGCGGCGAAACTACCAGACGGGATCAGTTGGTAGCGCAATTCGAGGACTTGGCCCGGGTTGGCCGGATCGCGGAGTTGCATGCGGGCAAGCTGGCGGCCTTTCTCGAGCGGTACGCGCCGGTGCTGGAGGAGACGCGGACGGAGTGGGGGATCAGTTACCACAAGCAGGAGGTGCGGCTGGATGCGGCCGAGGTGGCGGCGGCACGGCGGGTGGTGCAGGCGCTGATTAGTTTGGCGGTGCGCACGGCGGTGCGGCGGACGAAGGCCTTGCACGCCTGCCTGACGGGCTTTGAGCGGGCGTACGACGCCGAGGTCCGCCGCAAGGGGCGGCTGAGTTTTGCGGATTATGCGGTCCTGCTGAACGAGTGGTTGAGCCCGCTGGAGCAGCGGGAGGACTTGGCGGCGGCGTTGGAGGACATCCATTTCCGCCTCGATGCGAAGGTGAAGCACTGGCTGCTAGACGAATTTCAGGACACGAGCACACGGCAGTACGATGTGCTGCGGCGGAACCTCGATGAGATCGTGGGGACGGCGGGGGAGGATCGGAGCGTGTTCGTGGTCGGCGACACCAAACAGTCGCTGTATGAGTGGCGTCAGGGGAACCGCGAGCTCCTTCACCGCGTGGAGGCGATGATCCGGGCGAACGGCTTCAGCGCGGAGATGAACGAGACGCGGCGCTGCTCGCCCCCAGTGCTGACGATGGTCAACGCGTTGCTGGAGAACCTTCGGGGCCGAGAGCTGGGTCGCTTCTTTTCCCCTTTGGCGGCGAGCGACTGGGATCTGGTCTTTAAGGAGCAGCGAGCGCATCCGGAGGCGCCCCCGCTGGGCCGCGCGGAGTGGGTGCGGTTGAGGAAACCTTCCGCGGGTGACGGCGAGGAGGGCAACGGAGGCGACCCAGGGGAGGCCGGAATGGGGATGCCGGAACGCCACGCGCGTTGGATCGCGGGCGATTTGGAGCGCAGCGGCGTGCTGGCCGAGGCCCGTCCCGGAATGCCGCGTGGCTTGCGCCCTGGGGTCACGTGCGCGGTCCTAGTGTCCAGCAACGATCAGGCACGGAGAATCGCCGAGACCCTCCGGCTATGCGGCGTGGAGGCCACGGACGAGGCGTCGGTGGCGGTGGTGCGGGACAACCCGGTCACGGCGGGCTTGTTCGCGTTGATCGAGGTGACCGCGCACCCGGAAAATTCCCTCGCGAGCGGCCTTGCCTGGATGTCCCCGACCGCGCGTCGCCTGGTGGCGGATGAGGCCGGCCAACCGGACTGGACTAAGGTTACCCGGCGGATCGCGGCCCTTTTTGCGGCGCGGGGGGCGGAGGCGGTGGCGGACTGGCTGGTGGGCTCGCTCGCGCAGGACTCGACCAATGAGTTCGTGCAAAAGCGGTTGCGGCAGTTCCGCGCCGTGGCGGCGGACTATGACACGACGGGGCGGCGGGACTTGACGGACTTCATCGCTTTCGCCGAAGGCATGCACTTGCGCGATCAGGCAATGGCCAATGCCGTCCAAGTCATCACCATCCACCGAGCGAAGGGGTTGGAGTATGGGATGGTGTACCTGCCGTGCCTGAACGATGGGCAGCACCGGATGGCGGACTTGCGGGGTGGGCTGCTGTACCTGACGCCAGCGATGATGGAGAAGCGGGACGGCTCCGTCACGGGTAGCATCTACGATGAGAGCCTGTTCCGGCCGGCGTGGATTCTGGCCGGGATGAATCGGGCATTCGCGGAGCACGTTCCGGTCCTGCGGGACGCGATCGATGCCCTGCGCGCGGAGTCGGCTTATGGCAGCCTCTGCCGGCTCTATGTCGGCATGACGCGGGCCAAGGTTCGACTCGTGTTGATCACCGATAGGCTCTCCGAGAAGAAGCTGACGGAGGGAGCGGAGACGCACTTTGAGAGCGATGCCAACGCGGGCCGCCACGACTTCGCCTGCTTCGTGGAGTCGAGTTTGAAACGGACCACGCGTGGCTGGCGTAACCCAACGCCGCTGCCGCCCGACGATCCCGCTGCGGAGGTGGCGTGGACGGATGGCTCTGCACCCGACGATCTGAGCTGGGCCAAGGCCTTTGCGGCCAAGCACGGGTTGCTGTCGGCTGCGGAGGAGGCGACGGATCTGGTGGCGTCAGGCTGGGATAATTTCGCGGCGGCGGTGCGCCCCCGCCGCCGGCAGCCGTCCGCGCACGCGCCCGCCGGCGATGCCCCTTGGGCACCGCAGACCTCCGGGTTGCGCGGCAAGGCGTTCGGCACGTACCTCCACGCCTTGTTCGCGCGGCTGGGGCGGGACGCGGATGCCTTCCGGCGCGAGCTCGATGGCCTCGCCGCGCCTCTCGGTCAGGAGGAGGTCCACGCGCAGGCGATCGATCGCATCCAGGCCTGCCTGCGGGATCCGGAGGTCCGCCGCGTGCTGGTCGGTGAGCTCGAGGGCAAGCTGCTGTGGGTCGAGCGCAAGGCGGCGATCCACCAGACGTTGCCGGACGGGCAGACCGAGATCGTGCCCGCGGTCTTTGACCGGGTCTGCATCGCGCCCGGGAAGGGCGCGCTGATCCTCGATTACAAGACGACCCGGGGGGCGACGGACGCCGAGCTCCGCGATAAGTACCTGGCTCAGATGACCGCTTACCGCGACGCTGTGGCGCGCCTGACCGGCATCCCGCCGGGCGCCATCCGGTGCCAGCTAATCGGCATCTGGACGAACGTGGCTCGCGTTGCAGTGGTAGACGTTTTTTGAGGACCCGGCCTGCGCCCCACCGGCTTACGGCGTCGTGAACAGCAGCGACTCGATCCGGCGGACCGCCTCCTCGAGCCGCTTCCCCGTGGCGGCGCCGGCCCCGGTGTCCGACAGCAGGATCACGAAGACCCGCGCCCCTTCCGCGCCTTCGCGCCATCCCGCCCGGGTGCGGGTCGCGGGGGCGCTGTCGAGCGCGCCGTCTTTGCGGAATACCGCCCGCCCGGCGGCGTCCTGTCCGTCGGCGAGGACGCGCCGGCAGGCCGCGACCGTGGCCGCGTCGAGGCCGGGTACGCGTCCGAGGGCCAACGCGTCGAGCAGAGCCGCGAGTGCCTCGGCAGTGACCTCGTTGTCTCCGTGCGTCCGGCGGTCCGCGAGCATATAGCGACGGACCTGCACGCCCGCGAAGCGCGGGTCGCGCGCGTGCAAGCGCCGGGTCAGCTCGGCCGGACCACCGAGGTGCGCCGTCACCAGATTGGCCGCCAAGTTATAGGTCGCGTTATCGACGTCTCGGCCGTGGATCATCGCTTCGCAGACCCCCAAGGTGGTGCGGTCCCCGAGGAGGTGCCGCGCGGTCGCGCGCTGGTTCGGGGTAAAATGCGCGACCGCCGGATGGCTGGGGTCGTCGAGGGTGGCGGTGGCCCCGGGCAGGGGTTCCTCCAATGCCGAGGTCGTCGCGGTCGTGCCCGGGAGGGCCCTGGCCCGGGCGGCGCAGACCTCGATTAGGTGGGCCACCTTGATCGCGCTGGCTGCCGGCATCGGGCGGCGGGCGTGCCACGCCACCTCCGGGGGGCCGTCCGGCGGGCCGAACCAGATCGCGGCCTGCGCGGTCGGGCCCAAGGACGCGATGATCGCAGCGACCGGTCCGGGCAGGTCCGTGGGAGCGGCGGGTTCCGCCGCGCGGGCGGCGCCGGTGGCGGCGAGGGCGATGAGGAGGGTACGGAACCGGGCAGGGGAGGGGGCGGCGCGCATTCCCGAAGGATCGCGCCCGCGCCCCGCCCGGCAAGCCCGCGAGGACAAAGGTCGCGGTGAGCGGGGATTTACGCAGGACCGTTGAGCCGCCCCGCTCAGCTTTTGGCTCAGGGCGCGGCGCTCAGGCGCACGGGGGCGCGGGTGACCGGCAGTTCCTGCGCCCGCGACAGGTTCGGGATGTCCGCGCGGTCCGCCACCCCCTCGATCCGCAGCACCGGCAGGGGGCCCCCGCCCAAGGGTGACGTCCGCAGCGTCACGGTCCGGCGATCGGCCGCCAAGGACGCCGCGAGCACCGTGCCGCCGCCGCCTAGCTGGTAAGCCGCCGTGCGTTCCGCCCCGCCCGCGCCGTCCCCCGCGCACACCGCCTCGTCGAAGCGCACGAGCAGCCGCCCGTCGGACTCCAGCTCCGCCGCGAGCGCCGCGGGCGGGTTCGTCTCCGGCCGCGGCAGTGCGTCGATCCACTCCCGCAGTAGCGCCACGAAGGGTTTGTCCACCGAGTCCGACTCCAACGGCGGCATCCGTTGCCCGATGACATTTCCGCTCAAGCGGTGGAACAGGTCGGAACCATCCGGGTCGCGCGGCGCCACGACGTGCCGGTGTCCGCCCGCATCCGGTCCGACGAGCGGGCCGAAGACGAGGAGTTGGTCCGCGAGCGGCAGGTTAGAGTTGCCCCGCCAGGCGGCCGGGATCGGCGCGGAATTGTGGCAGTGCGCGCAATTGGCGTCGAGGTAGGAGCGGACCTTCGCCTCGGCCCCGGCGGCCGGTGCGTCGAGCGCGGCGTGGCGCCGCAGGTTGCGCGCGGGTTCCGGCCCGGGGGTCGAGTCGAACATCCCTCGGCGGGACCACTCCTCGAGCTGGTTGCGCGGCGCGCCGTCGGGGCCGGTGACGTCGCGGTTGAGCTGGCGGGTCTTCAGCCCGAGCACGTACCCGGCACCCTGTGAATGGCACTGGCTGCAGCTCTCGGAGCCGGAATGCGCCCAGAGTACGCGCGTCCGGGCGCCCTGCTCGTCGAGTCGATCGAGCGTGGAGCGCTCGTCGTCGTTCTCCACCAGCATCGCGTCGCGCCCGGCCGCGTTCCACCGGTAGTTGAGCCCGTAAAAGGCGCCGTCCGCCTGGGCGACGAGCACGCGTGTCTCCAGCCGGGTCGTCTCCGTGGGCCGGCGGGCGTCCTTCACCCAGTCGACCTGCTGCACCAGCACCGTGCCCACGGGGAAGCGCCAGTCGGCGTCCGGGTGGAAGTTGATTCGGCTGCCTTCCGGCAGGGCGATCCAGCGGCGGGCGCGCGCGCCGTTGAGCCACTGCGGCGCGATGACCTCGTAGGGCACGAACCCAGGCGCGGGCTCGAGAGTGGCGAGGTCGGCAAACAGTCCCGTGGCGGAAAGCGCCGCGGGCACGTTGCGGGGCGACGGGGCCCGCTCGGCGAGCTGCTCGATCCGCGTGCGGAGGCCGTGGCGGAGGATGAGCAGCTCCCCCGCGTGGTCGCGGCCGAAGGAGGTGATGCCGCCGACGCCGCCGTGGTAGTTGCGGAAGCCCGGGCCGGTCGCGAGCAGCTCGACGCCGGTGACGGCGACCCGCTCCGGCTCGACGGCGTAGGAGAGGGCCCAGATGCGCCCGTTGGCGAAGTCGGCGCAGACGTACTTCCCGGCGAGCGACGGGTGCCGGCGGCCGCGGTAGACGTAACCTCCGATGACGGAGCGGCCATGCTCGCGGCCGTATTCCCAGACCGGCCCGGTCCAGCGGCCGAGCGGGCGCTCGGGCGCGGGCCGGTAGCCAGGCTGGCCGCCCTCGTGCACGGCCCACTGAAAATTCTGCGGGGCGTGGCCGATCCGCAGGACCTCGATCTCCTCGCGGCGCGCTTGGCCGATCTCGCCGATCCACGCCAAGTCGTCGACCGGATCGTGGGTCATCCGGTGCGGGCTGCGCAGGCCGATCGCGTAGAACTCCTCCAGCGCGCCGGGCGTCCCCACGAAGGGGTTGTCGCTCGGGATGTGATAGTGCGCGGTCGCGCCGTCTTGCGGCTGGCGGCGGATGGGGTGGCTGACCGTGCCGCCCCGCTGGTCCACGTCGATCCGCAGCACTCCCGAGAACAGGTTCAGGTCGATCCGCTGCGAGTTGCGGTAACCGTCCTGTTGGGCGCCCTCGTCGCCCATCGCGACATAGAGGAAGCCGTCGCGCGGGTGGAAGAACATCCCGCCGCCCACGTGGAAGATCATCCGCTTCCGCTGGTGGATCAGCACCTGTTCCGACTCGGGGCGCAGGACGCCGCGGGCGCGGTCCATCGTGAAGCGCGAGACGCGGGTCCAGGTCAGGGTGGTCGGCTCGGGCCGGCCCACGCGCACCGGACGGTCGGTCCAGGAGTAGAAGATGTAGACGTAGTCCCGGTTGGGGGAGCCGGCGCGCCCGTACTCCGGGTGGAAGGCGAGGCCGAGCAGCCCGCTGTCGAAACCGCCCTGGGTCTGCCCGGTCAGGTCGAGCACGACGGTCCGCTCCGGGGAAAGCCGGTCGCGGTCCGAAACCGCGACGACGAGACCCTCGAGCTCGCCGATGAAGAGACGCTCGGTGCCGGGCTCGGGTTC
Source organism: Verrucomicrobiota bacterium (assembly GCA_016871775.1). GTDB lineage: Bacteria > Verrucomicrobiota > Verrucomicrobiia > Opitutales > Opitutaceae > ER46. Next base: position 13,380 of record VHCI01000038.1, on the reverse strand, counting down.
GAGCACCACGGGATTGCGGAAGGTGACGTTGGGAAAGGCGGGCACGGTGGTCCACCGCCCCTCGCCGCCGAATTCGGGCGCGGGCGGGAACGCGGGATGGGCGGGTCGCCCGCCGGCGTCGGCCGCCCGCGCGGGTCCGGGCGGGAACGTGGCGGCGAGCAGCAGCGTGGGAACGAGCCAGCGGCGGACGGTCGGGCAGGGGCGCATCGGGGCGGCGGTCAGAGGCGGCCGTTCAGGCCGAAGTGGAACTGCGGATCGTTGCGGTCGAGGATGGTCCGGGGCCGGCCGTGCACGCCCCAGACCTCCCGCTGCTGGTCGTTGGTCAAATTGTACGCGTCGAGATAGAGGTCGTACGAGCGGTTGAGACGGAAGTTGAGCTTCAGCTCGACGCGGCGCGAGGCCAGGCGGTAGCGGCGGAGGTTGGGCGCCGCGTTGTATGCCATCAGGATCTCGCCGGCCATCCCGTAGGCGGCGCGGAGGTTCCAGCGGCCGTGGATGTAGGAGAGCCCGAGGTTAGCCGCGCTCGGGGTGAAGCCGGGCAGGGTGCCCGTGGTCTGCACCGCGCCGCGGACCCCGTAGTCGCCGCGGGTGGTGAGCCGCGTGTAGTTGGCGAACGCACCGAGCCCGCCCCACGGGCCTGGCAGGAAGGTGAACTGCTGTTGGTACGAGGCCTCGAAACCCTCGACCCGCGCCGAACCGCCGTTGGCCTGCGAGCGCAGCTCGTACCCCGCGTAGTTGCCGTCGAAGCCGTTGTCCGGCCCCGGGCCGATCGCCTGCCCCGCGGTCGGGTAGATGAAGTCGGAGAGGTTCTTGCGGAAGACGCCCGCCGAGAGGAGGCCCACCGGCTCGAAATAATAGTCCACCCCGGCGTCGAGGTTCACCGCGTACTGCGGCCGCAGGCCGGTGTTGTTGACGGTGAGGACGCGCGCGTCGTCGTCGATGTTATCGTTGGGGATGATGCTGGCGAAAGCCGGGCGGCCGATGCTGGTCGAGGCGCTGGCGCGCAGTTGCAGCCCGCGGAGCGGCTCGTGCTTGAGGTGCAGGCCGGGGAACACGTGGCGGTATTCGCGCTCTGCCGTGCGCCGGCCGCCGTACTGGGCGAGGTTGCGCCGCAGGAGCTCCGCGTCGGTGAGGGGGCCGGTGAACGCCGCGCGGCGGGCCCGCTCCGCCGCTGTGAGCTGGCTCACCGCGCCCTCCGCCTCCACCCGCGTCTGCTCCACCCGCACACCCGCAAGCAACGTCAGCCCGCGGAACCGGGCCTGCCCGAGCGCGTAAGCCGCCCGCACGTCCTCGGTCGCGCGCTGGTTTCCCACCAGCGGGTTCATCGTCCCGAAGGCGACGTCCTCCTGCCAGGCCGACGGGTTGGCGGTGAGGTCGGCGCGCATCGCGTCCGCCGAGGGGAATGGGCCGCCCGGATACCGGCCGTGCATCGGCCGGTAGGTGAGGGCGGTGTCGCGGAACCGGGCGAGGTTCTCGTCGCCGCTGTTGAGCAGGTTGTCGCGCCCGGCAAAGCGCCAGCGGCGGCTGAGGTTCCCGCGGCGCAGGTCCTCCCGCCGTACGCGCGCGCCGGCCTTCAGGTGGGCGGGGAACGCGAGCCCGAGGTCGCGCCGGTAATTCACTTGCGCGCCCAGGATGCGGCTGCGGACGGGGATCCGCGTGTTGGTAAGGAGGTTGTCCGTGTAGAGGTCAAGATTGGAGGGATCAGGGCCCGCGGTGTAGGTGAGGGCGGGGGCCCAGCGGTCGCCGGCGGCGCGGTCGAGGATCCAGCCGATATTGCGGAGGGTCGCGGTGCCGGTCCACGGGAAGTCCTTCACGTCGGAGAATGAGTACGAGAGGTCGTAGTCGAGGAGGGAGCGGTCGCCCCGGCTCCGCCCGCCCAGCTGGGCGGAGTGGGCGTCGACGTCGCGCACGCGCCGCAGGGTGGAGAGGCCTACGGTGGACGCGGCGAGCGCGCGGGCCTCGGTGCGGTCGTCGGTGTAGCCGGGGAGGATCGCGCCGGTGCCGGTCGGCTGGCCCTGCGCGTTGAGGGTGGCGACGCTCTGGGCCGTGGCGACGGTGGTGACGGGCACGGTCGCGCGCTCGGAGTGCGGCGAGTAGGTGAAGTTCGCGAACACGGCGTGCGACTCGTCCAGCTTGTAGTCCACCTTCAGGCCGGCGCCCCAGCGGCTGCGGAGGCTGGCGCGGCCGTCGTAGGCGAGGCTGTACAGGTAGGCCGGGCTCGCGGTCGTGTTCTGGTAGTTCATCGTCGTTAGCTCCATCGCGGCGAGATGCTGGCGGAAGTTCGCGCTGAACGAGACCCCGAGGTTCCGGCGTCCGCCCGGCGCGTCGAACACGTCCGAGAAGTGCAGCGTGCCCGCCGGGAGGGGCGCGCGGTAACGCCGGGCGCCGATCAGGCCGCCGAGCGAATAGGTGAAGCGCCGGCCGTTCACGTCGAACGCGCTGCGCGAACGGAGGTTCACCGTGCCCCCGATCGCGTCCGCGTCCATATCCGGGGTCGGCGCCTTCACCAGTTCCATCGACTCGATGTGGTCCGAGCCGATGCTCTCGAACTGGAGGCCGCGGCTCTCCGCGGTGGCGCGGCGGTTGCCGTCGATCTGCACGGAGTTGAGGGAACCGGCAATGCCGCGGATGCTGATGAAGCGGGCGTCGCCGCCGACGCGGTCGACCACCACGCCGGTGAGGCGCTCGAGGAGCTCCGCGGGGTTGCCGGAGAGCGCGCCGAAGGCGTCGGAGGAGACGACGTGCTTCACGTTCGCGGCGTGGCGCTGCTGGGTGTGGGCGAGGGCGTTGCCCTCGCGCTCGGTGGCCACGACGAAGGCGTCGAGCTGGTAGATCGCCGTGGTGAGCGCGACGTCCCGCCGCACCGTCGCACCGGGGGCGGCCGTGAGTGTGAAGCGTTCCGCGTCGAGGCCGGCGTAGGTGACCGTGACCGTGTGGGCGCCGGGCGGGAGGCGCAGCCGGTACACGCCTTCAGCGTCGGCAAGCGCGGAGCGGGCGGAGCCCTCCACCGCGACCAGGGCGCCTTGGAGGTTCGCCCCGGTGGCGCGGTTACTGACTTGGCCGACGATGACGGCCTCGATCTCCGCGGCCGGGACCGGCGTGGCGGCGAGGGTGAGCACGGCGAAGAGCGCGGGGAACAGGTGGCGGCGGAGGGAGGGCATCGCGGGGTGGGGGAAGCAGAGGTTGCCAGCCCGTCCGGAGCGTGGGCGGGGAGGACGGAGGCAGGGGTTCCACGACCCTCCGGCCCGGCGGCCCGAGCTGTCGAGAGGATTTTCCCGCGCCCCTCCCGGCCAGCCCTAGGCATGAGCGTGCTCCGCCAAAGCGGCCTTGACGGACCCGGGGGCCGGCGGTGTCGATCAGGAATGGCCCCGACCCCCCCGCGGCTCCTGCCGGCGCTGAGCCTCCTCCTCGGGGCCGCGCTTTGGTCCGCGGGTTGCCAGCGCGATCCCGCGGCCGCGCTCGCCGCCGACGCGGGTGCCGCCCTCTACCGGGCGAAGTGCGCGGACTGCCACGGCGCGAAGGGCGAGGGCGTCGAGGGCAAGTACGGCTCGCCGCTCACCGGGGACTGGTCCCTTGCCCGCCTCACGCGCTACACCGCGCTCAATATGCCCGACGACGCGCCGGAGACGCTCTCCCCCGCCGAGGCGCAGGCGGTCTCGGCCTACATCTTCGACGCCTTCTACTCCCCCGCGGCCCAGGCCCGGCTCAATCCCCCGCGGCGGGAACTCCAGCACCTCACCAACACGCAGTACGCGATCTCGGTCGCCGACCTGCTGGCCGGGTTGGCGCCCCCGGCCGCCCCGCCGGAAGCGTCCGCGCCGGCCGCCGGGGGGCTGGCCGCCGTCTACTTCGGCTCCGCGCAGCGCGGACGGTTCGACGCGGCCAAGGCCGCGCACCGCGGGGTCGATCCGGGTGTCGATTTCGAGTTCAACCCGGGTTCGCCGGCCCTCGCGCGCGCGGGCGCCGCCGAGTTCTCGGTGCAGTGGCGCGGCTCCCTCCTGGCCGAGGAGACTGGCGACCACGAGTTCACGGTACGGACGCCCAACACCGTCCGCTTCTGGATCAACGCCGAGCCGGGCGTGCCCGCCGACGCCAGCCTCGACGTGAACGTGTCCAATCCGACGCGTCCGGACCACCGGGTGACGGTGCGCCTGCTCGCCGGCCGGCGGTACCCCATCGCCATCGACTACTGGGCGCTGCCGGAGAAGCCCGGGGCGCCCCCGCCGGCGATCGCCCTCCGCTGGAAACCGCCGCACGGCACGGAACGCCCCGTCCCCGCGCGCCTCCTCTCGCCGGCCCCCGCGCGACCCACCCTGGTGGTGGCGACGCGCTTCCCGCCCGACGACGGCAGCCACGGCTACGAGCGCGGCCTATCCGTTTCCGCCGCATGGGACGAGGCGACGACGCGCGCCGCGTTCGAGGTGGCCGCGCACGTCGGGCGCCGGGTGGACCGCTTGGATGGCACGCGGGCGGGCGACGCGGGGCGGGCCGGCCGGATCGAGGCGTTTGCCGCGCGGTTCCTCGCGGGGGCGTTCCGCCGCCCCCTCACCGCAGAGGAGCGCGAGGCGCAGGTCGCGGCCGTGTTCCGCGCCGCCCCGGATCCCGAGACCGGCCTGCGGCGGGTGGTGCTGTTCGCCCTCAAGTCGCCGCGTTTCCTTTACCCCGACCTGCCCTCGCCGGAGGCGCCCGGGTCGCGCGTGGCGGCGCGGCTCGCGCTCAGCCTGTGGGATTCGGTGCCCGATGCGGCGCTGGCGGCGGCGGCGGCCGGCGGGGGCCTCGTGACGCCCGAGCAGGTCGCGGCGCAGGCGACCCGGATGCTCGGCGACCCCCGCGCGCGGGCGAAGCTCCGCGGCTTCTTTGAGCACTGGCTGCAGCTCCGCTTCGTCGAGAGCCTCCCGCCCGACCCCGCGCACTTCCCCGGCTTCACGCCCGAGCTCGCCGAGGATCTCCGCACCTCGCTGCGGCTCTTCCTCGATGACATCGCTTGGGATGGATCCGGCGATTTCCGCGAGCTCCTCCGCGCCGGACACGTGTTCGCCAACGCCCGGGTCGCCGGTTACTATGGGTGGCCGGCGCCTTCCGGTGACGGGTTCGCGCGGGTCGCTACCTCTCCCGGCGAGCGCAGTGGCGTGCTCACGCATCCCTACCTGCTCGCGGCGCTGTCCCACCCGCGGTCCACCTCGCCGATCCTGCGCGGCGTCTTCCTGACCCGCGGCATCGTCGGCCGCTCCCTGCGTTCACCGCAGGTGGCGGTGGCCTTCAACGACGCCGAGTTCGCGCCCGGGATGTCGATGCGGGAGAAGGTGGAGAAGCTGACGCGCACGGAGAACTGCCAGGGCTGCCACGCCGTCATCAACCCGCTCGGCTTCAGCCTGGAATGGTACGACGCGACCGGCCGCTTCCGCCGGGAGGACGAGGGTCGGCCGGTCGACGCCGCCAGCGACTACTTCGCGGACGATGGCCAGGCGGTGCGGCTCGGCGGCGCGCGCGACGTGGCCGAGTTCGCGCTGGCGCACGCGCCCTCGCTCGAGGCCTTCATTGAGCAGCTGTTCCACCACCTGGTCAAGCAGCCCGCGATCGCCCACGGTCCTGGCGTCCTCGCCGGCCTGCGCGATTCCTGGATCGCGTCCGGCCACGATTTGCGTCAACTGATGGTCAGGATCGCGACGCTCGCCGCCCTCCACGGCCTGGAACCCCCGCCCCCCGCCGCCCCATGACCCCCATCCTCCGCCGCTCTTTCCTCCGCCGCGCCGGTCTCCCGGCCGCGCTGCTGCCCCTCATCCACGGCCTGCCCAGCCTCGGCCTCGCCGCGCCCGCCCGCCCCCGCCAGCGGCTGGTCATCGTCTTCTCTCCCAACGGCACGATCCCCACCGAGTTCTGGCCCGACCGCACCGGGACCGACTTCGCCCTCAAGCGCATCCTCGAGCCGCTCGCGCCGCACCGGGATTGCCTCCTGACCCTGCGCGGCATCTCTAACCGCGTCCGCGGCGACGGCGACGGCCATATGCGCGGGATGAGCTGCCTGCTGACGGGCACCGAGCTGCTGCCGGGCAACATCCAGGGCGGGGGCAAGTCGATCCCCGCGGGCTGGGCCGGGGGCATCTCTATCGACCAGGAGATCCGCAACTTCCTCCAGAGCTCCCCCGAGACCCGCACCCGCTTCGGCTCGCTCGAGTTCGGCGTGGGGGTGCAGGACCGCGCGGATCCGTGGACGCGGATGTCCTACGCGGGCCCGGGCCAGCCGGTGGCGCCCACCTCCGACCCGTACCAGATGTTCGAGAAACTTTACGGCGGGATGCGGGATCGCGCGCACCTGCGCAGCGTGCTCGATCCCCTCCAAGCCGACCTCGCGAAGGTCCGCCGGATGGTCAGCCCCGAGGATCGTCGGGTGCTCGAGGAACACGAGACCCTGCTGCGGCGCCTCGAGCGCGAGACCGCGGACGGCGCCGGGGGCGCGTTGCGCGCCGGGCCCCCGACCCTCGAGGCGGGCGTGGCCGACCAGAATGACAATGTCCCGCGCCTGAGCCGGATGCAGGTCGACCTGATGGTGAACTGCTTCGTCAACGATATGACGCGCGTCGCGACGCTCCAGTACACCAAATCCGTCGGCAGCGCGCGGATGAACTGGCTGTCCATTTCGGACGGGCATCACGCGCTGTCCCACGAGCCCGATTCCGACGCGGCGGCGCAGGAGAAGCTGATCCGGATCAACACGTGGTTTGCGGGCGAGGTGCGTTACCTGGCGGACCGGCTGGCGGCGACGCCGGAGCCGGGCGGCGACGGGTCGATGCTGGACCACACGCTGATCGTGTGGACGAACGAGCTGGGCAAGGGCAACAGCCACACCCTGGACAACATCCCGTTCGTGCTCCTGGGCGGCGGGGCCGGGTTCCGGATGGGCCGGGCGCTGGAGTTCGACAAGGTGCCACACAACCGCCTGCTGCTCGCGCTGGCGCACGGTTTCGGCCACCGGATCCCGACCTTCGGCAAGGCCGACTTCTGCTCCGCCGGCCCGCTCGCGCTCGGCTGAGCCGGCCCGCCGCCGGGCGCGAGATTTATTGCCCGGAAGCGAGATCCTCGCGTGTCTCGAGAGGTGAGGTCCTTTTCCCGGCCGTTTCCCCGCCCCGATGCCGCCCCCTGATTCCGAACTCCAGCGCTGGTTCGCCGAGGAGGTCCAGCCCCACGAGGCTGCCCTGCGGGTATGGCTGACCGGGCGGTTCGCCGCGCTGCGCGACGTCGACGACATCGTGCAGGAGGCGTATGTGCGGCTGTTGCGCGCGCGGGGTTCGGGTCCCATCGCGTGTCCGCGGGCGTTTCTGTTCGTGACGGCCCGCAACCTCGCGCTCAACCACCTCCGTCACCAGCGCCACGAGCGGCCCGCCGGCGCGGCCGAGGGCGAGGTGGGCGAGGTGCTCGATGGCTCCGCCGCCATCCCGGACGCCGTCGCGGTCGCCGAGGAGCTGCGGGTGCTGGTCGCCGCCATCGAGTCGCTGCCGGCCCGCTGCCGCCAGATCGTCTCCTTGCGCAAGATCTACGGCCTTTCGCAGCGGGAGGTCGCCACCCGCCTCGGCATCTCGGAGCACACGGTCGAGTCGCAGGGCAGCATCGGGCTGCAGAAGTGCGTCGCCTACTTCCGCCGCTACGGTTACGGCCGCGGCCGTTGAACTGCCTGGCCATCTGCGTCGGATGAACCCGCCCGAACCCGTTGAAGGGACCCCCTCCTCCTCCGCCCGCGCCGCCGCGGAGTGGGTGTTGCGGCACGACCGCGGGTTCACTGCGGCGGAACAGGACGCCTTTTCGCAATGGCTGGCCGCGTCCCCGGATCACCGTGCGGCTTGGGCCGAGCAGCGCTGGGGGTGGGAGGAACTCGACCGTTTGGCGGGGCTGCAGGCCTCGGTTCACGCGGTCCCCGACCCCGACCTGCTGGCGGGGTACCCGCCGCCGCGCCGCCGGCGCGGTCCGGCGGTGGCCGCGGCCGTCGCGGTGGCCGTCTTGTTACTCGGCTGGCGCGCGGCATTTCCCCCGCGGCCGGGCGCTGCCGCCGTCCGTCCGGAGCCGCTCGCCCTGATCGAGCGGCGGGATCTCCCGGACGGTTCCGCCGCAGAACTCAACCGCGGAGCGGAGCTGGAGCAGCGTTTCACGCCGGCGGAGCGCCGGGTCGTGCTTCGCCGCGGCGAGGCGCACTTCACGGTCATCAAGGATCCCGCGCGGCCATTCGTCGTCGAGGCGGCCGGCGTGTCGGTGCGCGCGGTCGGCACGGCCTTCAACGTGAGGATCGACGCGGCGTCCGTGGATGTCCTGGTCACCGAGGGTCGGGTCGCGGTTGTGCCCGTTGCGGCCGGGGAGGCCGGTGGCTCGGATGCCCCCGGCCTCCTCGTCGCCGCGGGCGAGAAGACGGTGGTCGCCCTCGCGCCCGCCGCGTCCGCGCCCGGCGTCCAGCCGGTATCCGCCGCCGAGATCGGGGCCCGGCTGGCTTGGCAGCCCCGGTTGCTGGACTTCACCAACACGCCGCTGCCGGAGATCCTGGCCGAATTCAACCGCTGCAACCCTGTCCGTCTGGTCCTCGGCGACCCGAGGCTGGCGACCTTTCGTCTGAGCGCGGCCTTCCGCTCCGACAACGTCGAAGGCTTCCTACGCCTCCTGATCTCGGACTTCGGCCTGCGGAGCGAACGCGGCGCCGGCGGCGAGATCGTGCTGTCCCGCGCTCCCTAGGCGGAGAGCCGGACGCCAACGGATGGCCGGGGGGCCGCGGGCCGGGGTTCACGGCGGAATTTTTGCCCGGAAATTCCATCCCCGCGGGTCGTGAAGGCAGAAACCCCGTACCCCCGTGGCCACCCCGACCTGCCCGCTCGTGCGGCGCACCCTCGTGAGGAGCGTCCTTGTGTTGACGCTCCTCTCCGCCCTTCCGGCGGCGGAGGAGCCGCGCCGCAGCTTCAACGTCCCCGCCGGCCGGGCCGGTGAGACTCTCAAGCAGTTCGCGGCCCAGGCGGGGCGCGAGATCGTGTTCGCCCCCGAGGCGATCGGCGCGGTGCCGGTGCGGGCGGTGCGCGGCGACTACGCCCCGCGGGAGGCGCTTGAGCTGATGCTGGCGGGCAGCGACCTGGTCGTGGCGCAGGACGCCCGGACGGGGGCCTTCGCGGTGCGGAAAGGGGCGCCGGACCCAAACGGGGCCGGGCCGAGGGCGGCCCCGGCCAAGGAGGCGCCGCCAACCCCGCCGGCGCGGTCCCCCCTGGACGGCGAGCGGGTCGTCGAGCTCAGCCCCTTCATCGTGCAGACCTCCGGTGACGTCGGCTACGCCGCCACCAGCACGCTGGCGGGCACCCGTATCCGCACCAATCTCGCGGACCTCGGCTCGGCCATTTCCGTCGTCACGCAGGAGCTGATGCGCGACACCGGTGCGACCAACCTCGGCACGCTGCTCGCCTACACCTCGAACACGGAGGTCGGCGGGGACCAGGGCAACTTTTCCGGCGCGCAGGAGGTCGCGAACAGCCGCTACTACCAGCCGGACGCGCGCACCGACCCGCAGCTGAACACGCGCATCCGCGGCCTGGGCCAGGCGGACCTGACGCGCGGGCTCAACCTCACCGACATCGGCTTTGACGCCTACAACACGGACCGGGTCACGGTGAGCCGCGGCCCGAACTCGCTGCTCTTCGGCATCGGCAGCCCGGGCGGGGTGATCGACGCGAGCCTGAAGCAGGCGGTCCCGAACCGGCGTTTCGGGGAGTTCGCGCTGAAGGTGGACAACTTCGGCTCGGTGCGTTCCGAGTTCGACTTCAACCAAGGGGTGGTGAAGGACCGGCTGGCGCTGCGCGTGGCGGGCCTCGACGAGCGCCAGCGGTACCGCCAGGAGGAGGCGTGGACGCGGGACCGCCGGTTCTACGGCACGCTCGACGCGGTGCTGCGCCGGGGCGCGCCCGGGGCGATGCTCGGCCCGACCCGCCTGCGGGCGAACGGGGAGATCGGTTCCGTGCGGGAGTCCCCCGTGGAGATCATCCCGCCGACCGCCGCGCTGCACGGCTGGTTCGAGCCCGTGCTGGCCTCGCTCGCGCAGTACACCGGCACCGTCCCGGCGGCGAATGTGATGCGGCCGCAGGACGGCGGCACGTGGACCTTTCAGGCCACCTACAACCCGCTGGTCGCGACCGCGGAGAACCAGATCGGGACCAACGTGCACCCGGCCGTCTTCCGGTTCATCACCGCCGTGTTCAGCAACCCCGGCACGGGGGTGGCCGGGGTCGGCACCGGCGACGGCCTGCAGGGCTACCAGGGTAGCATTACGTGGAGCAACGCGCGCGACACGCTCGCGAGCACCGGCCTGGCCGGCACCCCCGCCGCGCTCGCCGCCTTCGGCCCCGGCGCCCCGGCCACCACCCGGATCAACACCACCACGGAGTACCACGCCAACAGTCCCTATTCCGAGCCCTTCGCGATCGGCTTCGCCGCCCCCACGCTCCGGAATCCCGCGATCTTCGACTACCGGCGCCACATCTACTCCGGCGGCATCGACCTGGTGCGCCGCGACTTCAACGCGCGCAACCTCGCGCTCGAGCAGGGTTTCTTCCAGCAAAAGCTGGTCCTCGAGGCCGCCTACGACCGCCAGACCTACGAGTCGACGCGCGACTTCTTCTTCTCCGGCGGACGCCCCTCGAGCACCACCGGCCCGTACGACATCTACGTCTCGATCGCGGAGTTCCTCCAGGACGGGCAGCGCAACCCCAACCTGGGCCGCGCCTACACCCGGGTGGCGCACCCGGAGATCAAGTACCGGCGGATGGACCGCGAGACCTACCGGCTCACCGCCTTCGGGGAGCTGGATTTCTCCCGCCGCGGCGGTTGGCTCGGCCGGCTCGGCCGCCACCGCCTCACCGGGCTGCTCAGCGACCACCGGTACGACAGCCTCTCCCGCGAGACCAGCGAGTCCTGGGTCAGCGGCGATTTCGACGTCGCCGCCGCCGTCCAGGGCCCGCGGCTCAACGACGACCGCCGCGGCTTCACCACGATGGTCTTCACCAGCGACTCCCTGCTCGGCCTCACCTCCCTTGACCAGGTCCGCCTCCGGCCCATCAACCTCCGCCGCCCGCAGCCTGGCGACTCCTTCCGTGTCGCCTACGCCGACACCAGCGCCACCAACGCCCCGCGCGTCCTGCGCACGGGCACGGTCACGATGGAGCGCTACCTCAACAACGAGTCGGTGGCGCGGACCGAGATCCGGTCGCGGGCCCTCGCGTGGCAGAGCTACCTGCTGGACCAGCACCTCGTCGGCCTGCTCGGCTTCCGGCGCGACGACACCTTGAGCTACGGCCGCGCCACCGTCGCCGAGGTCGGCTTCGACAGCCGTGACCAGCTCGGGCGCTGGCGCCCGGACTTCACCCGCCTCTCCGCCACCCCCGCGCTCGACGAATCCGGCGTGACCTCGACGTGGAGTCTGGTCGCGCGCTACCCCAGGCGGTTCCTGCCCCGGCTCCCCGCGGGCCTCGACCTGCAGGTCCACTACGCGGCCGCGGAGAACTTCAACCCGGTCGGGGCGCGCAACGACGCGCTCGGGCGCTCGCTCGCGCAGCCCACCGGCACGACGCGCGAGCACGGCCTGCTCGTGAAGGCCCTCGATGAGAAGGTGCACCTGAAGGTGAACTGGTTCCGCACCGCGCTCAGCGCCGCGGACGCGCCCCCGCGGGTCAACACCCTCGCCTTCGCCGTGAACCGGGTGAATGACTACCGCGACGCCGAGCTCAACCTGCGGATCCCCTTCGCCGACCAGTTGCAGAGCGTCTCCGGCGCCCCCGCCGCCTTCCCCGTGCAGACCTACGCCGCGTTCTACGCGGCGATGCTCAACGCCCTCCCCGCCGCGCTCCGGGAGGCCGCCAACCTCCGCCAGATCGATGCGAACCGGGACGGGGTCTGGGAGCGGATGGACTTCGACGGCATCCCCAACCTGCGCTCCACCCAGGACCGGATCGCCCGCGGCGCGGAGGTCGAGCTGGTCGCCAACCCGGCGCGCGGCTGGCGCGCCGTGCTCAACGTCAGCCGGCAGCAGACGGTCAACGCGAACACCGCGGTCGAGATGGGCCGCGTGGTCGAGGAATTCACCGCGAACCTGCGGACGACGCGCCTCGGCGAGCTGCGCCAGTCGGCCTCCGGCACGACCGTCCTCCGCCCCATCAACGAGCTGTGGCTCTCGCAGAACCTCGCGCCGGTCCGCGCCGCCACCGCCCTCGACGGCACGGTCTCCAACGAGCAGCGCGAGTGGCGCCTCACCGGCGTCAGCTCCCACGAGTTCCACGAGGGCTGGCTCCGCGGCCTCGGCGCGGGCGGGGCCGTGCGCTGGGAATCCGCCGTCGCCACCGGCTACCGGTTCGCCTACGACCCGCGCTTCGGCGTGCCGACGCCCCTGGTGGACCAGCCCCTCCTCAGCGGGTCCGTCCTCCACGGCGACCTGTTCTGCTCCTACCGGGCCCGCTGGTCCGGGCGCGTCCGCTGGAAGATCCAGCTCAACGTGCGCAACGCGTTCGGCGACGACGGGGATGTGCCGGTCAAGACCAACCCGGACGGCCAGGTGGCCGTCATCCGCATTCCCAACCCGCGCACGTTCACGCTCACCAACACCGTCTCATTCTGATCCCCCGATGATGCTCCCCCGCCCCGCGCTTCTCGCCCCCCTGCTCGCCGCCGCGGCCGCCGCCGCCACGCCCGCGGTCCGCTGGACCATCCACGACCAGCCCGACTACCGCTACGAGTTGCTGCGCGACGTGCGCGTCACCCCGCTGCTCCGCGCCACGCCGGAGACCGGCACCTTCAACCTCCACGGGTACCTCGCCCACCACCGAGGGGTGCTCTTCGCTTGCTGGGACAACCAGGCGCGGGATGAGAACACCTCGGGCCAGCACGGCGTGTTCCGCTTCTCGACCGACGGGGGCGAGACGTGGTCGGAGCAGCGCGAGCTCTTTCCCGCGCTCGCCGACAACGTGCCGGCATCCGCGACCAAACAGCCGAACCCCTTCCAGACCTCGCAGGGTTTCGCCGCGATCGACGGCCGGCTTTACGCCGTGACCTGCGTCGACCGCGCGCTCAAGGCCCCGGTGCTCCGCTTCAACGAGGTCTCCCGCGCGCGCCTCGGTTTCCTGGCCCGCGAGGTGCGGGCGGACGGCTCGCTTGGCCCGGTCTTCTGGCTCGAGAACCCGCCGCCCGCGCCCGAACCCGGCTACCCCGCGCATCCTGCCGGGGATCCGGCGCTCGTGGCGGCGATCCGGGCCCACTTCGCCCAGCCGGCCCACCTGCCGCAACTGCTCTTCGGCCCCCGCGAGCACCCGGATTCGGCGGACGAGCACCGGATGACCGAGCCGACCCAGCCCTGGCGGCTCGACAACGGCACCTGGG
>VHCI01000037.1 GCA_016871775.1 Verrucomicrobiota bacterium | reverse complement strand
GGACGTGAGCACGCGTCACCCGGCGGAGGCCGCGCGGCTGGCCCTCGCGCTGCGGACCGCGCAGGAGTCGATCCTCCGCAGCCGCACCGGCGCGGACTACCGCTAGCACTGCAGGTTGCATCGGCGCGGCGACGTTGCCGCTTCGCCGCCCGATGCACGACGCAGCGCTCTTCACCCCCGCCGACCTCGCCGGACTCTTCCTGCCGAACCGGGTCCTAATGACCCCGCTCACCCACTTCCGCGCAGCCAAGCGGCATACGCCAACGCCGGTAATGGCCGCGTGCTACGCGCGGCTGGCCGCGGGCACGCTCTTGGCGGACCCGGATCCCGCGACCTTCTACACTCCGGGCCCCCAAGGCTACACCGGCTACCCAAGCCTGAATTAAGCCGAACGGGGCCCGAATGGCTCGCCCTGAGCCGTCTGCCCCGAGCCTGACGAAGCTGTCGCGGGGCCCATCAGAAATACTTCTTCACGATCCACTCCGGCTGCCACTGGTCGGTCTTGCGGGGCTTGCCGGTGAGGTCGATGGGCGGCGGGAGGCGCTGGCTATCGGGCAGAGCCACCTTGTCCCCGACGCGTTGCTGCCAGTCCCGCATCAGGCCGCGGAGGCGGGCGCGGTGGGCGGCGTGGGCGGGGTTGTCGTAGACGCTGCGCGTCTCGTGGGGATCGGACTCGAGGTCGAAGAGCTGGCTGAAGCCGAGCTTCGGGTAGCAGATGAGCTTCCAGCGCTCGTCGCGGACGGCGCGTTGGACCTCGAGGTAGGGCAAAAAGACGGAGTCGCGCACGCGTTCGCGGCGGCCTTCCCAGATCGGCCGGAGGCTGAGGCCGGCGAGGTCGGCCGGGGCGGGGAGGCCGGCGACGTCGCAGAGCGTGGGGAAAAGGTCGAAGAGGTAGGTGAAGGCGCGCGATTCGCGGCCGCGGGGGATACCGGGGCCCGCGAGGATCAGCGGGACGCGCATGCTGTGCTCGAAGACGTTCTGCTTGCCGAGCAGGCCGTGACTGCCGAGCGCGAGGCCGTTGTCGGCCGCGTAGACGATGAGCGTGTTCTCCGCCCGGCCGGTGCGGCGCAGGGCGTCAAGCAGGCGGCCGATCTGGGCGTCGAGGTGGGCCATCATCGCGTAGTACTCGGCGAGCTGGTCGCGGATCATCGCCTCGGTGCGGGGCCAGGCGCCGAGGTTCTCGTCGCGGCCGCCGTTCATCGCCCCGTTGTCGAAGGGCAGCTGCGGCAGGAAGTCCGGCGGGAGCGGCGGGCGGTTGGCGTAGTCGGCGGGGAAGCCGGGGCCGGGCTGGCGCGGGTCGTGGGGCGCGGTGAACGCGGCGTAGAGGAAGAACGGCTGCCTGCCGTCGTGGGATTCCAAAAACCGGAGCGCGGCGTCGGTGAAGAGCTCGCTGGAGTACTTGGCCCCGGTGCGGACCTCGGTGAGGCGGCCGTCGGGCCCGAGGTCGCAGACGGGCACCTTCTCGTGGTCGGACATCCCGCCGAACATCACCGCCTCGCCGCGGGCGAAGGCGCGCAGCCACGACGGCTGGCCGTTGTGCCACTTGCCCGTGCCGAAGGTCACGTACCCGTGCTCGCGGAACAGCTCGGGCAGCAGCTTCGCACCCTCGAGCGTCTGGGTGTTCACGTGGAACCAGGTCTTGCCCGACATCAGCATCGCGCGGCTCGGGACGCAGACCGCGCCGCTGTTGCCGCCGAAGACGTAGTTGCGGCGGAAGCTGAAGCCCCCGCGCACGAGGCCGTCGAGGTGGGGGGTGCGGATGTGCGGGTTGCCGTGGGCGCCAATGGTGTCGGCGCGCTGGTCGTCCGCGAACAGGAACAGGATGTTGGGCCGCGAAGCCTCGGCCGCGAGGCCGGTGGCGGCGAGGAGCAGGGCGGGGAGGAGGAAGCGGGTCATCGGAGGGGCGGCGGGGTTCAGCGGCGGGGGATCCAGCCGAGGGAGACGAGGAAGTCGTCCGCAGCGGCGAGGGTCTCGGCGTATTTCCCCTCGGCGCGGCCGTGATTGAAGAAACCGTGCGGCTGGCCCGGATAGCCGCGCAGCTCGCAGCGGTTCCCGGCCGCCTGCATCAGACGCATGAAAGCGGCCGCGGTCGCATAGGGAACGGTGGTATCGGCCTCACCATGGAAAATTATCGTCGGCGGCAGGCCAGCGCGCACGTGGTGCGCAGGGGACAGGGACCTCGGCGCGGCGCCGAGGCGCTCCTCGGGCACGCGCGTGCCGAAGCCTGACAGGTCGAGGCCGGGCAATTCCGCGAGGACGAGGGCCGGGTTGAAGAGCAGCAGCGCGTCGGGCGTGGGGCTCACGCGGAGATCGTCCGCGGGGTCGTCAAAGCCCGGCAGAGCGGCGGTGGATGCGGCGAGGTGCCCGCCGGCGGAGCCACCGCCGGCGGCGATGCGGCGGGGGTCGATCCCGAGCCGGGTGGCATTGGCACGGACCCAGCGGACGGCTGACTTGGCGTCGGCGACGCAGGTGACCGGTTTCACAGAGTGGCGGGAGGCGACGCGGTAGTCAGCGGTGATGGCGACCATCCCGCGGGCGGCGAGGTGGCGGCAATGCGGCTCAAACTGGGCAGGCGAGCCGTTGGTCCAGCCGCCGCCAAAGAAGAACACAACGGCGGCGCGGCCGGTGCGCGGGCCCGCCGCGGGCTCGAAGACGTGGAGGCTGAGGGCGACCCCGCCAGCATCTTTGTAGACCTCGGCGCGGGCGTCGGGAAAGCGCGGGGGGTAAGCAGGCGCGGCGGCAGGGAGCGGCGTGGCCACAGCGAGCGCGAGCAGGAGCAGGCGGGGCAATGGGTTCATCCGGGGGCGGGCAACGAGCCTACTCGATCAAATCATCGTCGCCCCAAGCGCGTCGAGCCCTGAAGGAGAAAGGGCGTAGCGCTCAGCCCTGGCCGCCGCGCAGCACGAAAACGTGGTCGGTGCCGTGGGCCTCGAACTCGCGCCAGTACGTCTCCTCGATCAGCCGCAGGCGCTCCTCCTGCGCCTCGGTAAACGGATTCCTCTCATCGCGTACCGGCTGGCCCAGTTCTGCCTGCAGGTCGCGCTCCGCCAGCCGCACCGCCAGCTCGTTCCAGAACACATCCGCCGTGAAGTCGGTCAACACCTTCTCCGGCGGACCCGACGTGAGCTTTTCTGCGGCGTAATGTTGTCCGTTCACATCGGTCTCCACGAGGTCGGCGCAGCCAAAGGTCTCCGCCAGGCCGAACGCCTTCTCCGCCACGTCCGCATACCGCGCCGGCATCGTGCCAGGATCGTCGGGGCGCGCCCCCGCAACCCAGAGTCCCAAGTGGGCAAGCTCCAGCAGGCGGGCATACTCCTTGGCGGTGAACGAGACCTTCATTGGACCAGCAGGAAGTCTCCCCCGGCGCCGCGCAAGGGTTTCCCGGGTGTTGACCACCCCGGTCCGAGCGCGTAAGACTTATCCTACGGATGAGCGCCCCGACCCCCACCCCGCCCGGCCGGCTGCAGTCACTCGACGCGTTGCGCGGCTTCGATATGTTTTGGATCCTCGGCGCCGATGCCCTGATGCAGGCTCTCTCCGAGGTCAGCGGCTCTGGGCCCGCCCGCTTCCTTGCCGGGCAACTCACCCACCGCGACTGGGCCGGCTGCACGTTCTACGATGTCATCTTCCCCCTGTTCATCTTCATTTCCGGGGTCTCGCTGGTCTACTCACTCAGCCGGCAGATCGCGGAACGCGGTCGCGCGGTCGCGGCGCGCCACGTGGTGATCCGGGGGCTACTCCTCTTCGCCATCGGGATCCTCTTCAACGGCGGGTTCACCAACCCGTGGCCCGACCTACGCTTGCTCGGCGTGCTCCAGCGCATCGCCCTCGCCTACACTGCAGCCGGCCTCCTCTTTTGCTGGCTCCGCCCCCGCGCACTCGCGAGCATCGCCGCCGCCTTCCTCCTCGGCTACTGGGCTCTGCTCGCTTGGGTGCCCGTACGCGACTTCACCCTCGACCGGGCTGCGATCGCCACCCACCTCGGCAAACCCAACGCCACGCCCGCCGAGGTGCGCGCCGCGTTCGACGCCGCGGGCGGGAGCGTCACTGGCAGCTACGCCCCCGGCCTCAACCTCCCCAATCATCTCGATTACCGGTACCTACCCGGCCGCAAGTACGACACGTACTACGATCCCGAGGGCTACCTTTCGACCCTGCCTGCGGTAGTCACCTGCCTGCTCGGGGTCTTCGCGGGCCTCCTGCTGCGGCGGACGGACCGCACTGAGCCCGAGAAGGTGCGTCAGTTGGTAGTCGCCGGGCTCGTGGCGATCGCGCTGGGGTGGCTCTGGAACCTGCAGTTCCCGGTCATAAAAAAGCTCTGGACATCGTCTTATGTGCTCGTGGTGGGCGGTTACAGTGCGCTGCTGCTGGCCGCGTTCCACCACGTGATCGAGGTGCGCGGCTGGCGGCGCTGGTGTGTGCCGTTCGTCTGGATCGGGATGAACCCGATCACCCTCTATCTGGCCAACAACCTGGTCAGTTTCCGCCGCCTCGCCCAGCGCTTCTCCGGGGGCGACGTGAAGGCCGGCCTCGACGCCCACCTCGGGAACGGCGCCGGCCAAAGCCTGATCGCGATCGTGGGCCTCGCGCTGATGCTGGTCCTCGCCCGCTTCCTGCACCAACGCCGGATCTTCCTGCGCCTATGAGCCACCTCACCGCCCTGCTTCTGCTCGCCACGGTGTGGTTTCCACGGCCTAGGCCCGAAGCGAGAGGGTGATAGTCGCGAGAGCCGAGAGGAAACGGTGGCGGGAGGTGGGCAACGAGGGTTGCCCGGAGCCTAGGCCCGCCCCGCGGGAATAGCGTTGCCGGCCCCTCCCCGGCGCCTACACTCGAAAGCTCCCGATGGCCCCACCTCAGGTCCCCCAACCTCCCGGCTCCTGACCCGATGTACCAGGTCACGTTCTCGTCCCAGGCGATGCACGAGCTCAACCGGCTTGACCCCCTCGCACAACTCGACGCCCTAAACCCGCTCACCGCCCTCAAGGCCGCCGACCTCGCCTACCCCCGCGAACCCCTCGGCAGCTTCCGTCGGGGCAGCAAGACCCTCTACCGGCTCCGCTCCGGCGACTTCCGCTTCTACTTCGACGTCTTGGGCGAAACGCTCCACATCAACTACATCCTCCACCGCAACTCGCTCGAGGACTTTCTTCTCCGCAACAAGCTCCCGGTGTCCGAACAGCAGCTGGTCGAGCAGGACTCGAAGTTCTGGAAGTACCTTGAAGGACTCACCAAATGAGGCGCTATCCCCCGGAGGCCCAAGGCAGCGCGGAGGACCCTTATTCGGTCCGGCAGGCCAGCCGCATCTACTTCCTGCCCAACCTGATGACGGCCGGAAACCTCTTCTGCGGCTTCGCCGCCATCATCCAGTGCATCCAGGCCCGCCTCGCTGAGACCTCCGCCATTGGCGACTACTCCGACGCCACCCCTGCCGAACACTACCGCTACGCCGTTTGGTTCATCTTCGGCGCGGCCGCCTTTGACACGCTCGACGGCCGCCTGGCGCGGATGGGCGGGCGGGAATCCCTCTTCGGAGCCGAGTTCGACTCCCTCGCGGACGTCATCTCCTTCGGCATGGCACCGGCCCTGCTGATGCTCTACCTGATCATCTCGCCCACACAGGCGCAGGACTACCAGTGGTTCCGCAACATTGGTTGGTTCATTGGCTTCATCTACCTGCTCTGCGCCGCAATGCGGCTCGCCCGTTTCAACGTCATTACCAACCCGCTGCTGCGCCCGGGATTGAAGGACTCCAACCGCGAGTTCATTGGACTCCCGGTGCCCGCCGCCGCCTCCACGGTCGCCGCCACTGTCCTGTTCCTTCTCAAGCTGGGCGAGGCCGACCGCTCCCTCAAGACTGGGGCACTCGCACTGCCGCCGCTGATGCTGCTGATCGCTTTTTTAATGATGAGCACGGTCCGCTACCCCAGCGGCAAGAACGTAAACCTGCAGACCAAGACGCGCCTGCAATCATTCGTCGTCTTGCTGGTCCTGATTGCGCTGGTGGTCCTGTACAAGGAGTTTGCCGCCTTGGGCATTTGCCTGGGGTACGTGTTCTTCGGGATCGGCCGCCACCTGCGGCGCAAATTCGGGGCTCCAGCGTCCGCGCCAAATTCCTAGTGAAAAACCTGCGCGCATCCTCCGCGTAACTCCATCCCGGTGGATAACCGGAAGGTTGCCGGATTTCGACGGCGAATTATTCACGGCCCGAAAAAGCCCGTTTTCCCTCGGTGGAAACCTGGTTGCTGCGCTTGTTCGCAGCACATATGACTACGGATATAATTCATTATTGAACCCGTAGTCTTTTGGGCTTTGTTAATTTCCGTGTGGTTCAGCCGCCGCCCCGATGAAATTTAAAATCAACCGCGACCACTTCGCCAACGGCCTCGCCCAGGTACTCAACGTGGTCGGTTCCAAGGCCACGATGCCGATCCTCAGCAACGTGTTGATCGAGGCGGAGAAAGATCACATCTCACTGACCACGACCAACCTAGACCTCGGCATCCGCTGCCGCATCAAGGCCGAGATCAAGGATCCGGGCGCTGTCACTCTCCCCGTCAAACGGTTAGCCGGCATCGTCCGCGAACTACCCAACCTCGACGTCGCGGTCGACGGTTCCCCAAATCACCAGGTAAAGCTCACCTCTGGTGGCTCCACATTCAAGATCATGGGCATCAGCAAGGAGGAATTCCCCCCGCTGCCCGAGTTTGGCGAGGAGAAGGCCCATAGCCTCGCCCAAAGCGAAATGGCGACGATGCTTCGCAGCGTCGCCTACGCTCAGTCGACTGATGAGTCTCGCTACATCCTCAACGGTGTTTACTTCAACTTCCGGGATGGTCGTCTCTTTCTTGTAGCCACGGATGGCCGCCGCCTAGCCCTGGTCTCCAAGGAAATGGAGATCCCCGCGGACTCCGCCGGCGCAATCATTTTGCCGGCGAAAACCGTGGGCGAACTCTCCCGCCTACTCGACAAGGGCGAGAAGGTCCGGATAAGCTTCAACGATCGTCGCGCGGCCTTCCAGATTGCGACCGACAAGGATGCCAGCGGCCTAGTGGACAACATTTACCTTTATTCGAAGGTAGTCGAAGGAAACTACCCGAACTACCAGCAGGTAATCCCTAAAGAGACGCACCAGCGCATCAAGCTGGAGCGGGAACTCCTGCTCCAGTGCGTGCACCGCGCCGCCTTGGTATGCTCAGAAAAAGCCAACTCGGTGAAGATCCGCCTCACGTCCAACCTTCTCGAGATCACCGCCCAAAGCCCGGACTTCGGCGAAGCCCATGAGTCGATGGCGATCAGTTACAGCGGCCCGGACCTGCAGGTCGCCTTCAACCCGGCGTTCGTGATGGACCCGCTCAAGGCACTTACGAAAGACGAGGTTTTTTTCGAGGTGAAGGACGAAGTCAGCCCTGGGGTCTTCAAGACCCTCGAAAACTTTGTTTGTGTGATCATGCCGGTACGGCTGAGCTGAGGTCCGCGCGCGCTTGCCCAATTCTCCAGTCATTTTCGGCGCGCTACTCACGGCGATGGTACTGTCCATCGTCCTGATGCAGGTGAACCAGCGGTTGGGTTCACCGTTGCTACAAATCGTCGACCGCTGGCTCCGCTGGCTGATCTTCGCGGTGGGCGGCGCCCAGATCTGTGTCGAATACGGCCTCATCCAGCGTCCGTTCTGGGCCTTAGCCATCGCTTTCTTCCTGTTTTGGTTCCTGGTGGTGTCGCTGCACGATTGGTTCGCGGTCAGCCTGCACAGCCGAAGCGCGCTGCCCCTATTCCCCCGGTACGCAGTAAACCTCTCGGGCGACGAGTGGCCCGTTCAACGTCGTCTGCTGCGGCACCGGGAATGGCTTCGCGCGCAGGGATTTCGCCAGGTGCAGGCGATGAAGGCGGAGCTGGCGGAGGGCCTGCATCTGAGGACTTCGGTGTATCAGGACGGGTCCGGCACGCTCCGGGTTCAGGCCACGTTCCTGCCGCAGGCGTCCGGCGGAATCACGGCCTGCTACGCAATCACGTCGATCACGGAGGACGGGCGGCGCTATTTGACGGACAACCTACACATCCCTTTCGCAGGCTTCTTTCCGGAGAACTGGTACGTGGAGCGCCTGCCGTGGCGGCGTTCTCTGTCGGTGCTGCTAGCGTGCCACCTGCGCCGGGTCAACCGGGCCGGTGTGACGCCGGTGCGTTTCGCGGTTGAGCCCCTCGCCGACCTGAACGCAGCGCAGCGGGAGCTGGACCAGTTGAACACGGAGTTGGGATTCCTGCACCCGCAGGCGCTGCGTGAGGATGAAGGGAAGTTTACGGCGGCGGGGCGTTACCGGGTCTGGAAGGAGATCTGGATGCTGAACTACCTCGGCCGCGCCGCGCAGTACGAGTAGGCGAGGCTCGGGTTGGCGTCTTTAGCCAATCCCTTCACCCCGTTCCCTCCGGCCGCGGTGGCAGAGGGGGTTCGGCCTCATACCGCGTCGGATCTGGCAGGCCCGCCTGCGCGAAGGCCTCGCGCCGCTCGACGCACGTCCCGCAACGGCCGCAATGGATCTCCCGGCCCCGATAACACGACCACGTCTGCCCGAAATCCACGCCCAGCCGCCCGCCCAGCGCCGCGATCGCGCCCTTGTCCAACGCGATGAACGGCCGCAACAGCGCGATGCCCGCGTATGTGCCTAGGCGCATTGTTTCCCCCATCGACCGCATGAATTCCTCCCGGCAATCCGGATAGATCGCATGGTCGCCCCCGTGGGCCGCGATCACCAGGCCCTCTGCTCTCACGCTCTCGGCAAACCCGCACGCCACGGACAGCAGGATCGCGTTGCGGAACGGCACCACGGTCTGACGCATCGTTACATCCGCATAATGCCCCTCTGGGATCTCCGCCCCGCCCTGCAGGAGCGCTGAGGTGAATAGGCGCGGCAGGAAATCGAGCGCCGCCACTTCGTGCCGCACGCCCAGCAACCGCGCCTGCTCGGCCGCATAGGGCAGCTCGCGCGCGTTGTGCTTCGCCCCATAATCGCAGCTCAAGGCCGCCACTACGGTGTGCTCCCTCGCCGCCCAGTGCAACGCGGTCACACTATCCATCCCCCCGGAGCAGAGCACAATCACCTTCATAGCCCCGCTATGGCGGGTCCACCGCGGCTTGTCGCCACCGGAATGAGCCGCGGCTTGGCATCACGCTGGGGCCGCGTCTACGGTGCCGCTAATGCTTCTGTTCCACGACCCGCGCTGCGCCGAGTACGGCTCGTACCAGCGCCGCGAGCAGCCCGCCCGCGTGCTCCGGTCAGTCGCCCACCTCCGCCGCGCGCAACCTGGCTGGCTCTGGCGGGAGCCGGGTGACGGCACCGCCCCCGACTCCATCCTGCATCTGGCCCACGCCGAATCGCTGGTACGATCCCTCGACGCCGGGCGGGATTTCGACGCTGATACGCCATGGTTTCCCCGGATCGGCGAGCACGCGCGTCGTGCTGTCGCCGCTGCGATCGAGGCCACCGAGCACGCCCTCACCCAGGGTGCTGGTTCCCCGGTCTTCTCACTGATGCGGCCCCCGGGGCACCACGCGACCGACAACCGCGCGATGGGCTTCTGCTACCTCAACCAGATCGCCATCGCTGCCCTCGCCGCCCAAAGCCGGTTCGGAGCCGCCCGCGTCGCGGTCTGGGACTTCGACGCCCACCACGGCAACGGCACCGAAGCGATTTTGCTCGGCCGCAATGACTTTTTCTTCGCCTCCGTCCACCAGTTCCCCGGCTATCCCGGCACCGGCACCAGGGACGTGCGCCCCAATGCCCGGAACTGGCCTGTCGCGCCGCACACCCCCCGCACCGAGCATATGGCGGCCTTGCGGGCGTCGCTGGATGCGGTGATGGCCTTTCTTCCGGACCTGATCCTCGTCTCCGCCGGCTTCGATGCCTACGCCAAGGATCCGCTCACCTCGATGGCGCTGGAGCGCGAGGACTTCGCGACGCTCGGCTCCTGGCTCGGCGGGACCCGGCGGCCCGCCGCGGCGATCCTGGAGGGCGGATACCACGAGGATCTCCCATTGTTGATTGAAGCCTTCCTTTCCGCGTGGGATAACGCGGCCCAGTCCAGATGATTTCCCGTCTCCTGCCGTCGCCCTTGCGCCGCCTGTTCGGTGCCCGTGCCGCGCGCCCGACCCCCCACCCCAGCTCGTATCTGCTGCTCGACCAGCCGGGTTCGCTTCGGCCCTTGCTGACGGCGCTCGGCCGCGTGGGCGAGGTCTCCCTCGATACCGAGGCGGACAACATGTACCATTATAAGACGCGGGTGTGCCTGCTGCAGTTCCTCGTCGGCGACGAGGTCTTCTTGGTGGACGTGCTCGCCCCCGGCCTATCGCTCACCCCGCTCTGGGAAGCCTTGGCCGACAAGCATCTGGTGATGCACGGCAGTGATTTTGACCTGCGGCTCCTGCACGACCTTTGCCACTTCCAGCCCTGCACTCTCTTCGACACGATGCTGGCCGCTCAGTTGCTGGGTCGCGAACGCTTCGGCCTAGCCTCGCTGCTGGAGCAGCACTTCGGCGTGGCTTTGGATAAGGACGGCCAAAAGGCCAACTGGTCCCGGCGACCCATCACTCGCAAGCTCCTCGACTATGCCGCGCTCGACGTCTGGCACCTGCCGGCGCTGCGCGACATTCTGACCGGCGAGCTGAAGAAACTTGGCCGACTCGAATGGCTGGAGCAGCAGTGCCGAGCGCAGATTGCGTCCGGCGCCGAGGGGTTTGCCCCGGCGACCGAGCACGATTGGCGCATCGGCCGCAGCGAGCGCCTGCGCGGCGTAGGCCTCACCGTCCTCCACGCGATCTGGCACTGGCGGGAGCAGCAGGCGCACCGCCTCGACACCCCGCCGTTCAAGGTCTGCGGCAACGCCCTCCTCCTGAGGATCGCCGAGGCCGCGCATGCCGGGGAAACCGGGCCTGCCATTCTGGCGCAGGTCCACCTGGGAAAGCGGCACGAGCGTCTCGCTGGCTCCCTTTCGGCCGCCCTGCAGGCTGGCTTTGAGCGCGACCCGCAGACCCTGCCGCGCCGCCCGGGGCGCGATCCGAACCACGTTTCCCTGACCCAGGCGCAGGTTGAGCTGCAAGAACGGATCCGGGCCGACCGGGACCGGGTCGCGCAGCACTTGCGGATCGAGGCCACGCTCATCGCCAATCGTGCCCAGCTGGGTCGGATTGCCCGGGATCCCCGCCAGTTGTCCGAATTGCTCCTGCCTTGGCAGGTGGCTTTGTTACGCGATCAGCCCGCGCTCAAGGCGGCCTCCTGAGTCCGCCAATCCTTCGCTTGCGAAACTTCCACCCGGGAACCAGCGTCCTCACCCCGCGCGTCATGAAAAAGCCCTTTACCCTTGCCGCTCTCGCCGCCGCCACCCTGCTGGATTCCGGTTGCGCCACCCGCACCACCGCCACGGGCGGCAAGGAGACAAATCTCCTCGGCGGGGCCGTCGTGATGGCCAGCGAGTCCTTCCAGCCGGTGACGCCTGCCACGGTGAACACCAACACCACAACGCTCGTCGGCAAGAACGGCCCCTCCGGTCGCAAGATCTCCCTCTTATGGGGCCTGCTGACCTTCAACGATTATTGAGGCGACGGCCCTGGTTGGAGCCGAAGATCTTGGTGACTCGGGCTTGGTGGATCTGGGTGCCTGCCCGCCGTAGCTTTAGCTAAGGTGGTCGGGTCGACCCGGTAATTGGCGACCAGTCCTCAAAGGGGTCAGGTGTCTGATTGTTGAAAGCAAGCTAGCGCCCAGGCTTGGCGACGGCTGAAGACTAGGAATGCAGTGCCAGACCCCTTTCCTAGGTTGCCCGGACCCGGCCTGCGCGCAGGCTCGCCGGCCGGATGACACCCCCCAGCGCGAACATCGTGCAACACCTGGACCGGGCCGCCGAGGCCCGACCGCAGGCCGCCGCGCTCAAGGTGCCGCGAGGCCGCACGCGCTCAGGCGACATCGACTACCTTACGCTTTCCTTCGCCGAACTGCGCGCCGAGGTGGCCGCTTGGCGCGCCCGCCTAGAGGCCGCCGGCACCGCCCCCGGTGACCGCACGCTGGTGATGGTCCCACCCGGCTTGCCCTTGATCGCGGCCGTGTTCGCCCTGTTTCACCTCGGCGCGGTCCCGGTGGTGATCGATCCCGGGATGGGCCGTGCTGCCTTCCTCAGCTGCGTCGCCCGCTCCCAGCCCCGGCGCTTGGTGGGGATTCCCCTGACCCTTCTGCTCAGCCATCTGTTCCGCGGCTCCTTCCGTTCGGTCGGCTCGCGCATCCTCGCCGGGGGCTCCCTGATGGCCCGGCTTACCCGCCCGGGCCCCGCGCCGGTCGCTTCCCTCCCCGCGTGGCCGGCACGGCCGGAGGATCTGGCGGCCATCCTGTTCACCTCGGGTTCCACCGGCGCGCCTAAGGGCGTCTGCTATGAACACGGGATTTTCGCGGCCCAAGTGGATCTGATCCGGCAGGCCTACAACATCACCCCGGGCGAGATCGACCTGCCGCTGCTCCCGATCTTCGCGTTGTTTAATCCCGCCCTCGGGATGACCACCGTCGTCCCGGAACTGGACCCGCGCCGGCCGGCTGCCCTCGCGCCGGAGCGGATTGTCCAGGCGATCCAACAGGAGCAGGTAACCAACTCTTTCGGTTCCCCCACCCTCTGGCGACGGATCGCGCGCCATTGCGACGAACATCAGGTCACCTTGCCCAGCCTGCGCCGGGTGCTCTGCGCCGGGGCCGCGGTGCCGGCGGACCTTTGGGCGGCTGCACCTCGCATTTTGCCCCGCGGACGCCTGCAAAGCCCGTACGGGGCCACGGAGGCCCTCCCGCTGACCAGCATCACGCAGGAGGAGGTTGCGGCCTTGGCGACCCCGCCCGCGGGCGGCGCCTGTGTCGGGCGGCCGTTGCCCGGCATCACCGTTCGGGTCATCGCCGCCGCGGAGGGCCCTTTGGCGGCGGACGCGGTGGAACGACCCCTGCCCCCCGGGGAAATCGGGGAGATCATCGCGGCCGGGCCGGTGGTCACCAAGGCTTACGACGCCGCGCCCGATGCCACCCTGCGGGCTAAGATCATCGTGGGGGACCGCACCTGGCACCGCCTGGGGGATTGCGGGTATCTGGACGCCGAGGGTCGCCTCTGGTTCTGCGGCCGTCAGGCGGAGCGCGTCGAGACCGCGACGGGAACCCTCTTTCCGGAGCCGTGCGAGCAAGTTTTCCGCCGCCACCCCGCCGTGGCCCGCTGCGCCTTGGTCGGTCTCGGAGAGCGCCCACGGCAACGGCCCGCGCTCGTCGTGGAGGCGAGTCTCCAGCCTGCCGCGAGGGAGTCGTTTGCGGCAGAACTACGGTCCTTGGCAGGCGCGCACGCCGTGACGCGGGAGATCCGCACTTTCCTGTTCCATCCGCGCTTCCCAGTGGATGTTCGCCACAACGCCAAGATCCACCGCCTCGCCCTCGCCCGCTGGGCGGCTACGGCCAGGAGTTATCCTGCCGCGGAGGCGGCCGACTGAACGATGACGGTAACCCTACCCTCTTCGCCCACGGGTCCGGTACTGGTCACCGGCGGCACCGGCTTTCTCGGGCGCAAGCTGGTGTTGCGGCTGCACGCCACGGGGCGCTCGGTGCGGGTGCTGGCCCGCCGCCCCGATGCGGGTTTGGCGGCCTTGGGGGTGCCCGTGCTCGCAACTTCGTTGAACGATGCGGCGGGCCTGGCGGCGGCGTGCAAGGGCGTGGAAACGGTGTTTCACGTGGCGGCGCGGGTGGGCGTGTGGGGGCCGGCGGCGGAGTTTCACCGCACCAATGTCGAGGGCACGCGGGCGCTGCTGGCGGTGTGCCGGGCGCAGGAGGTGGCGCGATTGGTCCATACCAGCAGCCCGAGCGTCGTCTACAACGGGCGCGATCTGGCCGGGGCGGATGAGTCGCTGCCGCTGACGATGGCGTGTCCGAGTCCCTATCCCCTGACCAAGGCCGCGGCGGAGCGGCTGGTGCGGGAGGCGCACGGGACGGCGCTGCGAACGGTGGCGTTGCGGCCGCATCTGATCTGGGGCGAGGGCGACCCGCACTTGGTGCCGCGGGTGCTCCAGCGGGCCCGGGCGGGGCGGCTGCGGATCGTCGGCTCCGGCCGCAACCGGGTGGATATGGTCCACGTGGACAACGCGGTGGACGCGCACCTGTTGGCCGAGGCGGCCCTGGCCGCGGGCCGCGGCGCGGCAGCGGCGGGGCGGGATCCGGGGGGGCGGGCGTACTTCATCACCAACGCGGAGCCGGTGGTCCTGTGGGACTGGATCAACGCCCTGCTGCGGGGTATGGATTTGCCGCCGGTGACCCGCCGCGTGCCGCTGGGCGTGGCGTGGGCGGCCGGGGTGGTGGCGGAGGCGTGGTGGCGGGCGTTCGGGCTGGCGGGGGAGCCACCGGTGACGCGCTTTGTGGCGGCAGAGTTGGCGAAGGACCATTGGTTCGATCCCGGCGCGGCGCGGCGGGATCTGGGCTACGAGCCCCACCTGTCGATGGCGGCGGGCACGGAGCGCCTGCTGGCGCACCTGCGGGCGGAGCGGGGTCGCAGCCTCGGCGGCGACTAGCTAGGTGTAACCGGGCGACACGGTCCAGCTTCACCAAGTCCAGAACGGTCTGGCGCACAGTTCCGGGGACCGAGGATAAGGCCCTGCGAGCCGGCTTCCCCCCCTCTGCCGGTGCTTAAAGTAGATGCTGGCCTGGGGGTCCCCTTCTCCGGCTGAGCCGGCTGGGGCATAACTGTAAACAGAGGGGAGGCATGCCGACTCCGGCAACTCCGCGTTCGCCTCCGGGGCCGGGTTGGCTTTGATCCCCCCTCAGGATGCTGATTTCTGAAATCTTCCATTCCCTGCAGGGTGAGGGCGAACTGTCTGGCGTCCCCTCCCTCTTCATCCGCACCAGCGGCTGCAACCTCCGCTGCGCTTGGTGCGACACCCCTTACTCCTCTTGGAACCCCGAAGGCGAGGCCCGCTCCATCCCCGCGCTCCTCGAGGCTGTTGCCGCCCACCCCGCCACTCGCCACGTGGTGCTTACCGGCGGGGAACCAATGATCGCCCGCGACGTGGCCGAACTCGCCGCCGGCATCCGCGCCACCGGCCGCCACCTCACGATCGAGACCGCCGCCACCATCCCCCCCGCCGGCATCGGCTGCGACCTCGCCTCCCTCTCCCCCAAACTCCTCAACTCCGCCCCCGACCCAATCGAACACGCCGCCTGGCGCAAACGCCACGAGGCCACCCGCTGGCAGCCCGATGTGGTCCGCGCCTGGATCGACCAATACCCCTACCAGTTCAAGTTCGTCGTTTCCCGGCCCGCGGACCTCGAGGAATTGGAATCCATGGTCGCCGCCCTGCGCCGCGACATTCCCCGTCACAAGGTACTCCTGATGCCCGAGTCCACCTCGCCCGAGCAGATGCGCCGCCGCGCCGCCTGGCTGGGCGAACTCTGCAAGGCCCGCGGCTACCGCTACGGCCATCGCCTCCACCTCGAGCTTTATGGCCATCGACGCGGCACCTGACGCTCCCTCGCCCCCGCGGCGGCTGTCCGAGGAACTGGAACTCATCCTCCGGGAATTCGACGTCGAGGAAGTCACTCTCCGCGAGGTGATGACCTTGCTCCACGGGCGCGGCTTCGTCTTGCTGATGCTCCTGCTGGCCCTGCCTTTCTGCACCCCGATCCCGCTCCCGGGGCTCTCGACCCCGCTGGGCTGCGTGATCCTGCTCATCGCGGTCCGCCTCGCGCTCGGCCAAAAGCCCTGGCTCCCGGGCCGCTTCCTCGACTTGCGCCTCCCGCCGGCGACCTTCCGCCGCGTCTTCGCCTTCACCCGCCGGCTCATGCTGGGCTTCGAACGTCTGTTGCGGCCCCGCCTGCTCTGGGTCACCGCCAGCCCCCGCCGGCAGCAGCTGCACGCCCTGCCCATCATCGGCTGCGCGCTCTTCCTGCTGCTGCCGCTGCCCGTGCCCTTCAGCAACGTCATCCCCGCCTGGGCGATCATCCTGCTGGCCGCGGGTCTGCTGGAACGGGACGGCGGGTTCATCCTCGCCGGCCACGTCTGCGCGGCCCTAGCCACGGCCTTCTTCGCCGCGATTGGATTCCTCGGCGTGGGCGCCGTGGAAATTATTTGGCAGTGGCTGACGCGGGGTCCGGCCTAGCCGGGATCAGGAGCGAGATCGCCACCGAGACCCCCAGGACGCCGGCGATGATGCCCAGCGACCAGGTGATCGGGAACTTGCCGCCATAAATCTCATTCAGCCAAGACATCTTCAGACCTACGAAGATCAGCACGATGCCGAGGCCGTACTTCAGGTAGCGGAACTTGTGCACCACTCCGGCCAGCAGGAAGAACATCGAACGCAGCCCGAGGATGGCGAAGATGTTCGAGGTGAACACCACCAGCGGCTCCTTGGTGATGGCGAAGATCGCCGGCACCGAATCGACCGCGAAGATGATGTCGCTGAACTCGATCGCCGCCAAGGCCACGAGCAGCGGGGTCCCGTGCCGCGCGCCGTTCTCCATCACCACGAATTTCTGCCCGTCAAAGCGCGTCGTGATCGGAATGAAACGCCGCAGCAGCCGCAGCATTGGGTTCTTCTCCGGATCCATCGGCTTCTCCGGCGCGAACAGGATCTTCAGGCCCGTCAGGATCAGGAAGCCGCCGAACACCCAGATGACCCAGTGGAACTTCATCAGCACCGCACCGAGCGAGATGAAGATCACCCGGAAAACCAGCGCCCCCAGAATGCCGAAGAACAGCACCCGGTGCTGGTACTGCGCCGGGATCCCGAAGAAGGTGAAGACCACGACGAAGACGAAGATGTTGTCCACCGACAGCGACAGCTCGACCACGTAGCCGGTCAGGAACTCGAGGGCAGTCTGCCGCGCCAACCCCGTCGCCTGCTCGGCCGTCATCCCCAGGGCCAGCAACCTGGGGTCCTGCGGCAGCTTCCATTCGGCGTAGCGCCACAGGCCAAAGCAGAAGATCAGCGAAAGGATGCACCAAACCACCGACCAGCTCAGCGCCTCCTTGAACGATACCGTGTGCGCCTCCCGATGGAACACGCCCAGATCGAGCGCAAGAAGGCCAAGCACGCCCACCGTAAAGAGGGCGTAGAACCACCAGTAGTCGGTGAAGGGGAACAGGCTGAATTCAGGCATCGACACGAAGTGGGGAGGGAAAACCAGTGGTGCCAGAGCACAACCCGAAGGATTTGGAAAACTGGAGCGGGCCTTCCAAGTTTGGGGCACAGGGCCGCGCCTCAACGCGGGCCGTCGCGGAACAGCTCCCCGTTGATCACGGTGGCGGTCACGCGGGTGGTGTACTCGAATGGGTCGCCGTCGAACAGGGCCAGATCGGCGTCCTTCCCCACCTCGACGGTGCCGATGCGGTCGGCCACGCCCAGAGTCTTCGCCGCCTCGAGGGTGGCGCCGGCCAAGGCGCGCTCAAAGCCCAGCCCCCGCCCGGCTGCCACGGCCGCCTCGAAGAGCACCACCCGGGTCTTGGGTACGTAGGATTCATAACCGCTTTGGAACGCGAACGAGATGCCCGCCGCCGCTAGCTTGGCCGGCGTGTCCATCGCCAGATTCTCCGTCTCATCGCCCGCCCGTGCCATCGTGGGGTGCAGGATCACCGGGAAACCCGCCGCGCGGATCTCCTCGAGCACGAGCGGCGCGTCGGCGCAGCCGTCGAGGACGATCCGCAGGTTGAACTCCTTCGCCAAGCGTAGCGCAGCTAGGATGTCAGGCGCCTTGTGCGCCGTGATCAGCAGCCGTTGAGAACCGTCCAAGGCCCGCCCGAGGGCCTCCAGCCGCAAATCCCGCGCGGGGTGCTTGGTCTCGTCGGTCAGCGCCCGCTTTCGGACGTATTCCTGGGCCTTAATCAGTTCCGCCCGCAGGAGCGCAACCGCCTTAGCCCGCGTGCCGGGCGCTTTGCCCTCCGCGCGGTTTAGGCCGGCCCCGCCCAGCGCCGCGGTGATGAAAGCCGCCGGTCGCAACACCTCCCGGTCCCGCGTGCTGCCCGAGGTCTTCACGACCATCGTCTGCCCGGAGACCAGCGTCCCTGGGGAATGGCCGGTGTTGACGGTGGTCACGCCGAGGCTGCGGACCCACGCGACGAGGGGATCGCCCCCGTTATACGCGTCGATCGCCCGCAACTCCGGCTGCACCGGGGCCGATCGCTCCAACATATCCTGATCGTGCGGCTGGTTGAGGAGGCCGGACAGCCCCACCGTCGCTCGCGCGTCAATCAGGCCGGGAGTGACGACCGCCGCGCGGATGATCTGATGGTCCGCTGAAATCATCCGGTCGTCGGCCGGCCCGACAAAGGTGATGCGGCTGTCCCGGATCAGGATGAGGGCCTCCCGCACGGGCGGCCCGGAGACGGGGTACAGGACGCCCGCGTGGATGGCCAAGGGCATCGCCGCGGAGGCGGCGGCCGGGGCGAGTAGGAGGAGCAATGCAAAGCGGTCGGCGCGGTTCATTGCTGGAGGGCGCCGTTGGCGGCGAGGATGATGTCCCAGGCGCTGGTGTAACAGCAGAGCGGGGTGCGGCGGGGATCGCCCGCGCCGGGGCCGCCGAGAGCGTAGGAGCGGTCGCGCGGATCGGTAAGGTCGAACACCCGCCGGCCTTCGACCCAGGTCTCCTCCACTTGGGTATAAACGCTGAAGGGGTCGCCGGAGAGCACGATGAAATCGGCATCCTTGCCCACGGTCAGGGTGCCCACGCGGTCTTCGAGGCCGAGCATCCTGGCGTTGGCGAGGGTCACCGCGCGGAGGGCGGCCGGGCGGCTCATCCCGGCCCGCACCGCGATGGCGGCGGAACGCAGGAAGTGGCGCGAATCGATGACCGGGTCGTCAGAGTGCAAGCCCACCTCGGCGCCTGCCCTCTCCAGCGCCGCCGGGGTGTCGAAGCTGAGGTCGCGCGCCTCCAGCTTGCCGCCCGGGGAATCGAGGACGATGGCCGAGACGGGCACACCAGCTGCGGCGATCTCGGGCGCCACCTTCCAGGCCTCGCTCACGTGGTGCAGGACCATCTTGAAGCCGAACTCCTGCCGCAGGCGCAGCGCGGTCAGAATGTCGTCGTGCCGGTGCGAGTGGAACTGCACGACCCGCCGTCCCGCGAGGGCCTCGCCGATCATCTCAAGCCCGAGGTCGCGCGCCGGCAGCTTCTCGGGGTCGCCCTTGGCGCGGGCGATCTTGGCCTGATACTCCTGCGCCTTGATGAACTGGTCGCGCACCATCGCGGCCGCCTTGGCGCGCGTGCCCGGGAACGGTCCGCCGGGGGAGCGCATCGGGTTGGTGCCATTCGCCATCTTCAACCCGCCGGCCGCGGATCCATCCGCGAGGCGGATCAGGAGGTCATCGATGATGCGCCCGTCGCGGAGTTTCAGGTAAAGGGTCTGGCCGGAGATGAGCTGGCCGGAGCCGGGCATTACGTTCGCGGTGGTGATGCCGCCAGCCTGCGCCCGCTGGATCGAAGGGTGGCGGGCGTCCAGAGCATCCAGGACGCGCACTTCCGGGTGCAACGCGCCTGAGCCGTCCCCGCCCTGCGCGCCGCCGATGTGGCTATGGGAATCGACCAGCCCCGGCAAAATGACCTTTCCTGGCGGCAAGGCGCGCGTCTCGGCGCCTGCGGGCACGATGACCTTCTCCGCCGCGCCCACGGCGACGATCCTCCCTTGGTGCACCACCAGCACGCCGTCCGCAATGGGCTCCCCGTCGATCGGGTAGATCCGGGAGCCGGTGAGGGCGAGGGGCCGCTCCTGCCCAAAAAGGGGCGCGGCGCAGGCCAAAAGGAGCAGCGCGGAGGACGCCGGGAATAAACGCATGGGCGAAACGATGCCGGGTTCGGCGTCCGGGTCAAAGGCTGCTTGGGCGCGGGATGAGGTTTTCGCGGCGGCGGCCTCCGCTCAGGTCTGGCAGCGTAAGCAGTTTTTAAATTGCCTAGACCACTGCTTCCCTGAGCAGGCAGCAAAATATGCTTAGCTTCTGTAGCAGAGCTAAATACCTATTTCCGGTCGAGGGTCAGCACGCACTCGAGGTGCCGCGTCTGCGGGAATAGATCGAATGGCTGGGCGGTGCGCAAGGTATAGCCGGCGGCAAGGAAGTGGCGCAGGTCGCGCATCTGCGTTGCCGGATCGCAGGAGACGTAGACGACCGCCCGCGGGCCAAAGGCGAACAACTGCCCCAGAAACGCCTCGTCGCAGCCCTTCCGCGGCGGATCGATCACCACCACGGTGTCTTCCGGGCGGAACTGCGGGTCGAGGCCGGCAAAGAGGGTCGAGGCGTCCCCGGCGAGGAACGTCGCGTTAGTGATCCCGTTCTCCCGCGCGTTGTCCCGCGCGAAATGGACGCTGCTGGCGCTCACCTCCACACCCGCGACCGCGGTGAAGGCCGGGGCCGCCGCCAGCGCGAACAGACCGCTGCCGCAATAGGCGTCGATCAGCCGCGAGGCGCCGGTCGCCGCCGCCTCATCCCGGACGTGGCGCACGAAGGCGGGTAAAATGAAGGGATTATTCTGGAAAAAGTCGCGCGCGAGGAACCGCAGCCGCAGCGGCGGCCGCCCACCGGCCGGATCAACCGGGATGACCTCGGTGATGACGGTGTCGTGGTCTGTCGTGACGGCGCCGCCCGCCTCGCGCAGGAGCAGAGTCGACGCGCGGACGTATTCCCCTTGGCGGGCGTGGATCCCGGCGCGCACCGTGGTCAGCCGCTCGTTGATCGCGGGGGTGGCGAGGAGGCATTCCGGGACGTCCACGAGGTCGAAGCGAGTGCCCTGCCGGAGGAAGCCGATTGGGACGAGCCCCCCCTGCCCAGCACGCGG
Source organism: Verrucomicrobiota bacterium (assembly GCA_016871775.1). Classification (GTDB taxonomy): domain Bacteria; phylum Verrucomicrobiota; class Verrucomicrobiia; order Opitutales; family Opitutaceae; genus ER46. The sequence continues at coordinate 8,444 of VHCI01000037.1, read as the reverse complement.
CGGCGCGAAGTGCGGGGTGATCTTGGAGCGGTAATGGTAGGCCTGCGGGGAGGCGGCGACCGGGGAGACGGGAAAGCCGGGGATGCCGGCAAGATGCTCGATCAGCTCGGCCACTTGGCGCTGTTTCCAGGCCAGTTGCGCGGGGTAGGCCAGGTGTTGGTACTGGCAGCCGCCACAGCAGCCAAAGATCGGGCAGCGCGGTTCCATCCTCTCCGGCGAGGGGGTCAGCACCGCCACCAGATCCGCTTCCGAGAAGTTGCGGTGGTTGCGGAACACCCGCACCCGCACGCGTTCGCCAGGGAGCGCAAAGGGCACCATCACGACCCAGCCTTCCCCCGTCGCTGTCCCCTCGGCCGCTGCCAGCGGCACGCGGCCGAGGCCAGAACCCAGATTGGTCAGGGTCGTGATCTCCAACTCCAGCTCCGTGTGGTACGGGAAGGGACGGTCGTTGAACTTGCGGGGCTTCGCCACCCCCGCACCGAACACGGCCCCGCGCACCGCGGCGAGGAAAAGGATTTTGTCTTTTGGCCCCCATTCCGTGTCCTGTGTTGGCGTGGCCGAAGCCGTGATCTCCAGCCTCCAGAACCCGCGGGTGAAACAACTCGTGCGCCTGCGCGACCGTCGCCCGCGCGACGAGGCTGGCGTCTTGCTGGTCGAAGGCTACCGCGAAATCCGGCGCGCCCTCGAAAAAGGGATCCGCCTCACCGAACTCTACCACTGCCCGGGCTGGTACCTCGGGGAGAACGAGCCCGCCCTCCTCGCGCAGGCCGCCGCCGCCGGCACGCCCTGCATCGAGCTGAGCCGCGACGCCTTCGCCAAAGTGGCCTACCGCGAACGCCCCGATGGGCTTCTTGCCGTGGCTCCGCAGTGGCGCCTCGGCCTTGACGACCTGCCCGCCCCGGCGCCGGGCCGCGACCCGTTCCTACTGGTCGTCGAGGGCATCGAGAAACCCGGCAACCTCGGTACGATCCTCCGCAGCGCGGACGCCGCCGGATGCGATGCCGTGATCGTCTGCGATCCGGTCACCGATCCCTTCAATCCGAACGTGGTCCGCGCTTCGACCGGGGTGCTGTTCTCTGTGCCGCTGGTGGTCGCGGAATCCGCGCTCGTGCGGGCCTGGCTGCGCGCGCGGGGCATCCGCACCGTGGCCACCACGCCCGCAGCCACGCGGCTGTACTCGGACGCCGATCTGCGCGGTCCCCTCGCGGTAGTGATGGGCAGCGAGCAGTACGGATTGAGTGAGTTCTGGCTACGGGAGGCGGCCGAGCCGGTGCGGATCCCGATGGCCGGGCAGGCGGATTCGCTGAATGTCGCGATGGCGACACTCATCACCCTCTTCGAGGCCGTGCGGCAGCGTGGCGCCCGGGCTTAACCGCCGATGTAGCTCATCTCGACCTTCGCCCGGGTCTCGCCCGCGGCGAGGAGTTCCGCCCGCTCGTCGCTGTAGCGGTCTGTCCGCCCCGCCCAGATCCGCCGCAGGTAAGTTTCCAGCGCGGCATCGGTTATTCCCGGGGAACGCGCGGCCGCCAGCACGTCCCAGCCCAGCGCGGCGAACAGGCAGGTGTACAGGCGCCCATCCGCTGAGAGCCGCGCCCGGTGGCAGTCGCGACAGAAGGGTTCGGTGACGGAGCTGATGATCCCGATCTCGCCGCGGCCGTCGCGGTAATGGTAGCGTGCCGCGACCTCCCCGCGGTAGGCGGGGCCGGCCGGCTCCAGGGGCCAGCGCTCCGCGATGCGGGCCACGATCTCCCGCGCCGGCACCACGCGGTCGGCCGCCCAATGGTTGGTGTTGCCGACGTCCATAAACTCGATGAATCGCAGCGGGTGGCCGCGCTCCCGGAAATATGCGGCGAGCGCCGGCAGTTCCGCGTCGTTCACCCCGCGTTGCACCACGCAGTTCACCTTCACGGGCAGTCCGGCGGCGGCGGCCGCGTCGATCGCGCGCAACACCCTGCCCACCTTGAATCCCCGGCCATTGAGCCGCCCCGCGGTGGCATCGTCGAGGGAGTCCACCGAGACGTTGACCCGGTCGAGGCCCGCCGCCCGCAGCGCTGGGGCGAGTTTCTCCAGCAGCCAGCCGTTGGTGGTGAGCGCGACCTCGGGCAGACCGATGTCCTGCTTCAGCGCGCGGATGAGGTCAGGAACGTCCGGGCGCAGGAGCGGTTCGCCACCGGTGAGGCGGAGCTTGACTGCACCGAGGGCCTGAAAGGCGCGGGCCAGGCGGATGATCTCCGTCTGGGTCATCAACTGGGGATCGCGGAGGAAGGCGTGGCCGGGGCCAAACACCTCTGCGGGCATGCAGTAGGGGCAGCGGAAGTTGCAGCGGTCCGTGACCGAGACGCGGAGGTCGCGGAGAGGCCGGTGAAAAGTGTCGCGCGCGGGGTGGGGATTCACCGGGCGATCAACGAGTCGCTGCTTGCCCCATTCCGCAGAAGGCCGTTCACATCGTGCGCCCCGATCCGGGTGCCCTGGATGGTGGTGCAACCCGAGCGCACAACCCGCGTCCTGGTCCGAAAGCGGGAAGAGGTGGTCACACGAGCAGATTGGTAGGTTCGGGGCCGACGGCAAGTCGGCCGACGCAAGTGCGGCTTGCGCCGCCGGGGGCGCGGCAGAAGCTGGCCCCGACCAAGTGGCCCGCCGCCCCCTTCCCTGATGCTGTCCCCTGCCGATGCCCTCCGGCTCGTCCTCGAGCAAATGTCCCCTGCCCCGCGGGAGGATTGCGCGTTGGCCGCCGCCGCCGGCCGCTTGCTCCGGATGGAGATTCGCGCCGACCGCGACCTGCCGCCCTTCGACCGCGTCACGTTCGACGGCTACGCCCTGCGCTCCTCCAGCCTCGCCGCTGGCATCCGCCGTTTCACCGTCGGCCGCGTTCAGGCGGCCGGGATGGTCCCCTTCCTGCTCGGTCACGCCGCCGATGCGGCCATCGAGGTGATGACCGGCGCGGTCCTGCCGCCGGACGCTGATTGCGTGGTCCCCTACGAGCAGACGAAGCGCGACGGTACCGGGATGGAGGTCACCGCGGAGGCCGCTGCCACGCGCGCGGGCGGCGCCGTGCACCGGCGGGGGAGCGACCACCGCGCGGGTGAGGTCCTGCTGGCCCCGGGAGTGCGGCTCGGGGGCAAGGAGATCGCCATCGCGGCCTCCTGCGGGCACCCGTGGCTCACGGTCAGCCGGCAACCCCGCGTGGCCGTCCTCGCAACGGGGGATGAATTGGTGGACGTGGCCTCGGCCGCGGCGCCGCACCAGGTGCGCCGGAGCAACGACTACGCTCTCGCGGCCGCGCTGGGCCTCCGCGGTTACCCGCGCGTCGAGCGGCACCACGTGCGCGACCTGCGTGCGGAGGTGGAACACCGCCTCTGGCATCTCCTCGCGGAATACGATGCGCTTGTGATCGTCGGCGGGGTCTCCCAAGGCCGTTTCGATTTTGTGCCTGCGGAACTGGACCGGCAGGGCGTGCGCAAGGTCTTCCAAGGGGTGGCGCAGCGGCCGGGCAAGCCGTTCTGGTTCGGCGTCAGCCCGCGGGGCGTGCCGGTCTTCGCGCTGCCGGGCAATCCGGTCTCGGCCTACACCTGCCTGCACCGGTACGTGCTGCCCGCGCTCGACCACGCCGCGGGGCTCCTGCCTGCTCCGCCGCGGATGCCCCGGCTCGCGGCCGGCGTCACCTTCCGCCCTCCCCTCGCCTGGCTCCTGCCGGTGCGCATCGCACCCGGGCCGGACGGCGCGCCCGCCGCGTGGCCCGAGCCGGCCAACACCTCCGGCGATCTCGCGGGCCTTGCCGGCACGGATGGTTTCCTCGAATTACCCGCCGCCGAGCACGAGTTCCCCGCCGGTTACGCGGCCCCCTTCTTTCCCTGGTGAATCCCGCCCAACCCTTCTCGCACCTCGATGCCGCGAACCGTCCCGCGATGGTGGACGTGGGTCCGAAGGCCATCACGCGGCGCTTCGCCCACGCGATCGCGCGCGTGACCCTGCCGGGCGAACTCGCCGCGCTCCTGCGCGACGGGGAGATCGCCACGCGCAAGGGCCCGCTGTTCCAGACCGCGAGTCTCGCCGGGATTATGGGCGCCAAGCGCACCGCGGACCTGATCCCGCTCTGTCATCCGCTTGCGCTCGACGATTGCCAGGTGGAGATCACCGCGGATCCCGCGCGCGGCGAGATTGCGATCCATTGCCGAGTGCGGGCGGAGGGCCGCACGGGCGTCGAGATGGAGGCGCTCACCGGGGCCACCGTGGCGGCGCTGACGTTCTACGATATGGCCAAGGCCGTCTCGCACGGGATCGTGATCCGCGAGGTGCGGCTGCTGGAGAAGACTGGCGGGCGCCGCGATTACCGGGCGCCGGAGGGAATCGTCGGATGAACGAGCTCACGATCGAGTATTTCGCGTTGCTGCGGGAGCAGCGGGGCCAGGCGACGGAGCGCCTCGTGACCGCCGCAGCCACGCCGGCCGCGCTCTACGCGGAACTGCAGGCGCGCCACGGCTTCACGCTGCCGGGCGACCGGGTGCGCGTCGCCATCAACGGCGCCTTCGCCGCCGCGGACGCCCCGCTGCGTTCCGGTGACCTCGTGGTCTTCATTCCGCCGGTGGCCGGCGGCTGAACCTTTCGGCCAATGTTCCGCATCTCCCCCACCCCGCTCGAGTTGCCCGCGCTCCGCGCTCCGCTCGCCGATGCGCGCGCCGGCGCCCTCGTCACGTTCGAGGGCTGGGTGCGCGACCACAACGAGGGCCAGGCGGTGCAATCCCTAGCGTACGAGGCCTACGTGCCGCTGGCCGAGGCGGAGGGTGAACGCATCCTCGCCGAGGCGCGCGCTCACTTCGGGCTGCTTGGTGCGGTCGCGGTGCACCGGGTCGGCCACCTCGCGTTGGGCGATCTTGCGGTCTGGGTCGGGGTGACCGCGGCGCACCGCGCGGCTGCGTTCGAGGCCTGCCGCTACATCATCGACGAGGCCAAGTCGCGCCTGCCGATCTGGAAGAAGGAACATTACGCCTCCGGCACCACCGCGTGGATCAACTGCGCCACGCGCGCGGGTCCGGCGACCGCCAAGCCCCGCGGCTAATCCGGCTGCGCCAGCTGGCCGCACCCGGCCGCGATGTCGATGCCCCGCCGCTGCCGGATGGTACAAGGCAGGGAAAACTCCTCCGCCAGCACCCGCTGGAAGGCGCGCGCCGCCCCCAGCTCCGCCGGCGCCCCGCCGTAACCTTCCGTCGGGTTGAGCGGGATCAGGTTCACCTGCGCGGGCAGGCAGTGCAGGAGCCTGCCCAGCGCGCGCGCATGCGCCGGCGAATCATTCTGGCCCGCGATCAACGTCCACTCGTACAGGATGCGCCGGCTGGTCGCGGCGCTGTAGGCCGCGCAGGCCACCATCAGTTCCTCCAAGGGCCAACGCTTCGCCGCAGGCACCAGCGCCGCGCGTTCCTCCTGGGTCGCCGCGTGTAGCGACACCGCGAGGTGCGGCGGCCGGGGCTCGCGCGCCAGCCGCAGGATCGCCGGGACCACGCCCACCGTGCTCAGGGTGATGTGGTCCGCCGCCAGCGCCAGGCCCGCCGGATCCAGCAGGATCTCCACCGCCCGCATCACCGCCTCGTAGTTATGGAGCGGTTCTCCCATTCCCATCAGGACAAGGTTGCGCAGGCGGTCGCCGCCCTCACCCGGTTCGGCGCGGGCCTCCCGCGCCACGTGCACCGCTTGGGCGACAATTTCCCCCGCGGTGAGGTGGCGGCGAAACCCCATCTGACCCGTCGCGCAGAACACGCAGCCCATCGCGCAGCCGGCCTGCGAGCTCACGCACGCGGTGACGCGCCCCGGGTAACGCATCAGCACGGTCTCCACCGCCCCGCCATCCCCGAGGCCGAGGAGGAACTTGCGCGTCCAACCATCGGCGGAGTCCGTCCGCGCCGCGGTCCGGAGCACGCCAGGTACTGCCGCCTCCGCGATCCGGGCCCGCACGCGCTCGGGCAGCTTCGGCATCGCCGCGGGGGAGAGGTCTGCGGCGAGATCTAGGTACAGGTGCGACCACACCTTGGCCGCGTGGACGGGCGCGAGGCCCCAGCGGACGCACTGCAGGCGGAGTTCCTCGCGCGTGAGGCCGTAGAGGTCGATCCGCGTCGGATTCATCAGGCGGCGGGCGCTGGCCGCAGCGAGGCCAGCGCCTCCGCGATCGGCACGTCCTGACGCCGGCGATCGAGGAAGAAACTGATGGCGCGGAACCCGAGCGCCGCGAGCTGCCTGAGCGCCTGTTCAAAGTGATCCGCGACACGCGCGGGCCGGTGCGCGTCCGAACCGAGCACCACCGGGATGCCGCGATCTCGGATCATCCCCAGCATCTCCGGACCAGGATTCATCTCCGGCAACGCCTTGTTGAGGCCGCTGGTGTTCAATTCCATCGCCACGCCCGTCCGCGCGATGCGGTCGAGCGCCCGCTCGATCTCCGGCCGGATCCGCGCGAAGTCCCAAGCCGCCGGCGCCTCATTCTTGACCAGGTCCGGATGCGCGAGGGTGTCGAACAGACCCGTCTCGGCTGACTCGGCCACGTGGGTGAAGTAGAGCCGCTGATACGCGAACAGGTCGCCGGTAAAGTACTTCGCCTTGTAGTGAGTGACCTGCATATGCACTGACCCGAGCACGTGGTGCAGCGGCACCCGGGCGTGCAATTTCTCGGCCCACGCCTCGACGCCGGGGAAATAATCACTCTCCAGCCCAAGTCGCACATCCACCCGGCCCGCGAACTCCGCGCGGGTCTGGGCCACCAGGTCCACGTAGGTCTCGAATTCCTCCGGCGCCATCCGGTGGTCGATACCCAGCCCGCCCGGCAACGGGGCGTGGCACGTGATGATGATCCCGCGCAGCCCCCGCGCCTCCGCCCGGGCCGCGTACTCGCCCGGCTGGCCGACCGCGTGCTTGCAGAGCGGCGTGTGGCAGTGGGACTCGTACAGCAACGGGACGGACATCGGTCCATTCCGGCGCAGGAACGGCCCGGAATCGAGCACTTCCTTCCCCCACCCCTACCCACCCGGCGCCCGGTTGACTTGCTCCGGACCGTCCCGAAACCTCCGCCTGGATGTCCCCTTATTCCGACACCGTGGCCGCTCTGGCCACGCCGGGTGGTACCGCCGCGCTGGCGCTGATCCGCGTGACCGGCCCGGCGTCCGCCGCCGTGGCGCGGGGCGTGCTCGGGCGGGAACCGGAGCCGCGACGGGCCCGCCACGCCCCTTACCGGGACCTCGCCGGGGCCGAGATTGACGATGTCGTGGCCACTTTTTTCGCTGGGCCGAAGTCCTACACCGGCGAGGATGTTTTGGAACTGACCTGCCATGGCAATCCTTACATTGCTCAAAGAATCCTTGAGGATCTGGTGGCGCGGGGATGTCGCTTGGCGGAACCCGGTGAATTCACGCGGCGGGCGTTTCTCCATGGGCGGATGGATCTGAGTCAGGCGGAGGCCGTGATGGAGGTGATCCACGCGCGCGGCGAACGGGCGTTGGCGGCGGCGCGGCACCACCTGCAGGGCGGGCTGGGGCAGCGTTTGGGTGAGATCGTCGATCGCGTGCTGGGCGTGTTGGCGCGGTTGGAGGCGTACATTGATTTTCCGGAGGAGGATTTACCCCCGGAGGATCGCGGCTTAGTGGCGAGCGAGTTGGAGGCTATACATTTAATGATCAACAATTTAGTTTCGACAGCGCGCTATGGAAAACTCCTGCGCGAGGGGGTCCGAACGGTCCTTTTGGGGGCGCCGAATGCCGGCAAAAGCAGCCTGCTCAACTGCCTGCTCGGCGAGGAGCGGGCGCTGGTGAGCCCGGAGCCGGGGACGACGCGCGATTATTTGGAGGAGCGGTGGATCGTGGGGCCGCATTGCCTGCGTTTGATCGATACCGCGGGGTTGAACTTGGCGCCGGTGGCGGTGGAGCGTCTGGGCATCGCCAAGGCCGTAGAGCGCGCGCTGGGGGCGGATCTCTGGATCCTGGTGCTGGATTCGACCCAGGCGACCCCTCCGGAATTGCCGGTGGAGTTGCAGGTCAAGGGGCGGGAGCTACCCGTGATCGTGGTGCAGAACAAGGTAGACCTTGCCTCGGCTGGCGCCCCTGCCCTGCCCTGGCCGGGCGCTAGCGTGGTACGGACCTCGGCGGTGACCGGCGAGGGCCTTCAGGCCCTGCGCGCGGAAATCATCCGGCGCGTCGACGTGCTGGGCTACGATCCGGGAGAGCGGGTGGCGGTGAATGCGCGGCACGCCGTGGCCTTGGCGGAGGCGGCGGCCGGCGCGGCGGCGGCGCGGGCGCAGTGGCGGGACCACGGGCCGGTGGAATTGGTGGTCAGCGAGATTCGCGGCGTGCTCGATGCTTGCGGGCGCATCACAGGGCGGATCGACCCCGAGCGGATGCTCGACGCTTTGTTCGCCACTTTCTGTATTGGTAAATAGTTAGGAAAAGTTATTTAAGATATATTAAGGC
>VHCI01000036.1 GCA_016871775.1 Verrucomicrobiota bacterium | reverse complement strand
CCACACTCGTGCCGCTCATCGTCGCGTATCCGCCGCCGATGTAGGTTGAGAGGATGTTCAAGCCAGGCGCCGCCATATCCACCCCCGCGCCGAAATTGCTGAGGGAGGCAAACGTGTCGTCCGCACCATACCCGGCCCCCTGACCCAACCCGCCGGGTAGTCCATCGGTGCCCACGATCGCGCTCACGCAGATCACGTTCAGGCTGTTCGCGGGGGAGGAGCTCGCCGCGTCCACGTCGCTGTTGCCGGCCGCGACCACGAAGGCCACCCCGCGAGCCACCGAGTTGGCGATCGGATTGTTCAGCGTCGACGAACTGCCTCCGCCAAGGCTCATGTTGGCCACCTCAATCGCCGAGAAATAACGGGTGACGAAGTCGACCCCCTTGATCGCGTTAGAGATCGAGCCACCGCCCGACCGGTCGAGGACGTTGACGGCCCAAAGACGTGCGCCTGGTGCCACACCGGCGACCCTCGCGTTGTTATCCCGCGCCGCGGCAATCCCGGCGCAGTGCGTGCCGTGCCCGTGATCGTCATTGCCCGTACGGGTGTCGGCGAAACTCACATCGCGATACACATTGAGATCCGGGTGGCCCAACCGGATGCCGGTGCCGATGATCGCGACGTCCACGTTCACGCTCTCCAAATTCGACCCATCAATCCGCGCCTTGCTGTTCAAGGCGGCGCCGACGCGGACGATGCCGGGCGAGACGGCGTCATTGCTCATGGGGACCAGCTGGTCCTCCTCAATCGAGGCGCTCTGCCGGTCGAGGGCCAAGGCGAGCAGCTGGCGTAGGGTCAGGCCGCCGGGAAGCCTAGCACCGCGGAATCGTAAGCATTCTCGGCCGCGATGCGGTGGCGGGCCACAACCGACACCTAGGCGCCGGACTTTAGTATGGCGATGTACTTGTCCAAGATGCACAGCTCAGAGCGGACGGCTTGGATCAGCGGGGCGAGCTGAGTTTGCGCGGAAAGCGCGGAAGCCGAGGCCAGCAGGGCGGCAATAACAAGGGCGAATCGGGACGAGAACAGGTTCATGGCTCGGAAATTGAGGACTGCACCGGGGGTATGGACCCGACCACGCCCCTGAAGCAAGAACCCTGGCCGCTAGCGGCAATTCCCAAGCGCGTAAAAACCCGTGAAAACCACGCATCCCCGATGCACTGGGGTTGAAGTTTATTCAGCGCAGGGGCGCGAGGCGTTCCTCGACGCTCTCCCGGAGCAGCCCCCACGCCGCGCGGTGGGCGGGACTTTCGGCATCCTGGGTGAACAGGCGGAAGACCACCATCACGCCAGACCAGGCTTTCACTCCAACCGCGAGGAGGCGATATTCATTCGGGGGCAGCTCGACGCGGCCGACTAGCGCTCGGTCGGTGAATAGGCACCACGTCCCGGCCCCGCGCCGCGGCTCAAGTTCTTCAAACCGCATCGCCTGCTCGACGGAGGCGCTGACGTGCTCCTCAAAGAGTTCCACGAGGCGCTCCCGCCGCGCGCGGGGCGTCGCGGCTCGGCCCTCCGGATCCGGCAGAAACGCGAGGTCGAGACTGACCGCGCCCGCGGCGTCACGCAGCCGCAACTCCAGCGGGGCCGCGGGGTCGCGGGCACGCTCCACCACAAAGCCCGCCGGCACTGCGATCGCGACGCGGCGGCCGGGAGCCAATTCCAGGATCTCCTCGCGCTGCGCCGCAGCCAACACCGGCGCAGGAGCGGCGAGCAAGCCCACGGCCAAGGCGAGCCGGCGGAGCTGGGGCGGAACGGTCACGCCGCCGCGGCCACGGGCCGCGTGCCGCTGGCCAGCAGCGTTTCGAAGCCCGGCTCCGCCTCCTCGCGCGCCACGACGCTGACCTCCACTTTGTGAAACCCGGCCTGCTTCAGGAAATCGTGTAGCGTACCCTCAGCGAACCCAAGCCAGAGATCCGCGTACAACTCCCGCGCCTGCTCAAACGTGTGCGCGTTCAGGTCGAGCACAAGCAGCTGGCCGCTTGGCCGGAGAATACGGAAGGCTTCGTCCACCGCTCGCTGCGGCTGCCGGGCGTGGTGCAGCGCTTGGCTCAGGATGGCAAGGTCCACCGAGGCGTCGGGCAGCGGCACGCGCTCGATGTCCCCGAGGCGGTAGGTAAGGTTCACGAGCCCATTCTTTTCCGCCAAAGCGGCGCCGACCTCCACCATCCGAGGCGAGCTGTCGATGCACCAGACTTGGCGGGCGCGCCGGGCCAGCAGCTGCGACACCAGCCCCTCCCCCGCCCCGAGGTCGGCGATGTCGATCTCGGGGGTCAGCTGCAACGCGAGCCGCCCGATCGCCTCCCAGGAGCGCCCCGGGCAATAGTTCCGCCCCAGCCGGCCCGCGATCAGGTTGAAGTACTGCTCCTGCGTCCGCCGCCGCCGCTGTAAAATGCGTTCCAGATTAGCCTGATCCGCCTGCATCGGCGCCGACCCGGTGACCGCGCCCAACGCCGCCACCACGAGGGCCTGGGCCGCCGCAGGGACGTCCGCGCGCCGCGAGTAGAAGGCGTTCTTCCCCTCTCGGCGGTCGCTGACGAGGTTGGCCGAGCGCAGCAGCGCCAACTGGGAGGAGATGCGCGACTGGCCCATCGCTAAGATCTCCTGCAACTCGGCGACCGAGAGCTCCTCGCGCGAGAGCAGCGCGAGCAACCGCACGCGCGTCGGGTCGGAGAGGGTTTTGAGAATGTCCCAAGGGCCGTTCACGCGGACGAGGCTAGGCGCCCCCGGCCGGCTTGGCAACCGGGGAGGCGCCCGCGGCTCACGGGGGCGGGGCCGCGGGCGCGGCGGGGCTGGAAGCGGGGCGAGGTGCCAACGGGTGTTCCTTCAGCAGCTCGTCGACCATATAGAAGTTCGTCCGGTCGCGCGTCGCCGCGCGGACCCGAGCGACCTGCTCGGCGGTAATCATCGCCCCGTTGTTGCCGAACGAGAGCCGCACATAGCTCAGCACCGCGGCTAGTTCGTTGTCGTTGAGCAGCCCGCCGAAGCCGGTCATCGGCGGCACGCCCTTCGCGGGATCGTAGGCGACGCCATTAACCTCGATCGGGCCCCAGAGGCCCTTGAGGGTCAGCTTGATCAGGCGCTCGTCTTCATCGATCCAGCTGCTCCGCTCAAGCGGCGGATAGACGCCCGCGAGACCCTTGCCGTTCGCCTGGTGGCAGGTCGCGCAATGGGCGTCGCGGAGGTAGACCTCCTTGCCGATGCCGTAGGCGCGGTTGTCCTCGCCGGAGAGCGGGCGCGCAGGGCCGAAACTCTGCTGGGCCTCCGTCTTTGGGGGGGCGGGGAAATCGTAGGTGCCAGCGAAAAACGCCGCCGCCGCCGGGTTCGCCGCGAGGTCCACGCCGCCGGACGCGCGGAGCGCCTCGGCATCATCCTTCAAGGTATGCGCGAGGATGTGCCGCGTCACCGGGCCCATCCACGGGTCCAGGGGGAGGCGCAGGGCCTCGAGAACGACGCGGGCGCCGTCCGCGTTGTCGAGCCATGAAGCGGCAACGATGGCCTCCAGGCGGACGCGCGGGTGCGGATCGCGCGCGGCCTGGAGCAGTAAGTCGACCGCACCGGGGACCTGGTGGTGCGCGTGACGGAGGACATTCACCGCGGCGGCGCGGGCCTCGTGCCGGGTGGCGCCGAGGACCTGACGGAGCAGAGCGGCATCGGGCTGGTTCTGGGCCCAAGTGGCCCAGAGGGCCTCGCAAAGGTGGCGTTCGTGGAGCGGATCGGCGCGGTCGAGGCGCGCCGCCCACGCGCGTACGGCAGGCAGGACCTGCACCGCAGGACGGCCACGGAGCTCGCGGCGCGTGCGATAGCGAGTGCGGTACTCGGGCAGCTTCAGGTTCTCCAGCAGCTCGGGGATCGTGGCCCCCGCGACCTTCGCCACGGGCACCAGCGGGCGCCCGGGATAGGTCACGCGGTAGATCCGGCCGTGGTCGTGGTCTCGGTTCGGATCCCGGGCATTGTGCTGCATGTGACCGATGAGGGCGTTGTGCCAGTCGACGAAGTACAGGGAACCGTCCGGCGCGAACTCCAGGTCCACCGGGCGGTAGTTGGGGTCGTTGCCCGAGACAAGGTCGCCGGCCAGCGTGCCGAGGAAACCCGCGCCGTCCTCCCGAATCGCCGACAGGCCAATGCCGAGGAAGCCGATGCTGTTGCAGATCATAAACTGCCCCTGCAGGTGGTCGGGGAAGTGGCGGGACGAGACGAACTCGGAACCGGAGGTCGGGCGCGAGCGCTTCGGGGTGTAAGTGCGGGTCAGCGGAATCTCCACGCCGTAGGGCATCTTGGCGGAGAGCGGGAGGCCCCACCAGTTGAGGCCGGGGGAGGCGTCGGAGATGATGCACTGGCCCCAGTCGTCAAAGGCCACGCCCCACGGGTTGTTGTAGTCGGCCTGGCTGTAGCGCTCGAGGCGGAAGTTCTTCGGATCGAAGCGCCAGACGCCGCCGTCGTTCACGCGCCGCGGGCCGTAGGGAGTCTCGACCTGCGAGTGCAGGAAGCGACCCTCGCACAGGTAGAAGGCTCCCGAGGCATCCGCGGAGAAGGCGGAGATCGCGTGGTGCGTGTCGTGGGTGTCGAAGCCGTGCATCAAGATCTCCGTGCGGTCCGCCCGGTCGTCCCCGTTGTCGTCCACCAACAGCACAAGGTTGGGCTCCTGCGCCAGGTAGACCCCCTCCGGCGCGAACTCGAAGCCGATCGGGAGGTGGAGGCCGTCGGCGAAGACCTTTTGGCGGTCCGCGATGCCGTCCCCGTTGGTATCCTCGAGGATGAGCAGCTTGTCGTTCGGCTTGGGGTCGCCCGGGCGCCAGTGGGGATAGCTCGGCATCACCGCGACCCAGAGGCGGCCGCGATTGTCGAAAGACATCTGCACCGGGTTGGCGAGGTCGGGAAACTCCTGCTCCGAGGCGAAGAGTTCGAGCTTGAAGCCCTCCATCATCTTCAGGTCCGGGATCACGCCACGGCCCGAGCGGTAGCGGTCGCTGCCCATCGCGCCGCCCGGCTTAAAGTTGGTCGGTACCGGCGGCAGCGCGTGCGTGCGGCTGTCGTCCACCGCGAGGTCCCGCTTCCAGCCAGCGGCTACGCCGTGGATCAGCTGGTCGCGAAGCGCCGCCATCTCGCGCGTCTTGCGCACCTCGTCCGGATAGTTCTGCGGCCCGTACGGCTGGTAGCGCTGGCCGTGGGTGTGCACGCCGTTGACCAGATTATAGTCCTGGTTCCAGAGCCAGTCCTTCTCCTTGACCGCAGCGTGCACGAGCGCCGGGTCCGCCTCGCTCCGGCCTGCCGGGGCCGGGCCGTACAGGCCGTCGGCCAGCAGCCGGGCAAGCTCCTTGTAGCCCGCCTCGGTGGGCGCGAAGCCGTTGAGGGTGAGCGGCGGAGCGCCGGCGGCGTAACGGCGGCGGGTCGGCTCGAACAGGTCGATGAAGGTCAGGCGGTGGCGCTCCGCCACCCGGCGCATCGCGGCCGTGTAGACGGCGAGGTTCGCGTTCTCTCGGCGGCCATCGGGCAAGTCGCGGGTCGCGCTCAGATCCTCGAAGGCGATGGGGGAGACCAGCACGAGACGCGGGGCGGCGCGGCCGTTGTAGGCCCGGCCTAGGGTGTGCCGAACGAAGGCGTCCAGCTCGGCCCCGAAAACCGGGGCGCGCTCCGGACCGTCGAACGACTCATTGAAGCCGAAGAAGGCGACCACGGTGTCGGCCTTGAGGTGGGTCAGCCACTCGTCCGGCGTGGGGAAGAAGCCCTTGCCGTTATGGGAGGCGAGCTCGGGGCGGAACTGTTCCGCACCGGGAAACGCCCACTGCGAGACGCGGGCGGGATGGGGGCGGAAACCCGGGGTGTCACCGGGGCGACCGAGGTTGCGCACGAACAGCTTTTGCCCAGGGAAGCGCAGGTGCAGTTCGGTCTCGAGCCGGCTGTAGTAGACATCGCGCTCGGCGAGGCCGTTGCCGATGAAGGCCACCCGCTCCCCCTCCGCGGGCGGGGCAACCTTCTGCGGGCGCGCGGTGGTGGCCGGTGGGGGCTCGTCCATCTGCGCGTGGGCGCCGCGCGAGGCCCGCACCTCAGCGGGGGTGGGCGTCGACGCGGCGGTCTGGCGGCTCTCCTTCGCTGCCGGCGCCTTGGCGGCATCCGCGGCGGCGAGACCGGAGGCGAGGGAGACGAGGGTGAGCAGGAGCGAAGCGAGGCGGGGAAACACGAGAACCCCAAGCAACCCGCCGGCCGCGCGCCCGGCAAGAAGAGACCGCGCCGTGCGGCGCCTCAGCGCTGCACCGGCCGCAGGACCAGGTTTCGGTAGGACACCGGGCCATGGTCGCCCTGCAGCAGGATCGGGCCCGGGCGGAGGGGGTCCCAGCCTAGGGCTCCGCCGGTGACACCCAGCAAAGGCTGATTGTCGATGATCACGCGGCCGTTGAGGACAACGGTCGCGTGCTGGTCGACAAGGGTCAGCTCGAGGGTCTGCCACTCGCCGGCCGGCTTTTCGGCGGCGACCGCAGGCGTGAGGCGGCTGTAGATCGCGCCCATATTGTGGGAATCGAGCGCCTTGCCGTGGGAATCCGCCACCTGCACCTCGTAGAGACCCCGCAGGTAAACGCCGCTGTTACTTCGCGCGGGGACGCTGACCTCCAGCGAGAGGCGGAAGTCCGTGAACTCCTCGCGGGTGCGGAGGTTGGCGGTGCGCGCCGCAGGCTTGCCCGGCTCGCGGGCGGGTGGGCGGTTGACGAGCACGCCGTCCGTGACACCCCACGCGTTGGCGAGGCGCGGCTCCTGCGCCACCCAGCCGGTCAGGTCGCGGCCGTTGAAAAGCATCACCGGCGGGCCGAAACGGACGGCGGCCAGGGCGGGCCGCGGCGGCAGCGGGGCGAGCCGGCGCCCGGTGAACTCGGTGCGGTCGAAGCCCTGGCCGTTGGAGCGCGGCACGACGCGCGTCCCGCGCAACTCGTCGCCCTCGAGGCGTGCGGACACGGTCTCGGTGAGCTGCTGCCGGCGGACGACGTGGCCCGCGCCGTCCTTGCGCTCGACCTCGCGGACGCGGGTGGTGGTCACCGCGGGGCCCTCGAGGGTGACGCTGGCGAGGGGCAGGACGCTGCCGCCTCCCCACAGGATGGAGCCGTCGACCCAGCCGGCCTCGGCCTTGAGTTCGAGCCAGCCGACGGAGCCGTTGGGGAGGGCGAGCCCCCAGCGGCCGAGCAGCGGGTCGGCGGGGGCGGCAGCGAAGAGCGGGGCGGCCAGCAGGCCGGCAAGGAAAAGGGCACGGGGGAGGAGGTGGCGGGGTGGCATTGCACGGACACGTTGGTCGACGCCGACCGGCCGGGCAACTCCGCGCTTGCGGGGCCGCACTGGCTTCCGGTTCGCTGCGCGGATGCACGTTGCCTGCCCGCTCGTCGCCGACCTCGATGCTGTCCTCCGCACCGCGGCGGCCGCCGCCGGCTGGGCGGACGCGGCCGACTTCCAACCGGAAGTCCGCGCCGCCGATCCGCGGCACGGGGATTTCCAGGCTAATGGCGTGCTGCCTCACGCCAAGGCCCGGCGCCTCAACCCGCGCGCCCTCGCCGAGCAGTTGGTCGCTGCCCTACCGGCGGAGCTGCTCGCGACCTGCGCCGTGACCGTGGCCGGGCCCGGCTTCATCAACTTCACGCTGCACCCGGAGGCCCTCCTGTCCTGGCTGCGGGCGCACGCCACCGCGGACCAACTGCGCGCCGCCTGCGCCGGGGGCACCGCTGGCACGTGGGTCGTCGACTACTCCTCGCCCAACACCGCCAAACAAATGCACGTCGGCCACCTGCGCTCGGCCGTGATCGGGGAGGCCCTCTGCCGGCTCCTCGCCTTCAGCGGCGCAACCGTGGTGCGTGACAACCACCTCGGCGACTGGGGCACGCAGTTCGGCAAGCTGATCTACGGTTATAAACGCGGGGCCGACTTGGCGGCGCTCGTGGCCGACCCGATCGAGGAACTGGAGCGCCTCTACAAGCGCGGCCACGAGGCCACGCCCGAGGGTTCACCCGAGCTCGAGGAGGCCCGCCGCGAGCTGGTGCGCCTCCAGCAGGGCGACCCCGAGAACGTAGCGCTCTGGCGCAAGTTCTCCGAGGTCAGCCTGGGCGCCTTCCAGCGCATCTACGACCGCCTGGGCATCCGGTTCGACCACCACTTGGGTGAGAGTTTCTACAACGACCAGGTCGAGCGCGTGTACACCGAGCTTACCGCAGCCGGCATCGCGGAGGTCAGCGCGGGCGCGCTCGTCGTGTTCCACCCCGAGCACCCGCGGTTCAAGACCCAGCCGTTCCTCATCCGCAAGGCCGACGGCGCCAGCAACTACGCCTCGACCGACCTCGCCACCGCCCTCTACCGCACCGAGCACTTCGGTGCGGCCGGCATCGTCATCGTCACCGACTTCCGCCAATCGGACCACTTTGAGCAGCTGTTCCTGACCGTGGGGAAATGGTTCGCGGCGCGCGGCTACCGGCGGCCGGAACTGCACCACGTGACCTTCGGGGCGGTGACTGGCGAGGACGGCAAGGCGCTGAAGACGCGCAGCGGGGACGTGATCCGCCTGAAGGCGCTGCTGGACGAGGCGGAGGAGCGGGCCTTCGCGCTGGTGACGGCCAAGAGCCCGGAGCTGCCCGAGGCGGAACGCCGCGAGATCGCGGCCGCCGTCGGCGTGGGCGCGGTCCAGTACGCGGACCTCGCGCAGAACCGGAGCAGCAACTACGTGTTCTCGTGGGACAAAATGCTGTCGCTCGAGGGCAACACCGCCCCGTACCTGTTGTACGCCGGCGCGCGCATCCACTCGATTTTCCGCCGTGCCGGGGTGGTGCCGGCGGACGCGGCGGCCCTCGCGGCGGCGGACGCGCCCTCCACGCCCGCGGAACTCGCCCTGGCGCGCCGCCTGATCCGCTTCCCGGACGCGATCCGGCAGGCGCGAGAGACGCTCCGTCCACACCTGCTCTGCCTTTACCTGTTCGAACTGGCGGGCGACTACAGCTCGTTCAACAACGCGGACAAGGTGTTGGTCGAGGAACCGGCCGTGCGGGCCCGCCGGCTGCTGCTCTGCGCGCGGACGATGCTGGTGCTCGAGACCGGCCTGCACCTTCTCGGCCTGCGGACGTTGCGGCGGATGTGAGCGCCGGCGCGCCTGGGGACGGAGAACGCTCTTGCCGATGCCGCGGCCGCGGGGCATTCTCCTCCGATGCCCGCGCAGGA
Source organism: Verrucomicrobiota bacterium (assembly GCA_016871775.1). GTDB lineage: Bacteria > Verrucomicrobiota > Verrucomicrobiia > Opitutales > Opitutaceae > ER46. The sequence continues at coordinate 20,311 of VHCI01000036.1, read as the reverse complement.
GCCCTGTCTGCGGCCCGCGAACGCGACCGAAGCGTGGGGCCCCTTTCCGCCCAATCAGCTCGCCGAGCTAACGCGCGCCGGGGAGGTCACGCCGGAGACTCTCGGCCCTGACACCAACCGCGAGGGCAGGGTCGCGATCGCGGAGCGGCCCGATCTGCTCGCTCTAGCGTTTCCGCCGCGGCAGCGGCTGACGCTGAAGCCTGCCATTCGCCCCAGGGGCCGAGCGACCGATGCCGGAATCCTCGTCCGCCGCGCCAGCCGCTCTCGCGGTGCGGGAGGTCAAGGAGATCCCCGCGGAATCGACGCGGACCGGGAAAGTGGAGGAGGCTCGGCTGGTGCGTGGCGCGACCCTCGGCCGTCGCGGTGCGCTGGCCGGGTTGCTGCTCGCCACCGGTTCCAGCGCGGCGATGGCGAGGGGCGCCGCCGGCCTGTTTGCTTGCACCCTCTGCTACCGCCCGCTCGCCGCCGGGACCACCCTCGGTTTCGGGCTCGCGGCTGGGTTGCAGTTGCCGGGTCGACCCGCCTCGCGCCTTGAACCCGCCCCCGGACGCCCCGCCCGCGCCACCCGCTGAACGCCGGGCCGGCCCCGCGTGGCTCGCGCGCCTCGCGCACCTCTGGCACTCCAGCATCTGGGAGCCAACGACCCTCGGCGACCGCTCCCTCCGCGGGCGGAGCCTGGCCGTCCTGCGCGTCATCTCGATCACCTTGACCGTTTTCCATGAAACCCGGGTCGTGAGCCGGGCGGCCGCCCTGAGTTTCACCTCCCTGCTTAGCTTGGGCCCACTCGTCGCCATCTCCGTTTTGGCTGGAGGCTTTGCCCTAGGCCAGCAGGACCACCAGCTGCTCACCCACCACATCAGCACCCTGCTCGCTAACGTAGCGCCGCAGCTGCATTCGCTCTCCGCCGACGCCGGGACCGCGGGGGCCACGGGTGGCGTGAATCCAGAGCTGCGGCGGATCGTGGACGGCTTTGTGCAGAGCGCGCGCAGCGGCTACGGCGGCGCGGTCGGGGCGCTCACGCTGATCTTCATCGCGCTGATGATGTTCAAGTCGATTGAGGACGCCTTCAACGACCTCTGGGGCATCAACCAGGGCCGGTCGCTGCTGATGCGGGTGGTGTTCTATTGGAGTACCCTGACCCTCGGCGCGGTGCTCTTCTTCGCGGCCGTGGCCCTGCTGGGGGCTGGGGCGGCGGTGAACGTGTTCCACGAATCGCTGTCGCGGCTGCCTGGCGGCGCACGCCTCGTGGCGGCCCTCGGCTGGAGCCTACCCGCATTCTCCCTTTGTCTGCTGACCCTGGTGCTGACGCTGGTCTACCGCGTTGTGCCCAACACGCCCGTACTCTGGCGCGCCGCCTTCGCGGGGGGCGCGGTGGTCGCGCTGCTCCTCCTGCTAAACAACATCGTCGCCTTGCTCTATGTGCGGCGCGTGGTGCTCACCCAGAACCTCTACGGCCAGCTTGCCGTGCCCTTGGTCATGGTGCTCGGCCTCTACGTGTTCTGGCTCTACGTGCTCATCGGGGGCGTCATCAGCTACGCGGTGCAGAATGTGCACTTCCGCAACAGCCAGACAGCCTGGAGCCGCCTGACCGAGGCGATGCGCGAGCGGCTCTCGCTGGCGGTGCTGCTCACCATCGGCCGCCGTTTCGAGGCTTGTGCGCCCCCGGTCACCGCCGCCGAGCTCGGCCGCCGCCTGCGCGTGCCCAGCCAGATCCTCAACGAATGCCTCAGCCGCCTCGGCGGGATGGGGCTCGTGAACCCGCTGCGGGCCGCCCCGGGCCGGCCCGCGACCGAGTTCCGCTTCCAGCCGGCGCGCCCCTTGGCCCGGATCACGCTGCTGGACTTCAAGCGGCTCGGGGATCGCCTCGGCGACGACCCTGTGGGCCACTCGCTCGAGTGCGTCGATCCCCTGATGCACGCCTACGAGGTGGCCCTCCGGCGCCTGGACGAGCAGCCGTTCTTCCAGCGGTCCCTCGATGACTTGTTCGCGGCGCACCCCCTCCCGCCGCCCTCCGTGGCGGACCCCCGGCCCGCGGTGGAATTACGCCCTTGCCAGCCTCCCCCCCCAACCTAAGGCTGACCTGCTTTCGCCCATGATTTCCTGGATCCAGAAATACTTCCAGCACCACTTCCGCGTCATCTTCGCCGCGCTGCTGGGGGTGGTCATCATCGCCTTTGTATTCACCATCGGCGCGGCCCCGGGCATCGGCGGCGCCGAGCGCGGGATGGTCGACCGCCCGTTCTTCGACTACAATCTGAGCCTACAGTCCGACCAGCAGCGCCTGACGGGCGACGCCAGCCTCAGCGCCAGCCTCCGGGTCGGCGCTTTTGGCCAGCTGGACGGCGACCAGGTGCGGAACTACGCCTTCCAGCGCGCCGCCGCCCTCCACCTAGCTGCCCGCTGGCACCTGCCGCCCGCCTCCACCGCTGAAGTCACCGCGCAGCTGAAGACCCTCCGCGCCTTCGCCGGCCCCGACGGCCAGTTCGACCCCAAGACCTACCAGACCTTCCGCGACAACCTTAAGACCAACCCCCGCGGCCTCACCGAGGGCGACATCCTCCGCGTGGTGTCCGATGACGTGAGGGTTGAAAAGGTGCAGAACCTCCTCGCCGGCCCGGGCTACGTCCTCCCCGGCGACGTCCGCACCCAGCTCCTCCGCACCGACACCAAGTGGACCCTCGCCACCGCCACGGTGGACTACGCCGCCTTCAAGCCGGTCATTACCCCCGCGGAGAGCGAGGTAACCCAGTTCTTCGAGCAATCGGGCGGCCGCTTCGACATTCCGCCGCAAGTCAGCCTCGCGGTGGTGGAGTTTCCAGCCCTCGACTACGTGGCCAAGGTCAACCTGGCTGAGACCGAGATCCGAGCCTTCTACGACGCCAGCCCCTCCCGCTTCCCCAAGCCCGCCGATCCGGCCAAGCGGGACGCCCCGGTCCCGAGCGTGACCCCGCCGGCCGATCCCGCCGCCGACTTCGCGGCCGTCCGCGCGCAGGTGGAGTCCACGCTGCGTTTCGAGCGTGCGGCGAAGCTCGCGCAGAAGGCCGCCAGCGACCTTTCCCTCGCCCTCTTTGAGTCCAAGGCCCGCACCTCCGAGGCCGTCGCGGCCTTCCTAACCAGCCGCCAGCTAAACGCCAAGCCGCTGGCGCCGTTCAGCCGCGACGCCGCCCCCGCCGAGCTCGGCGGTTCCCCGGAGGCCGTCGCCGAGGCCTTCCGCCTGGACAAGGACCGCCCCGCCTCGGACGCCCTCTCGACCCGGATGGGCGCCCTGATCCTCGTCTGGAAGGAGTCGCTCCCGACCCGCAAGCCACTCTTCGCCGAAGTAAAGGCGCAGGTGTCCACCGATTACGTCGAGGGCGAGCGCCGCAAGCGGTTCATCGAGCTCGGCCGCAAGGTGAAGGCGGATCTCGAGACTCGGCTCAAGGCCGGGGCCACACTGGAGCAGGCCGCCCCCGTGGCCGGCCAGGCGCACGGCCTCACCCTCACCGCCAAGGCGCTGCCCGCTTTCGACCTCAACGCCCGCCCGCAGGACGTCGACTTCGCCGTCCTCGGCACGCTCGAGCGCCTGCAAAAGGGCCAGCTTTCGGATATGGCCTTCAGCGGCGAGCAGGGCCTGTTTGTGTTTGCGGTCGACCAGCAGCCGCCCGACACCACCGAGGCCAACCCCCGATTCGCCGAGACCCGCGCCCGGATCGCTGGCTTTACCTCCCGCATCGGTGGTTCCTCGGCCCTCGCCGAGCTGGTCGAGAAGGAGCTCAAGCGCGGCGAGCCCAAGCTGCCCTAAGCGCCCACGGGCGCGCCCCGCGCCCATTCCGGGGTCGCCGGCCTTCCCCCCGATGCCCCTCCGGTCCTACGCCTCCGCCTCCGGCCCCTGCCGCCTCTGCGGCGAGGGCTTCGAGCACCGCCAAGGGCCCGCGGAGCCCGACCTCGCGGCCTGCCCCCGCTGCGGCCAAGCCGTCCGCCGTCGCGCCGTTGATCCGGTGAATTCACCGCAACTTTCCGCCCCACTTTCCGTCTCGCGCGCGCGACAGGCCGGCTTCACCGTCCTCCGCCGCACCTCCGGGGGCGAATACGAAAAACAGTAACTTTCTTTCTTCCAACGTGTCTCGCGCCCGCCGCCCCGCGCTTTCTGCTATGCCCAGCCTCCCCGCCCGCCTCCTGCTCGCGCTCCTCGCCGGCGCGCCCCTCGTCCGCGCCCAAGCGCCCGCCGCCAGCACCCCGGGGGCGGTCGTGATCGCGCCGGACAAGCCCTTCACCCTTGAGGAGGCGATCGCGCTCGCCCTGCAGAAGAGCTTCAACCTCCAGATCCAGGCCATCGCCCGCGCCAACGCCAAGGACAATGTCACCATCCAGGAGGCCGGCTTCGACCCCACCCTGACCGCGAACGTCTCCCGCTCGCTCAACCAGGCCGCCTCAACCACCAACCGGCTCGACGGCACGGCCGCCCAAGGCCCCCGCAATGACAACACGGTGATGCGCGCCGGGGTGAGCTTGCCCCGCCTGCCGGCCACGAACGGCACCCTCAGCCTGACGACCAACGTTTCCCGCGGGGCCACCAACTCGGTCAACTCTCTCTTCAACCCGGCCTATAACAACGGCATCAGCGCCACCCTGAACCAGCCTCTCCTGCGGGACTTCGGCCGCGACGCCGCCCTGACAGCGCTGGAGAACGCCCGGCTCGCCTTCACGATCGCCAGCACCACCTACCGCAGCGCAGTGCTGAACACGGTGGCCAACACCGAGAACGCCTATTACAACCTCGTCGCCGCCCGCGAGGCGCTCCGCATCGCCCAGCTCACGCTCGAGGGCAATCAGCGGCTCCTCGACGAGAACAAGGCCCGCCGCACCACCGGCGTGATGACCGATCTCGACGTCCTCAGCGCCGAGGTCGGCGTCGCCCGCGCCCGCAACACGGTCGTCCAGCGGGAGCAGGGCGTGCGCGACGCGGAAGAGCGCCTGATGAACCAGATCAACGTGCTCTCGCTCGACACGCGCCCGGGCCCGGTCGACTTCGCCCCCTACGCCGAGGGCGCCCCGAACTTCGCCGCCTCCTATAAGATGGCCCGCGAGTTCTACCCGGAAACAATGTCGCAGGAGCAGACGATCAAGCAGCTCGAGCTCAACCTCGCCACCGCCCGCCGCAACACGCTGCCGGACCTCGACCTCATCGCCTCCCTCGGCTACAGCGCCCGCACCACCAACGCCAACTACGGCCAGGCGATCGCCAACCTGCCCAACGACCACGGCAACAACTGGTCCCTCGCGCTCAACTATTCGCTCCCGTGGGGCCAGAAGGCCGACAAGGCCCGCCTGCGTCAGGCCAACGCCAACCTGTCCTCAGGCAAGATCCGCCTCGAGCAGCTCGAATCCCAACTGATGCTCGATGTTCGCATCGCCGTCCGCGCGGTCGAGACCAATCTGGTGGCCGTCGAGATCGCTCAAAAGGCGACCGAGCTGGCCACCCGCCAGTACGAGCAGCAGAAGGCCCGCTTCGACGCCGGCCTCTCCACCAGCCGCATCGTGCTCCAGTTCCAGGATGACCTCGAGGCCGCCCGCAACAGCGAGCTGTCCGCCAAGCTGAACCTGCGCCGCGCGGTCGCCGAGCTGCGCCGCCTCGAGGGCACCTCGCTCCAGCGCTTCAAGGCGGAGATGCCCTGAGCGGCGTCCTGCCGGCCCCCGCCGCCGCGATGCCGGTCGCCCTCCTAGTCCGCCTCCTCCTCTGGCTCTGGCTGGGCGGCGCCCTCGCCCTCGGCCACCACGGCCTCTGGGGCCGCCTCCCGCCGTTCGGCCAGCTCGCACTGGTGCTGGCGCTCGCCGCCGGCGCCTTTTCCCTGCTGCGCCGCATCCCCGCGCTCGCCCGCTGGCGGGAGGCACTGGACGAGCGGATCCTGCTTCTGCCCCACGGGATCCGCCTCGCCGGCATCTACCTCGTGGTGCGCCACCTTGAGGGGGATCTGCCGCGGGCCTTCATCCTCGCCGCCGGGCTGGGCGAGGCCTGCCTCGCCGCGCTCGCCTTGCCGCTCGCGCTCGCGCCGCTGGCCGACGACGCCCGCGCCCGCGCGACGCGCATCTGGGCCGTCGCCAGCCTCGTTAACCTCGGACTGATCCTCGTGACGCTGCTCCGACTCAATCTCCAGGCCCCGCTGCAGCTCCGTGCGCTGGCGGAACTGCCGCTCAGCCTGTTTCCGACCCTCGTCGTGCCCCTAGCCCTCACCGGCTCGGTCCTGGTCCTGCAGCGCGCCTTCCGGGCCCGAGGCTGAACGGCTCAGCCGGGCGGAAATAACTCCGCCGGATCGCGCAGTTCGGCCGCGTCCACCACCCGGTGCGGCGGCACTTGGGTCCGAAACCAAGTCCGCTGCTTCTTCATCAGCGCCAGGGTGTCGCGCGTGATCGCCGCCGCCAGCTCGCCGGGCGGCAGACGGCCGTCGAGGCAGTCGAGCACCTCCCGGTAACCGATCGCCCGCGCCGCGCTCGGGTTGGCCTCCAACCCCCGCGCCCTCAGGCCGCGCACCTCTTTTACCAGCCCGGCCGCCAGCATCGCGTCCACCCGCCGCCCAATCCGCTCCCGCAACTCCCCCGGCTTCCGTTCCAGGCGGGTCAGGCGGACCACGTGGTCGGCAAAGGGGCCCGGTTGCCGCGCGAATTCGGCCCGCAGCTCCGCCAGCGGCCGCCCCGCGGCAAGGCACCGCTCCAGCGCCCGCGTGACCCGCCGCGGGTTGGCCTCGTCGAGCCCCTCCAGCCCCCCAGAGTTCAGCTCCCGCAGGCGCGCACGCGCCGCCGCAGGGGCCAGGGCCGCCACCTCCGCCCGCAGCTCCGGGGACACTTCGATCGTGTCGACCACTGGCCCAAGGAAGGCTCGCAGGTAAAACCCGCTGCCGCCGCACACCAGCACCGCCCGGCCGCGCCGCGCGAGGTCATCGACCACCGCCCGCGCCGCGGCGACGTAACGGCCGATGTCCATCGCCTCCCCCGGTTCACGGACATCGATCAGGTGGTGCGGCACCCGTGCTCGCTCGGCCAGGGTGGGCTTGGCCGTGCCCAGATCCATCCCCCGGTAGAACAGCAGGGAGTCGCAGGACACGATCTCCGCTCCGTGCGCCTCCGCCCAGCGCAGCGCCCACTCGGTCTTGCCCACCGCGGTGGGCCCGGTGAGGAGGTGGAGCACGGGAGGCGCGGACACGGCCCTTTATCGGTGGCAAGCGGCGCCCGGATCGTCAAAGGCTAAGCCCGCCCTGAAGACCTGCTTCATCGCCAACCCCCGCTCCGGCCACACCGCGCCGCGCCTGCCCGAACTCGCCCGCCGCGTCCGCCGCCTGGGCGCGGAGCTACGGCTGACGGACCGTACGGGGCACGCACGCGAACTGGCGGCGGCCGCCGTCCGGGAAGGCTGCGCGACGGTGGTCGCGGTAGGTGGGGACGGCACCGTGAACGAGGTCGCCGGCGCCCTCGCCGGCACCGGCGCCACCCTAGGCATTCTGCCCGCCGGATCCGGCAACGGCCTCGCGCGCCACCTCGGGGTCCACGGTTCCTGGAACCGCGCGCTGGACTTCCTCGCCGCTGGCCACACCCGGCCGCTCGACGCGGGCCGCGCCGATGGGCACCCGTTCTTCACCGTGGCCGGCCTCGGCTTCGAGGCGCTGATCGCGGAACGTTTCAACCAGGCCCGCCGTCGCGGACTCGCGGCCTACGCCCTGATTCTCCTCCGCTCCCTACGGGCGGCCGAGCCCCGGCCGGTCCGGATCCACGCCGCGGGGAAAACCTGGGACCTGCACGTCCTGACCCTCGCCGTCGCGAACGCCTCCCAGTACGGGGGTGGGGCCCGCATCGCGCCGCTCGCCCGGACCGACGACGGCTTGCTCGACCTCTGCGCCCTGCCCCCGCTGCAGCGTGGCAACGCCCTGAGCCTCACTTGGCGGCTGCTCACCGGCCGAATCGCAAGCGCGCCCGGCGTACTCTGCCTGCGAGGTGCGGACTTGCTCGTCGAACGAACCGGGAACGGCCCGCTACAGACGGACGGCGAGGTACATTCGGCCGGCCCGGCCGTGCGCTTCACGGTCGCGCCCGGCGCCCTGCGCGTGCTCTGCCCGCCGGAGCGGGCAAGCACTTGAACGCGGCGTGCGTCAGCGCCGGTGGACGCCCGCCGCCAGGTCCGCCACCCGGTCGCCTACCGCCAACGGCAGCCGCGCCCGGTCGCCAAGGTGATCGCGGATACAATTCACCAGCGCGCTCCCCACGACCACTCCATCGGCGTGGGCCGCCACCTCCGCGACCTGCGCGCGCGTCCCGATGCCAAATCCCACCACGGTGGGCAGGTTCGTCCGCGCCCGGATCCGGGCCACGGCCGCGGGAATGTTGGCCGCCACCTGATCCCGCACGCCGGTCACGCCCTCGCGCGACACGTAGTACAGGAATCCGGTGGTGACCTCGACAATGCGCGCGATGCGTTCGTCCGGGGTGGTCGGGGCGACGATGAAGACGGTTTCGACCCCGTGCGCCCGCCCGGCCGCCACGACCTCCCCGGCTTCCTCCGGGGGCAGGTCGAGGGTGAGGATGGCGTCGACCCCGGCCGCCCGCGCCGCCCGGAGGTAAGCATCGACGCCGTTGGCGAAAACGAGGTTGTAGTAGGTGTAAAAGACCACCGGGGCGGAGCTAAAGTCCCGGATCCGGCGCACCAACTCGAAGACCCGGGCGGCGGTCATTCCTCCCTCGAGGGCCCGCTGGGCCGCCAGTTGATTGGTCAGCCCATCCGCCAGCGGATCCGAAAAAGGCACGCCCAGCTCGAGGATATCCACCCCGCGGGCGAGCAACTGCCGGCAGACCTCGACGGAGGTCTCAAAGTCAGGATCACCGGCGCAGACATAGGCCACGAAGGCGGCGCGGTTTCCGGTACGGGTCCGGTCGAAGACGGCTTGGAGACGGGACATCTTGGCAACGGTGGCGGGAAACCGCCGGCGAAGTCACCACAAACTTCGCCGCTCCCCGGCGCCTTTAGAAGTCGAACTCCACCACCACCGGCAGATGATCCGACAACAGGGTCCGCACCACCTCGCAGCGCGCCCGCACGCAGCCGGCGGGCAGCAGGATGAAGTCGAGGGCCCGGCGCGGCAGCGGGGACGGGAACGTCTTCCCCTCAAGCGGGTGGAGCGCGTAGTCGGAATAATCCGCCAGGTGGCTGAGGAGCGAGGCGGTGGCGTCGTCGCGCGTGCCGGGATTGTTGAAGTCGCCGCAGATGATCGGCGGGGTCGCCCAGAAGGAGCTGCGGAGACGGTGCTTCTCCCGCAGCCAGCAGACCAACTGGTCGAGCTGCCGGAGCCGCTGGGCGCGGGACCCGTAGTGCAGGTGCAGGTTCACCAGCGGCAGGCAGCGTCCGCCCACGTCGAGCTCCGCGAACAGAAACCCCTTCTCGCCCAGCCGCCGTCGTCCGAACACCACCGTTTCCGCGGCGCGGATGGGCAGGCGCGACAGCAACGCGTTGCCATAGCAAAGGTTGAGCAGCCCAGTGCGGCGAGTGTTGATGCCAAAGACGGCGTGCAGGAACCGGGTGTGCCCGCGCAGGAAATCAAGGTGATCGAAGTTGCCCGCCCAGCGGGACCGCTCGTCGATCTCCTGCAAGGCGACGACATCTGGTTCTAAGCGCCCCAGCAGCTCCGAGATGCGCCGCAGGTTCAGCCGCAGCCGCCGTGGAGAGGTCAGGCCTTGGATGGGATTCAGCCCCCGGCCGTGCGCGATGTTGAAGGTGACCAGGCGCAGGCGGGGCATCCGACCTCCAGCAGACCGCGCCCCGCCGGTGGACTCAAGTCCCGCCCCGCCGCCCGCCGCGCAAAATTCCCCTTGCGTCACCCGGGGCCAAGCCCTTTGTTCATCCGCTTTTCAACCAGAGGTCTACTCTATGTCCCGCATCTGTGCAGTCACCGGACGCCGGCCCGTCAAGGGTTCGCGCATCAACCGCAAGGGTCAGTCCAAGAAGAGCGGCGGCATCGGGACGCACGTCACGAGCATCACCCCGCGCAAGTTCCGGCCCAACCTCCAGCGCATCCGGATCCGTACCGCCAACGGCGGCACCAAGCGCGTCTGGGTGTCCGTGAAGGCCATCAAGGCCGGTCTGATCGAGAAGGTTTAACCGCCCCCTCCCCGCCTCCCACCGCGGTCTCCCTGGCCGCGGTTTTTTTGCGCCCGGCCGAAACGGCCGCCACCGCCCGGCTCAAGCCTCGAGGGCGCGGAAGACGATGGACGAGTTCTGGCCGCCGAAACCGAGGTTGTTGCTCAAGACCGCCCGCAGCCGCGCCTCGCGGGCCTGGCCAGGGACGTAGTCCAGATCACAATCGGGATCAGGGTCGTCGAGGTTGATGGTCGGCGGTATGGCCTGGGCCGTCAGGGCCCGGGCGCAGATCACGGACTCGATACCGCCGGCCGCCCCCAAAAGGTGGCCGGTCATCGACTTGGTGGAGCTGATCGCGACGCGCCGGGCGTGATCCCCGAAGACCCGCTTGATCGCCAGGGTCTCGAACTTGTCGTTATAGGGGGTGGAGGTGCCGTGGGCGTTGATGTAGTCGATCGCCGTGGGCTCCAGCCCCGCTGCCGCCAAGGCTCGGCGCATTGCCATCGAGAGCCCTTTCCCCTCCGGGTCCGGCTGGGTGATGTGGTAAGCGTCGCAAGTGGCGGCATAACCCGCCAATTCACAATAGATGCGGGCGCCGCGGGCCCGGGCGTGCTCCAGCGATTCCAGCACAAGCACCCCTGCCCCCTCGCCCATCACGAACCCGTCGCGGCCGCGGTCGAAGGGCCGGCTGGCGCGGCGCGGCTCGTCATTGCGCGTGCTCATCGCCTTCATCGCACAGAAGCTCGCGTAGGCGAACGGGGTGATCGCGGCCTCGCTCCCCCCGGCGACCATCACGTCCACGTCGCCCCGACGAATCGCGTGAGCGGCCTCGCCCAAGGCGTGGGAGCCCGTCGCGCAGGCCGAAACGACCCCGAAGTTCGGTCCCCGCGCTCCCAGCTCGATCGCGAACAGACCCGAGCAGATGTTGCCGATCAGGGAGGGGATCGTGAACGGCGAAATCTTCCGCGGGCCGCGCTCGGCCAGAACCTTCAACTGCGACTCGTAGGTGTACATCCCGCCGATGCCCGACCCGATCATCACGCCCACCCGATCCGGATCCTCCCGACCCATCTCCAAGCCGGCGTCCCGGCAGGCCTGCTTGGCGGCCACAAAACCGAAGTGCGTATAGCGATCGTTGCGCCGTGCCTCCTTCGGATCCATGTGCTGCGCCGGATCCCAACCGCGCACCTCCGCGCCCACGTGACTGGCATAGGCAGTCGGATCAAAGAGCGAGACCCGGTCCACCCCCGAACGCCCGGCCAGCAACCCGGCCCAGAAGGCGTCCACCTCGTGCCCCAAGGAGGCCACGGCCCCAAGACCGGTAACGACAACGCGGTGGGAGGAGGAATCCATCGGCGGGGAAAAGGAGCGGAACCCGATAAAGAAGAACGGCGTCCGGACTGAATTTCCCGCGGGAAACCCGGCCGGACGCCGTGGAAAGGGAACCGCAGCCTAGGCGGCGCCGGCCTTGACTTTGATGTACTCGGTCACCTGGCCGACCGTTTGCAGCTTCTCCGCGTCGGACTCGGGGATCTCACCCTTGATCTCGTCCTTGAACTCCTCCTCGAAGGCCATGATCAGTTCGACGGTGTCGAGGGAATCGGCGCCCAGATCATCGAGAAAGGAGGCCGACGGTGTGACCTGCTCCTCGTTCACGTTGAGCTGATTAACGATGATCTCCTTGACGCGCTGTTCGATGGTTTTCTGGTCGGACATTGTCGAAAAAGAGGGTACGAGACGACCTCCGGAGGCTTCACATCGCCATTCCACCGTCAACGTTAAAAACTTGCCCGGTGATGTAGCCGGCCTCCTCGGAACAGAGGAACGCGGTCATCGCTGCCACCTCGGCCGACTCCCCGAACCGCTTGAGCGGTACCGTCTCGAGGATCTTCGCCGCAATCTCCGCATTTCCGGAAAAACCGGCCGTCATATCGGTCTTGATGAACCCGGGGGCCACCGCGTTGACGGTGACAGATCGGCTGGCGAACTCCCGGGCCAGGGTCTTCGTCAGCCCGATCATCCCGGCCTTCGCCGCGGAATAGTTTGCCTGCCCGGCGTTGCCCATCACCCCGCTAACGGAAGCGATATTCACGATCCGGCCCCAGCGGGCCCGGGTCATCGGCCGCGCGATCAGCTTGGTCCAATGAAAGCAACTGGTGAGGTTCGTAGTCAGCACGTCGGTCCAGTCCGCCTCGCTCATCCGGAACAGCAGGCCGTCGCGGGTGATGCCAGCGTTGTTGATCAGGATATCGATGACGGGGAACTCTTTGAGCAATTCCTCGGAAGCCTTGGCGATCGCCGCGCCATCCGCCACGTCCACCGCCAGCGGCTTGGCCCAGCCGCGCGGCCAAGTCTTGTCGCCGGGCTTGGCCTCCGCCTGCGCCTTCGCCTCGTTGATCGCGGCGGCAGTGGCCCCGCAGGACTCGGCGGACTTGGACACGCAGATGACGTTCACCCCTTGGCGGGCAAGGATCTCGGCGATGGACCGGCCGATTCCACGGCCGGCGCCGGTGACGAGGGCGGTGCGATGGTTGAAGGTGGTCATAGGAGGAACGGGCCGCGCAACCCGGAATGAGATGAAGTGACGGATGCGCCGGCGCGGGGCAACCGCCAAGTGCGCCGCCGGCCCGCGGACGCGCGCAGGCTTGCAGCGGTGGCGGAATTGCCGCCCAGTGAAAATGTGCCCGCCGCCGCCACCCGCCTCCAGAAGTTCATCGCCGATGCCGGGGTCTGCTCCCGCCGGGCGGCGGAGGCGCTCATCGCCCGCGGGGAAGTCTGGGTCAACGGCGCTGCCGCCACCCCTGGCACCCACGTCACCCCTGGCGTCGACAAGGTCACCGTCTCCGGGAAACCCGTGCGCGCCGCCGTCCAGCCCAAGATCACCGTCGCCGTGCACAAGCCCCGCGGGCTGATCTGTTCTAACGACGACCCCCATCACGCGGACACGCTCTTCACGCTCCTTCCACGGCAACTTGCCCGCCACCGCTTCTTCTGCGCTGGGCGACTCGACCTCGACAGCGAGGGGCTGGTCATCCTGACGACGGATGGCGACCTCGCCCACCGCCTGATGCACCCCTCGCAGGTGGTCGTGAAACGTTACCACGTGGTGCTGCAAACCCCCTTCCCCTCCGGCCGGCTCAACCAGTTGATCCGCGGGGTTACGGTCGAGGGCGAGCGACTGAAGGTGGAGCGGGCGGCCCTAATTAACGCGGACGCCGGCGGCGTCTCGACTGACCTCGACGTCCACCTACACCACGGCAAGAAGCGCGAGATCCGGCTGCTGTTCACGCAGCTCGGGTTCGACGTGAAGCGCCTGCGTCGTTACCAGATCGGCGCGCTCCAGCTGAAGGGCATCCCGCTCCGTGGCGGCAAGGTGCTCTCCCCGCGGGAAATCAAGTCCCTGTTCCAAAACCCCCGCACCCCGCGCGCCGCCCACGAGGCGGTCGCCGCCCCGCTCGCCACCGGAACCTTCACCCTTGCGCATGAAGCTTAGCCTGCTGGCCCTCGCTACCCTCACCGCCACCCTCGCCGGACCTGCCCGTGGCGCCGGCCTCCCTGCCGCCACCGCCGTCCACGTCGAACCCTCTGCGCAAAGCGCGGTCGCGACGTATCTCAAGGCCGGCGAGGTACCCCGCCCCGCCCCCGCCGCCACCGCCCCCGCCGGCTGGATGGCCGTCGAGCTGCCCGGCCCCTTCGAGGTCTACGTCGAGAACAAGGATCTCACCAAGAGCCTTGATGTCCGCCCCGGCGCCGCCCTTCGCCAGGCCCCCAAGGCGGACGCCCCCGTGCTGGTCACCGCCGGTAACATCGAAAAGGCCACCATCACCGGCATCCGCGGCCGCTGGACCCAGCTCAGCCTCGAACGCCCGCTCGTCGGCTTCATCCAGACCAGCGCCTCCACCCCGGTACCCGCATCCGCCCGCCCCGAGACCCTCGCCGCCGCGCCCGCCCCTGCCCCCGTAATCCCCGGCGTGTACGGTATCGCCACGGCCGGCCAGGCCGTTGCGATGGTCAACCTCGGCGACGGGGGCAGCAGCTACCTGCCCCGCCAGTACGCCGGCCGCTTCGTCTCCACCCGCCGACCCTTCGCCCCGCGCCGCCCCTACGATTACGCGCTGCTCGACGACTCCGGCCAGCGCTTCGCCTACCTCGATGTCTCCCGCGTGCTCCAGACCGAACAGGTCGAGAAATACGTCGATCTGCCCGTAAACGCCTACGGCACCGCCCGCCCCGGCCCCGACGGCCGCGAGATCATCCTGACGGTCGAGACCCTCCAGCTTCGCTGACGCCAATGGAACTGATCGACGGCAACCGCATCGCCGCCTCCCTTGTCGCCGAGCTCAAGGTTCAGGTTGCCACTCTCCCCGGTCGCCCTCCCTGCCTCGCTCTGGTCCGGGTCGGCGACGACCCCGCCTCCATATCCTACGTCCGCAAAAAGGAGCAGACCGCAGCCGAGATCGGCGTCACCAGCCGCATCCACCTTCCCCCGGCCACGATCAGCCAGGCCGACCTCTGCCGACTCATCGATGACCTCAACGCCGACCCCGGCGTCGATGGGATTTTGATCCAGTCGCCGCTCCCTAAGGGCTTCGACGAGGTTGCCGTCTTCCGCCGGGTAGCTCCAGGGAAGGACGTCGATGGCTTTCACACGGTGAACCTCGGCAAGGTGGCGCAAGAGGACGACACCGGGTTCGTCGCCTGCACCCCCGCCGGGATTATGGAACTCCTCGCCCGCAGCGGGGTGGACCTCCGCGGTAAACACGTGGTCGTCCTCGGGCGCTCCCTCGTCGTGGGCAAGCCCGTCGCCCTCCTCGCCCTCCAGAAACGCGCCGGCGCTAACGGCACAATCACCATCTGCCATTCGGCCACGCCCGACCTCCCCTCCCTCACCCGGCTCGCGGACGTGCTCATCGCCGCCATCGGGCGGCCAGAGTTCGTGACCGCCGAGATGGTCAAACCCGGGGCCGTGGTCATCGACGTCGGCATCAATCGCCTGCCCGACCCGACCCGCAAGACCGGCTACCGCCTCACCGGCGACGTACACTTCCCCTCCGTTTCCCCCCGCTGCTCCCTCATCACCCCGGTGCCCGGCGGCGTCGGCCCAATGACGGTCGCGATGCTGATGCGCAACACGGTCAAGGCCCGCCTTCTCTCCTTGCCCCCCTCCCCGGCGCGATGAGCTCCCCCCTCATCCTCGTCGTCGACGATCAGGCGATCAACGTCCAGCTGCTCCGGCTGAAGCTGGAACGCGAGGGGATGCAGGTCCTCACCGCCCCCAGCGGCCGCGAAGCCCTCGCGCAGGCCACATCCGCCCGGCCGGACCTCATCTTGATGGACCTTCTGATGCCGGATATGGACCGCCTCACCGCCTGCCGGCAGCTGAAGGCCGACCCGGCCACCAAGGATATCCCGGTGATCTTCCTCACCGCCAGCCCCTCCAAGGAACACCGCCGCGAGGGCCGCGCGGCCGGCGCCGCCGATTACCTCGTCAAACCGATCGACCTCGACGAGACGATGGACCGCGTCCGCCTGCACCTCCGCCTCGCGCGGCTGGAACGCGAGACCGTCGAACTCGCCCCCCGCCTCGAAGAGGCGCGCCGGGGCGCACTAGTTGGCGCCGCCGCCCAAGGGGTTACCCACCACCTGAACAACCTGCTCGGCGTCGTCCTAGGCTACATCGAGTTGGTGCGCACGGTCAGCGATGACCCCGAGAAGGTCCGGCGCCACATCCAGAACGTCGACGACTCGCTCCAGAGGGTAATCCAGCTCGTCCGCCACCTCTCCACGCTGGCCGCGCGCTCCCGCCCCGGCCCCACCCCCGCCTCCGTGAGCTGCCTGCTCGCCGGCGCGGTCGCCCGGTTCCACGCGGACCACCGTCCCGGCGCCCCGATCACGGTCGAGACCGACTGCCCCGACCTCGCCGTACCGACGCACCGGGAGGCCATCGAGGACGCGCTCGCCCGGATCCTCGACAACGGCTGGGAAGCCTATCCCGCGAACGCCACCGAGCGCCCGCTCCGCCTTGAGGCGCGCCGCTTCGCCCGCCCGGGCGGCGAGGACCAGGTGGAGTTCCGCGTCCTCGACCGGGGCCGCGGCGTCGACCCGGCCATCCAGGACCGGCTGTTCGAACCCTTCCTCGGCACCAAGCATCAGCCTGCCTCCGGCCTGGGCCTCACCATCGCCCGCCACGCCGTGCGCGTCCTCGGCGGCGAGATCTGGGTGACCCCGCAGGCCGGCGGCGGCACCATCACGGTGTTCACCCACCCGCTCACCCCCCGCACCCGCCCTTCCTGATCGTATGAGCGACATCGCGTTCCTCGGCGCCGGCCGGATGGCCTCCGCCATCATCGACGGCCTCCTCAGCCGCCACGTGCGCCCCCCCTCCGCCCTGCATTGCATCGATGGCGGCGACGGCACGGCCGCGCTTCTGGCCACCCGCACCGGAGTCCACGTCGCCGCGGACCTCCCCGCGCTCCTCGAGCCGGCCGATATCGTCGTCCTGGCCTGCAAACCCCAGCAGCTCGCGACGCTCGACCCCCGCCTCGCGGAACTCACCGCCGGTAGGCTCGTGATCTCCATCCTCGCCGGCAAACGCCTCGAGCGGCTCGCCCAGGTCCTTCCGCGCGCCCGCAACCTCGTCCGCGCGATGCCCAACACCCCCGGCCAGATCGGCGCCGGGGTCACCGCCTGGTGCGCCCGCGCCCCCCTCACCCGCGCGGACCGCGCCGCCGTCGAGGCCATCCTCGGGGCCCTCGGCACGGTCCTCGAACTGGCGGAGGATCAGCTGGACGCCGTGACGGGCGTGAGCGGCAGCGGACCGGCCTACGTGTTTGAGTTCGCGGCGGCCCTCCGCGATGCCGGCGAGGCCGCCGGCCTGCCCCGCGAGACCGCCTGGCGCCTCGCGCTCGAAACCCTCCACGGTTCCGCCAAGCTGCTCGCCACCTCCGGCACCGCCCCCGAGGCCCTCCGCGACCAGGTCACCTCCCCGAACGGGACGACCTACGCCGGCCTGCAGGTCCTCGCCGCCGGCGGCTTCCGCCACCTCCTCACCGCGACCGTTCAGGCCGCCACCGCCCGCTCCCGCGAACTCTCGCGCGACAACTGATCCCCCTATGAGCGCATTATCCGGACGCATCCTCGTCACCGGCGGAGCCGGCTTCATCGGCAGCGCTCTCGTCTGGGCCCTCAACCAGCGCGGCCACTTCGACATCGTGGTGACCGATTTCCTCGGCTCCGACGAGAAGTGGCGCAACCTCGCGCCGCTGCGATTCGCCGATTACGTCGAGGCCGACCGTTTCCGCGCCAACCTCGCCCGTGACCCGGACGCCTTCGGCCGTTTCTCGGCCGTGTTCCACCTCGGGGCCTGCTCGGCCACCACCGAGCGCAACGCCGGCTACCTCGCGGACAACAATTTCACCGTGACCAAGGAGCTCGCAGCTTGGGCCCTCGCCCGCGGCAGCCGATTCGTCTACGCCTCCTCCGCCGCAACCTACGGGAACGGGGCCCAGGGCATGGACGACCGCGATCCCAACCTCACCCGCCTCCGGCCGCTGAACATGTACGGGTACTCGAAGCACCTCTTCGACCTGCACGCCCAGCGCGCCGGCTGGCTGGACCGCCTCGTGGGGGTGAAGTACTTCAACGTCTACGGCCCGAACGAGGCCCACAAGGGCGAGATGCGCTCGCTGGTCCACAAGGCCTGCGGCCAGATCCAGTCCACCGGCCGAGTGCAGCTCTTCCGGAGCCATCATCCCGACTACCGGGACGGGGAGCAGCAGCGGGATTTCCTCTACGTGAAGGATGCGGTGGAGATGACGCTGCACTTCGCGGAGCACCCGATGGGGCTGACCGCCGGGGGGCTCTTCAACCTCGGCAGCGGCGAGGCCAACACCTGGCTCGCCCTCACCGGCGCCCTCTTCGCCGCCCTCGGCCGCGAGCCGCAGATCGATTTCATCCCGATGCCCGAGGCGCTCCGCGGGAAGTACCAGTACTACACCCGCGCCGACATCGGAAAGCTCCGCGCCGCCGGCTACGTCCGCCCCGTCACGCCCCTCGCCGAGGCCGTCCGCGACTACGTCCAGGGTTATCTGGTCCCGGGACGCCACCTCGGCGACTGAAGCCGGACTCCTGCGCCGGGTTCAGCGTTCCTCCAACTCGAGTTTCCGGAACGCGATCTCGGCCTTGCACTTGCCGTGGATCTGGAGGGCGATCCGGCCCGCCGGCACCACGCCCGCCTCGGTCTCGGTGTAATCGACAGTCCGCTCGCCGTTCAGGAAAATCTCCACCCGCGGCCCGGTGCACCGGATCTCGTACCGGTTCCACTCGCCCGGCCGTTCCAGGCGCCGGACCTGCTCCTCCGTCGCCCGCGCCAGGAAACGCTTCCGCCGCGACTCATCGTAAAGGCTCCCAGAATGGCCCGCGCCAAGGTCCGCCTGATACCCGCTCATCTCGTGCGCGGGATCCGCGATCCGCTCGCTCCGGACCTGCACGCCCCCATTCACGAACCCCTCGGTGCCAACAAGGCGGTACTCGAGCCGCAACACGAAGTCCCCCGTGCGCCGCGTCATCGCGAGGAACTCGTTGCGCGGGTTCCCGCGGGAAGTGCCGCCCACGATCACCCCGTCCTCCACCCGCCACACGCCGGGATCGCCGTCCCAGCCCGCGAGGTCCACGCCGTTGAACACGGGTCCCGGCTTCCCGCCGTTCGCGGCCGGCGCGGGCCCGGGCCCGGCCTTCGCGGCCTTGCCCTTCGGCACGGGCGCCTCCTCGCGGGCCAACCGCGCGGCCCGGCGGCGCACGTCCTCGTCCTTCGCTTCGCGGGCCACCCGCTCCAGCAGCGGCCGCACCACCGGCAGGTGGGCCGATCCCGTCAGGCCCGCCGCCGCCTGCACCAGCGCGAGCGCCGCCTCCTCCCGCACCTCCGGATCACTCAAATGGGGCGCCAGCAGGCCCGCCACGTCCGGGTGGCGCAGGCTGGCGAGGCTCCCAACCAGTTCCCGCCGCTCCGCCGCCGTGCGCGCGAGGCCCGCCGCCGTCCGAAAGGCCCCCACGACCTCCAGCGGGGAACGTTCCCGGCCCGCCGCCACGTTGCTCGTGAGCCGCAAGGCCCCCGCCAGAG
This sequence comes from Verrucomicrobiota bacterium, assembly GCA_016871775.1. Lineage (GTDB taxonomy): Bacteria > Verrucomicrobiota > Verrucomicrobiia > Opitutales > Opitutaceae > ER46. The sequence goes on along the minus strand of VHCI01000036.1, from coordinate 1,097 downwards.
CCACCGCGCGCTCCGCCTCACTGGCCTCCGGGCGCGCGGCCTCGGCCAGCAGCGTCGCCACCGGCGCCGCATCCGGCCACGCCGCCAAGGCCCCCAGCACCGCCCCGCGCACGCCCGCATCCGGATCGCGCAGGGCCGCCTGCAGGCTGAAGAAAACCTCGTGCCGCCCGCCGGTCGCCCGCATCAGCGCCCCCAGCGGCCGCACCAGGGCCCGGCGCGTCACGGCATCGGTCGCCTCCTCAAACGCCCGGCGCAGCGGCTCCGCCCGCCGCCCGGGATCGGCCACCTTCATCGCCGTGGTCACGATCGCCCGGTCCGCCAGGGTCCGGCGCTCCTCGTCCGCGAGCCGCGAGGCCAGTTGCACGAGGTCCCCCAACCGCTCCGGGGGCAGCAATTGGCCCAGCGCACGCAACGCCGCGCCCGCCACCGCCGGTTCCCCGCCCGCCGCGAGCCTCAGCAGGGCATCCGCCGCCCCCGCGAAACGCCGCTCCCCCAGAACGCCGATCAGCTTCGCCTGCCGCGCGGGCGCCGCCGCAGGCAACTCCGCGAGCAACGCCACCCCGGCGTCGGCCGCCGGCACCCGCACCAGGGCCGCCCACGCCGCGGCCGCCAAGGCGCCCGCTGGCTCCTCCTGCGTCGCCGCCAGCAGCAGCGGGACACTCGTCCCCGCCCCGCGCCGGCCGAGGGCCGTGACCGCCGCCTCGCGCGCCTCCGCCCGACCCGCCCGCGCCAAGGTCTCAAGCGCCGCCAGCGCCACCGGGCCTCCCAGATCCGCCAGCGCCACCGCGACGGCCGCCTGCCAGGGTGGCGGCAAGGCCCGGACCTCGCCCGCCAGGGCCTCCGCCACGGCCGGCGTGCCCAGCTCGCGGGCCACGCCCAGCACCAGATCGCGTTCCGCTGCGTCACCCTGCCGCAGCCGCGCCGCGAGGAGGCCCGGCGCCGCATCGCCCGCCAAAAGCAACGTCCCACGCGCAGCCGCCCCGCGCCACACCGGAGGCACCTCGGCCGCGACCACGGTCGCGAACAGTTCCCGCGCCGCCGCCGGCTCCGCCTCGCGCCGCAGCTCCGCGATCCGCAGCGCCGCCTCCGCTGCCGCC
>VHCI01000035.1 GCA_016871775.1 Verrucomicrobiota bacterium | reverse complement strand
GGCGGAGACGGCTGGCGGGCGGATGTTTCAGCAGACGCAGCCGCGCTTGCCGGCGGTGCCCTGGCCGGGGGTCTTGGCGCCGCCCCAGTGGTCGTCAACGGGCTCGCTGGCGGGCTGGTGGCGGCTGTCGCTGGAGAAGCGGAGTTGGTTGGCAGTGCGGTTGTCGACCGAGGGGTACACGAGGAACATTCCGCAGGCGAGGAAATCCCCGGCGGCGTGCTCGGCGGCGAGCCAGCGGCCGCCGAACTTGCGCCGCAGCACGGGCGGTTTGCGCGAGAGGGTCCCGCTGAAGGTCCAGCGGCCCGCCCAGGCATCGGCAACCTCGTCGGCCCGGTTCGTGCAGTAGGTGTCGACGTCGCGGTAGACGTAGCTCCGCCGCAGGTCCGTCCGGCGGAGCGAGCCCTTGAGCACCATCAGGCCGCCGAGCTCAAAGGAGATGTCCCCGTGGGGCAGCGAGCAGGTCATATGGCCGTGGGTGCCGCGGCCCACATAGGGCAGGTCGCAGTGTGGGTTGGTGCGCTGGCCGGGGCCGACCGCGCGAAGCCACCGGTAGTCTCAGTACCGGACCTCCTTACCGTGGAGCTGGCGGTAGAAGCCGGGCAGGCGCCGCGAGTACAGCAGGCGTTGGACCTCCGGATTGCCCTCGGTGATCTCGGGCTTGAAGATGCGGCCTGCACCCGGCCGGCAGATGCCCTCGATGGGGGATGGGCGGGATCGAGCACGTCGGCCGCGGCCAAGCGGTCGACCAGGCAGGCGCGCGGCACCTCGTCGCGGTCGAGGTAGCCGGGGAGGTACAGGTAACCGCCGTCGGCGAAGCGGCGCCGGAGCTCCGGGAAGTCACCCGCGGCGTCGCGCGAGTCGCGCAGGCGCCCGAACTCGCCGGGACCGGAGTCGAGCGCGTGACCAAAGGACTGCAGGGGCGGCGGGGCGGGCAGGTTTTCCATCGCGGGGAGGGGGCGGATTAAGCGCGCGTCACGTGGAGGCGGACCAGCCCTCCGGCCAGTGAGTGCCGGGGGCGGGGCGCCAGAAGATGTCGCGGTCGATGCGCGGCGGATGGTGCCGGTAGGCCGCGGTGAGGCGGAGCTTTGTGCGGAGGTGATCGACGAGGTTCTCGCCGTAGAAGAATGTGCTCTCGGCGATACCGGAGACGGCCATCACCTCGGTGCGGCCGGCTGCGATGAGCTCGATCAGCCCGCGGGTGTTCTCTAGCTCAAGGTCGATCGCAGCCTGCAGGCGCCGCGAGCAGGCATCGCGGGTGGCGGTGTCGGAGCGGGGATCGAGGTAGCCGTACACGTTCTCGCACCAAGCGCACACATTGCGCATCGTGGTGCTCCAGTGGAGGTAGGCGCGGGCGCGGTCATGGAGGTCGGCGAAGGCGGCGTGGCGCGGGGCGATTCCCGCGAGGCGCCCGATGAGCGCGCGGAGGCGGGGCAGCAGCTCGCGGTCCATATCCGCGGCCATCTTGGCCCCCGTCTCGCGGGTGATGAGGTCGAAAAGCACATCCTTGCCGAGGTCGTTCAGGCCGGGGTTATTGAACTGGAAGCAGCCGTGGCGCTCGTAGTACTCGCGCTCTGCGGCGGGCACGGCCTCCAAGTCTGGCACGAACGGGCGGTCCCACGTGCGCTGCCAGCAAAAGCCGAAGACGCAGAAAAGCGGGATGAAGGGCTGCCAGACCAGCGCGCCCTCGAAGTCGTCCCAAGCCGTGACCAGCTCGGGCGCGTCCGCGGCGCCGACAATTCCGGCGGCGTAGTCGCGCAGGACGTCCCCGATGGGCCGGTCCGGCAGGAACTGGGCGGCCTGGAGGGCGACCGGGTTGGGCCAGAAGGGCGTGCGGGTGGTGTTGGCGAGGCCGCCGAGCGCGCTGAGGCGCGTGATCCCGGTCTCCCGGGCGGCGAGGAGCTTGGCGTGCAGGAGCCGGGGGAACGGGACCCCGATCAGCGGCTCATGGTTCATCACCCCGCTCGCGGAGTACTGCAGCACGGGCTCGATCCCCTGCGCGCGCCCGGCGCGGAGCACCTCGGCCTCGGCAGGATCCATCGTCGCGTGAAAGACGCTGCCCGCCACGCCCACGTTCTCGGGGTACTTCGGATGCGGGTAGGGCAGGGAGTAGCCGCGGACCAGGAGGGAGGGCGCCTCGTAGGTGACGTGCGGCCCCATTCCGGCCTTGATGTGGTCGTGCTCCATTTTAAACGGCTCGAGGCGGAGGATGACGTCGAAGTGCGGGTTGAGCGGCTCCGCCGCCGCGCGCAGGTTGCGCAGGAACCGGCTGATGCTTTGGCCCGATGCCTCGGCGACCTTGTCGTGGTTGCGCCACTCGCGGATCAGGTACGGCCCGCCGTTGCGGCCGACGTAGAGCGAGGCCGAGTGCTCGAAGCCCGCGCCGCTGTCGTTCGTCCACAGCGACATATAGGAGAGGTCGGGCACCTGCCGGATCAACGCCTGGAGCGCCTCGCGGAAGTGGCGCTGGGTGACCGGGTGATCCTGCGCGAGGGTGTAGCGGGGGAGGCGGGAGCGGAACGGATGGTCAACGCGCGCGCCGCGGAGGGTCGGATACTTCTGGAAGAACCGCTCGGGGAAGGTCCGCGGCTCGAACATGCAGACGCCCGGCCGCAGCCCGTAGCGCCGGCCCGTGGCGGCCAGCTTGCGCAGGTGCTCGAGGTTCGCGTCGAGGTACATCGCGGGCCAGAGGCCCTTGGTCAGCTTGGTCGCCACGAAATGGTTGAAGCCCGGCTGGTAGGAGTAGAACTGGGGGTAGTACTCATGCGCCACGAGGTCCTCGTGGGGGAAGTGCGCCTGCAGCCCGTTCACCTCGCAGTGGGTGAAGCCGGCCTCCGCGAGCGCGGCGACGTACTGCTCCGGGTCGAACCCGCGCGCCGAGCGCCAGTACTGCGTGTAGCAGGCGTCCCAGTGTGGCCGGTGCCACGGGAATGACGCGGGCAGGTAGATCCCCGCCGCCAGCCGCTCCCGTGTGAAGTCGCCGATGCCGCGCGCGAGCAGGCGCACCGCCGAGAAGAGGAACGCGCCGTGCGTCGCAACGATTTCGCCCGTGCCGTCCTCCGCGCAACGCAGCCAGATCCAGCCGGATTGCCCCGCAGCGGCGGCGGGCAACCGCGCCGCGGAGTACCAGCCGCGCGAGGCGAGGGCGACCGCCAAACCGCCGCCGGGCGCGGCCGCGGCGGACGGGGTAAGGCCGGCGAAGCGCGCCAACTCGGTGGCGGCGGCGGCTTCTCCGGGGGAGGGGGAGGCGGGATGCAGGACCGCGCGGAAGGCGGGCAGACGGACGTCGGACATGGGGCGCCTCAGGAGGGTTTGCGGCCCGCCCCGCGAGTCAAAATGAACTTTCCTGAAAATTTCAGGCGGGGCCGGCGGCGCGCGCGGGAGCGGCGAGCAGCCGCTGCGTGAGGAAGGCGGTCTGGACGCGGCTGACGTCGCGCAGGCCGCGCTGGGCGAGGGTGATCAGGCTGGCCAGCTGTTCGGGCGAGAAGGTGGCCTCCTCGCCGGAGCCCTGCACCTCGACGAATTGGCCGCGGCCGGTCGCAACCACGTTGAAGTCTACCGCGGCGTCCTTGTCCTCCACGTAGGCGAGGTCGAGCACCTCTTGGCCGGCGCAGAGGCCGACGCTGACCGCGGCGACGGAGTCGGCGAGGGGATTCTCGGCGAGGCGTTTCTCGTCGAGCAGTCGCTGCACGGCGAGGCGGGCGGCGACGTAGGCGCCGGTAATGGCGGCGGTGCGGGTGCCGCCGTCGGCCTGGAGGACGTCGCAGTCGAGCCAGAGGGTGTTGGCGCCGAGTTTCCCGAGGTCGATCACGGCGCGGAGGGAGCGGCCGATGAGGCGCTGGATCTCGACCGTGCGGCCGTCGAGCTTGCCGCGGGAGATGTCGCGCGCCTTCCGCTCGTGGGTCGAGAAGGGAAGCATCGAATACTCGGCGGTGAGCCAGCCGCCGGGAACCCTCTGCTGCTTCATCCAAAGGGGGACGCCTGGCTCGATGGTGGCCGCGCAGATGACGCGCGTCTGGCCGAAGCTGACGAGGACGGAGCCCGTGGCGTGCGGGGCGAAGTCGGCGGTGAAGGAGATGGGGCGTAGCTGGTCGGCGGCGCGGCCGTCGGGACGGGCGGAAGGGTTCGGCATCGTTTCGACGGTACTTGGGCGGGCGGTCCCGGCGAGCCCCGATTGAGGTCAGGCGCCGCTGGGGGAGCGCACGACGGGCTTGATGCGGGTGGGCGCGGGCTGCAGGGATTGGTCGCGCATAAAGGCGATCAGGCGGTCGTTGAAGTCCTTCGCCGGGTCGTGGCCCATCAGCTTCAGCGCGTGGGTGAGGGCGGCGACCTCAACTAGTCGGGCGATGTCGCGGCCGGGGCGCACGTAGAGCTCGATGTGGGCGACATCCATACCCAGGACGGTGTAGAAGTTCTGCTCGAGGCCGGTCCGCTCCTCAACCACCTCAGGGGTCCACTCGCGGAGGGTGACGACAAGGTCGATGCGCTTCTCGCGGCGCACGGACTTAACGCCGAACATCTCGGCGATGTTGATGATGCCGATGCCGCGGCACTCCATATAGCCGCGGTTGAGCGGGCGGCTGGAGGCCATCAGTTCACGCTCGTCGAGCAGGCGGATGATCGTGAGGTCGTCGGCGACCAGCGAGTAGCCGCGCTCGATCAGGGCGAGGGCGCACTCGCTCTTGCCGATGCCGGAGTCGCCGCGGAGCATCACCCCGATGCCGCGCACGTCGAGGGTGGTGGCGTGCTCGGAGCCGTGGGGGGCGAACTCGTTGTCAACCGCGAGCGTGGCGAGGTTGACCCAGTTCTTCGTGATGATGGGGCTACGTAGCAGCGGCAGCTTCATCCGGACGGCGACGGCGCGCAGCGCAGGGGTCGGCTGGTAGTTGCGGGTGAGGACGAGGCAGGGGATGCCGCGGCTCACCATCTGCTCAAGCACCTGCACTTGGCGGGCGTGCGAGAGGGTCTTCAGGTAGGTCATCTCCGCCGCGCCTAAAATCTGGATGCGCTTGTGGGCGAAGTACTTGAAAAAACCGGTGAGCGCAAGGGCGGGCCGGTTGATCGTGCTCTCGAGGATGAGGCGGTGGAGGCCCTCGGCGCCCACCAGCAGCTCGAGCTTCAGCTTGTCGCGGTACGTCTCGAGGAAGTGAGCGACGGTGATCCCGTGGACGGATTTCTGCATGGGGCTATCAGAGGTTGAAACCTTCGCCGAGGTAGAACTTTCTCGCTTGGGCGTCGTGGATCAGAAAGTCGCCCGTACCCTCCGTCAGTACGCGGCCCTCGTGGATAAGGTAGGCGCGGTCGACGATGCGGAGGGTCTCGCGGACGTTGTGGTCGGTGAGCACCACGCCGATGCCGCGGTCGCGCAGCCGCAGGATGATCTTCTGCACCTCAGCGACGGAGATCGGATCGATGGCGGCGAAGGGCTCGTCCATCAGCAGGAACTGCGGCTTGGAAACGAGCGCGCGGGCGATCTCGAGGCGGCGGCGCTCGCCGCCTGAGAGCGTAAAAGCCTTTTGGCGGGCCACGGGCCCGAGGTGCAGCTCGTCGAGGTGGGCCTGCACCGCGGCGGCGCGCTCGCGGCGGGGGATGCCGACCGCCTCGACGATGGCGAGGATGTTCTCCTCGACGGTCAGCTTGCGGAACACGGAGGCCTCCTGCGGCAAGTAACCCAGCCCGTGGCGGGCGCGCTCGTGCATCCGGAGCCGCGTGAGGTCCAGCTCGCCGAGGCGGACCGTGCCGCGGGTCGGCGGGATCAGCCCAACCATCATGTAGAAGGTAGTCGTTTTGCCCGCGCCGTTGGGGCCGAGCAGCCCGACGACCTCGCCCGCGCGGAAGCGCAGGCTGATCCCGTTGACGACCGTGCGGGGGCCGAAGGCCTTGACGAGGCCCTCCGTAGCGAGTTCGGCGGGCGTGCTCATCGCGGGGCCGGCGCCGCTGGCGCGTGAGAGTCCGGGGTCGCCGGGGGTTTGCTGGGCGCGGGCCGGCGCTCCGGGACTTTGTCGTAACCGAGGTCCTTCAGCGGCGGCAACACCGTGCGGGGACGATCCGAACCCTCGCCGCGGATGACGGCGCGCCGCTCGCCGCGCAGCAGTTCCATCCGTGGTCCGCGCTGTTCCCAGCCGTCTTTCACGCTGCGCACTACGGGGTTGCCGGTGAGGATCACGCGGTCGTCGTCCGGGAACACCTCGGCCCGTTCCGCCGTCGCCTCGCGGTCGTCCTGCACGAGGCGCACATTGCCGGAGGCCACAAGCGACTGGAGCTTCTCCTGCCGCCCGACCAGCGCGGCTGGGTCGCCGGAGCGGCGCGCGACGACCACAAGGTGGTCGCAGGTGAGGACGAGGTTGGTGGCGGTGATGCGCACGCCGCGGCTGTAGGCGAAGGTGGTCTCTTTCTCGGTACTGAAGAGCTCGAGCGCGCCGCTCTCGATGGTCGTTGGCGGCGGTGGCGCCGCGGGGCCGGACGCGGGCACGGTGGGGGAGGCGCCGGGCAGAGCGGCGCGCAGGGCAAGAAGGAGGCAGGCGAAGCCGCGGAGTGTCATCGCAGGATGTCGGTGATCCGGGCGCGAAATGTGACGCGCACGTCGCCCTCCAGCGAAACCTTTTTTGCAGCGTGGTCGTAGGCCCAGCGCGTGCCCGTCACCTCCACGTCGTCCTGGATGAAGCGCACGGTCTGTTCCCCGCGGGCGGTATGGTCCTTGGGCGAAAAGACGGCCCGCGGGCTCAGCAGAATGCTATCGACCGCGGCGCGAGCGTCCCCGGTGAAGGTGGTGATCATCAGGTTGGTGATGGCGACGCGGCCGTCGATCGGGCGAACCTCGGTCCCCTGAAGTTTCATCAGCCGATGGCCTTCCCGGTCGCTGAAGATGGGCAGCACCCAGTTGACCGCGGGGGAATCCGGCAGCGTCGGCGCCGTGCCGGCGGCGGTGTTGGCCGGTGCCGCTGGTGGCGAGGGTGGCGGAAGCGCCGCCGGCGGGCGCTCCGCGGCGGGCAGCAGGCCCGGGAGGGCCAGAATCCAAGCGTGGCGCAGGTTCATCGGGCGCGGGGTGTGGGAACGCGCCGGGAGGGGGCCGAGGGTGGCGCCAGCCGCGCAGCCAAGATCAGGTCGCAGACCTCGCGCACCGCGCCTTGGCCGGCGGGCCGCTTGGGCACATAAGCGGCGGCGGCCAGGGCGGCGGGCATCGCCGTGGCGGGAGCGATGCCAATGCCCGCCCAGCGGAGGGCCTCCACGTCGATCTCGTCGTCGCCGATGTAGGCGCAGTTGGCCGATGCGAGCCCGAGCCGGCCCGAGAGGTCTGCCAGCACCTCGCGTTTGTCCAGCCGCCCCTGGAAAACATGCGGGATCCGCAGCTCGCGGGCGCGCCGCGTGGTTGCCTCCGAGGCTCGGCCGCTGATCCAAGCTGTGACGACGCCGGCCCGCTCCAAGAGCCGCAGCCCGTGGCCGTCTAGGATGGAGAACGACTTTCCCTCGCCGCCGGCCGAGAGGATCAGGACGGTCCCGTCGGTCAGCACGCCGTCGACGTCCATCGCGAGGAGGCGGATCCGCGACCAGTCAGGTTGTACGGGGCGGCGCGGCATCGGTTCAGCCAATCCAGGCGGTGAGGCGTTCGATGACGGAGTCGCGCCCGGGGCGGAAGGCCTGCTCCAGTTCCGGAGCGAAGGGGACGGGCAGGTCGAGCGCGGCGAGGCGCAGCGGCGGGGCCTGCAAAGCGCGGAAGTCCTCCTCCACCAAGCGCGCGACCAGTTCCGCGCCGAACCCGTGCGTGCGGCGGCCCTCGTGCAGGACGACGAGGCGGCCGGTGCGGGCGAGGGAGGCGCGGATCGCCTCCAGCCGCAGGGGTGCCAGCGCGCGCAGGTCGAAGATCTCGAAGCCGAGCTCGTACTCCGCGGCGAAGTAGGCGGCGGCCTCTTCGGCCACGTGCACCATCTCGCCGTAGGTGACCAATGTGGCGAAGTCGCCCGCTCGCACTTGACGCGGCGACCACACCTCACGGTACGCAGGATCCCATGCGACCGGGGCGCGGCCGCGGCGGTAGAGGCCCTTGTGCTCGAGCAGTAGCACCGGGTTGTCATCCTCGTAGGCCGCGAGCAGCGCGTTGAACGCGTCCTGCGGGGTGCTGGGGTAGAGCGCCTTCAGCCCCGGCATAGAGAGAAAGAAAGATTCCAGCTCCTGCGAGTGGAAGGAGCCGAAGGTGAGGCCCCCGCCGCAGGGCAGGCGCAGGACCAGCGGGCAGGCGGCGCCGGAACGGAAGTGCATCGTCGCCGCATTGAGAGTGATCTGGGTGGCAGCCTCAGTGGCGAAGTCCGCGAACTGGAACTCCTCGATCGGGCGGTGGCCGTTTAGGGCGAGGCCGATCGCGTAACCGGTGCACGCGCTCTCCGCGAGGGGCGTGTTGAACACCCGGGGCCGGCCGAACTCCCGCAGCAGGCCGTCGGTCACCTTAAACGCGCCGCCGTAGGTCCCGATGTCCTGGCCGAGCACGAGCGATTCCGGGCGCTCGCGGAGAATCTTGCGCAGGCCGGCGTTGAGCGCCTGGGCCAGGTTGAGCGCCTGCGTCCCGGCCGGGTCGGCGGGGGTGCCGCCCGCGGTAGCGGTCGCGGGCACGGAGGGTTGCCACGGCAGTGGCGCGGGGACCGGGGCGAAGACGTCATCCGCCATCCCTGCGGGATTGGGCCTGGGCGTGGCGAGGGCGACGCGCACGCTCGCCTCCAGAAAGGCGCCCAGTTCGGCGTCGACGGCCTCGATACGGCCGGCGGGCAGCTCGGCGGCAAGGCGGGCGCGCAGGCGGGGCAGGGGATCGCGCGCGACGAAGCCCTGCGCCTCCCCGGGGCGCAGGTAATCGCAGGTGTCGTAAGCGGCGTGGCCGCGCAGGCGCAGCACCGAGGCCTCCAAGAGGTAGGGCTGGCCGGTCGTCCGCACCCGCTCCACCGCCGCGGCGAGGACGCGGGCGGTCTCCAGGACATCGCCGGTGGTGTCGACGCGCGCGGCCTCGATGCCGTAGCCCGCGGCGCGGCGCCAGAGCTCGGTGCCCGCGGCGAACTGCTCGTCGGTTGGGGTGGAGTAGGCGTAACCGTTGTTCTGGATGACGAACAGGATCGGCAGCCCGAGCAGGGCTGCGAGGTTCATCGTCTCGTGTACGTCCCCGGTGCTTGAGCTGCCATCGCCGAAGGAGGCGAAGCCGACGGCAGGGCAGCCGAGGCGCCGCTGGGAATCGGTGGCGCCGACCACGTTGGAGAGCATCGCGCCGAGGTGGCTGATCATTGGCAGCGACCGCCGTGCCGGGTCGCCGTGGTGGATGTTGCCCTCGCGGGCCTGGGTCGGGCTGCCAGCGTTGGCGAAGTACTGGTTGAGGTGGTCGCAGAGGTGACCGCTCCAGACCAAGTGCCCGCCGAGGTCCCGGTGGGTGAAGGAGATGACGTCTGTGGCCTTGTCCGCCAGCAGCGCCAGCGGGACGATGAGGGACTCGTTGCCCTGGCCTCCCGTGACCGTGCCGCGGATCAGCCCCTGCCGAAAGAGGTCGAGGACGCGGTTGTCAACGGCGCGGGCGAGGTGCATCCAAGCGTACAGCGTGATCAGCGCCTCGGCCGGGTTCTGCCCGAGGTCCGCGGCCGCAAGGTGGCGCCGGCCGAGCACAGGGGGAGGAGGAGGGAAAGCCATCGAACTGGGCGCGAAAGTGGAGGGTGCCCCGGGAACCGGCAAGGCGGGAGATGGCGGCGAGTTTCGGCTGGAGCCACGCCGCGCCTTCTGTTTCCCCTCGCCCCGCCGTCCGTCCACGCCGGCGTCCCCGCATGCGCCTCCCGATCCTGCTCTCGTTGCTGTTCTCCCTGCCCGGCCCGCTCGCCGCCGCCGCGCCCTCCGCCGACTCCCGGCCGAACGTGATCGTCATTATGTCCGATGACATGGGTTACTCCGACCTCGGCTCCTACGGCGGCGAGATCCCGACGCCAAACCTCGACGCCCTCGCCGCGGGCGGGCTGCGCTTCACTCAATTCTACAACGGCGCGCGCTGCTGCCCCACGCGGGCCTCGCTGCTCACGGGGCTCTACCCGCACCAGGCCGGCATCGGCCATATGGTCGAGGACCTCGGCACCCCGGGTTACCAAGGGGAGCTGTCCCGCCGCGGCGTGACCATCGCGGAGGCCCTCCGCCCCGTCGGTTACCGCAACTACATGGTGGGGAAGTGGCACGTCACCCCTGGCCGGCCCGTGGAACGGATGCGCGAGCGCAACCAGAACTGGCCGCTCAAGCGTGGGTTCGACCGCTTCTACGGCACCATCCACGGTTCGGGCAGCTTCTGGGACCCGAGCGCCCTGATGCGGGACGAGACCTTCATCTCCTCGGCCAAGGACCCGGAATACAAGCCGGCCGAGTATTATTACACGGACGCGATCAGCGACCATGCGGTCCGCTACGTCCGGGAGCACGCGCGCGACCACGTTGGGAAACCGTTCTTCATGTACGTGGCCTACACCGCGCCCCATTGGCCGATGCACGCCCGCGAGTCCGACATCGCCCGCCACCGCGGCAAGTACGACCAAGCCTACGCCCCCATCCGGGCGGCCCGCTGGGAGCGCCAGAAGCGCCTCGGGGTCGTTAAGTCGGAGTGGGGGATCAGCCCTGAGGCGGAGGACTTCGCCAAGGTCAAGGACCGCGCCTTCGAGGCCCGCGGGATGGAGGTCTACGCCGCGATGATCGAGGTGATGGACCAGGGAATCGGCCGCCTGGTCGCCGAGCTGCGCGCGCAGGGCCAGCTCGACCGGACGCTCATCCTTTTTCTCCACGACAACGGCGGCTGCGCCGAGACCAACGGTCGGACGGGAGAGGGGAAGCCGCGCGCCGACCGGCCCAGCCTCCCGCCGGTGCCGCCCGAGACCATCCAGTTCACCAACCGTCCCCTGCAGACCCGCGATGGCTGGCCGATGCGCGTGGGCTACGGCGTGCTGCCCGGCGGGCCCGACACCTACATCGCCTACGGCCGCGGCTGGGCCAACGTCAGCAACACGCCCTTCCGCGAGTACAAGCACTGGGTCCACGAGGGCGGCATCTCCTCGCCCCTGATCGCCCACTGGCCCGCCCTGATGGGCCCCGCCGGCGTCGCCGGACGCTTGGTGCACGAGCCTTCCCACCTGATCGACCTGATGGGCACCGCGCTCGACGTCGCCGGGGCCTCGTATCCCAAACGCCACGCCGGCGAGGACATCATTCCTATGGAAGGCCGCAGCCTCCGTCCCTGGTTCCTCGACCCTGCCGCCGCGCCCGCGCCGCGGCCGCTCTTCTGGGAGCATGAGGGCAACAAGGCGATGCGCCTCGGCGCCTGGAAGCTCGTCGCCAAGCACGGTGGCGCCTGGGAGTTGTACGACATCGACCGCGACCGCACCGAGTCCCGGAACCTCGCGAGCGCCCACCCCGAGCGCGTCCGCGCGATGGCGGCCCAGTGGCAGGTTTGGGCCGACCGCGTCGGCGTGATGCCCTGGACCTACGACGTCCCCGAGGGCTCCGGCGCCAGCCCCAGCGCCAAGAAGAAACGCGAGAAGGGCGATTGATTGCGGCGCGGTGACGGTCTGATGAGCGGCGCGGTTTAGACTCGCGCCGGGGCCGGAAAATCCCGGGGTAGGGGGTGAATGAAATCCCTTTCCCGAAACCTTCCCGTCCTCCTGCTGGCCGCCGTGGGCGCGCTCCCCGGCCAGGTGGCCCCCGCGCCCCGCGCCGCTGCCCCGGCGGAGGAGGCCGTCCGCCTGGAGGCCTTTGTTGTCACCGGCTCCAACATCCGCCGCACCGACGCGGAGACCGCGCTCCCCGTGACCGTCATTGAGCCCGTGGACCTCGAGGCGCGCGGCGCCGCCACCATGGCGGAGCTGTTCGAGACCCTCGGCGTGGCCGAGCCCTCAGCGATCACCGAGATCAACAACGGCCCGCAGCTGGCCCGCGGCGATGTCGCCTCCGTCGACCTGCGCGGCATCGGGTCCGGCAGCACCCTGACCCTCCTCAATGGCCGCCGGCTGGTGCCCCATCCGATCTCGATGGCGGAGAACGGTGTGCCTTCGCTCGCGGTGAACATCAACACCGTGCCGCGCGTGCTGATCGAGCGGGTCGAGGTGCTGCGCGATGGTGCCTCCGCCATCTACGGATCGGATGCGGCCGCCGGGGTGATCAACAATCGCGTTTCCCGCAGCTACACCGGCCGCCAGCTCACCCTGCGCGGCTCGATGACCCAGCGCGGCGGGGCCAACGAGGCGGGCGCAACCTACAGCGCGGGCTTCAAGTCGGGCCGCCTCCACGTCTCCTACTCGCTGGACTACTTCCACCGCGACGCCCTCGCCGCGTCGCAGCGCCGCTTCGCCAGGCAGTTCGACCTGCGCCTCGGCCGCAACCTGCCCGCCCCGTGGAACGGATTGCCGCTGGTCGACGCCAACGGCACGACCGTCCGCGACAACGACTTCGCCAACACCAACAATGTGAACCAGTGGGGCCAGTGGCAGCGCGGCTTCATCCAGCCCGACTTCCGCACCTTCGTCGGGTCGCGCCCCGCGGGCGGCGTTGGCATCACCACCTCGATCACGCCACCCGCGGGCGTCGCCAGCCTCGCGGCGGACGGGATGTTCTACCTCTGGCCCAGCCCGGCCGGCGTCAGCTTCAAGCAGACCTCCCTCTCCAAGAACATCGACAGTCCAGAGAACGCCACCTACGCGAACTGGAACAAGTGGAAGATCCTCGTGCCCGCGACCGACCGGGTGCAGTTCGCCACCTTCGTCGACCGGCCGCTCAACGACCGGGTGGATTTCTTCGGCGACCTCCTCTTCTACCGCGCCTATAGCCGCACCGGCCGCGAGCCCGTCAATTTCAAGAACACCGACGACCCCGGCATCTACCTGCCCGCCACCAACCCGTGGAACCCGTTTGGCGTGCGACTCTACCATCCGACCGGCGCGCCCAACGCCGACGGCACCCCCCGCCTAACCGGCCAGCCGGCGGATGTCTCCCTCTGGACCGGCATCTCGCCGGGCCAGAACGCCGACGTCGCCGGCCAGGGCTTCAATCCCCGCGTCACCGAGGTCTGGAGCTACGCCTGGCGCGTGCTTGGCGGCCTCCGCGGCCGCCTGGGCGACTCGTGGGAGTGGGAGAGCGCGCTCGTGGCCTCTGGCGCCCAGTCGCACGAGTACGAACGCTTCCAGGTCCGCGAGTCGAGGCTCCGCCGCGCCCTCGCCCGCACCGACCAGACCGCCTTCAACCCCTTCCCTGTCACGTTCCGCATCGTCAACAACCTCATCACGGTGGACCGGCCCTTCGCCAACCCGGCACCGGTGCTGGACGAGGTCTACGGTGATGAGGACCGCTTCGGCCGCACGGGCCTGTTCATCTGGGACCTGAAGGCCTACGGCCGCCTCGGTCGCCTCTGGGGCGGCGGCGGCCGCGCGGGTTTCGCCGCTGGCGCCGAGGTGCGCCACGAGACCTACGACGACAAGCGCGCCGTCTATTCCGGGCTCAATCCCCCGGGCGCCGGCGCTGAGTACCCGTTCCTCCGCGAGGGCGACAACGACTTCCTCGCCCTGAGCTCCAACGTCCCGATCAGCGCCCGGCAGACCATCCTCGCCGCGTACGCCGAAACGGCCCTCCCGTTCGTGACCCGCGAGAACCGGCGGCCGCTGATCGAGGTGCTGGAGCTCACCCTCGCCGGCCGCTTCGAGCACTTCTCGATTCACGGGCAGACCACCAAGCCCAAGGCCAGCCTCGTCTGGAAACCCGCCCCGTGGCTCAAGCTCCGCGGCTCGGCGGCCGAATCCTTCCGCGCGCCGAACCTCGTCCAGACCAACATCACCCCTCTCCGCCGCCAGATCGGCGCGGCCGACCCGTACCGTTCCGAGGTCACCGCCCTCACCTCCGACGGCTCGGTGCAGCGCACGGTGTTCCGCCAGGGCAATGAGCGGCTCCAGCCCGAGCAGGCCAAAACTTGGCTCGCCGGCTTCGTCCTCGAGGTGCCCGGGGTGCGTGGCTTGTCGCTCAACTTCGACTACTACCGTCTCGATCAGAACGACGTGATCGAGAACGTCGGCGCCCCCCGCACGCTGCTGCTGGACGAGCTTTACCTCGACCTCGCGGTCCAAGCCGCGCTCGCCGCCGGCACGCCGATCGACCGCATCGACCTTGGCTCCGGGTCGGCCGGCTACAAGGGCTACGGCTCGGTCGTGCGCAAGCCCGTGACGGAGGCGGACCGCGCCGCCTTCGCCGCCTTCAACGCCCAGCAGACGAGCCCCGCGTCCCGCCGCGCCCCGGTGGGCGAGGTGGAGAGCATCATCGACAACTATATCAACCTGAGCGGCCGCGACCTCGAGGGCTACGAGGTCGGCGTCCAGTGGCGCGGCCCGCGCACCCGCTTCGGCACGTTCAGCCTTAACGGCGACCTCACGCGCTACATCCGCCGCCAGTCCAAGGGCGACGCGGCCGCGCCCGTGCTCAATGAACTGGACCGCAACGGCCGCGTCCGCTGGCGCGCCAGCGCCTCGCTCGCGTGGCGCCACGCGGGGTGGTCCGCGGGCTGGTTCACCAGTTACTTCCATTCGTTCGTCGACCTGTCCGCCGCGACCACCGAACCAGTCTACCGCGCGCTCGGGCAGCCGGACTACATCCGCGTGTTCAACGACAACGGCATCACCCGCTACGTCCTGCGCGTCGACCCGGTGTTCAACCACAACACCTGGGTCTCCTACCGCTTCGACCGCGAGACGCGCGACTGGCGCCGCGGCGTCTCGCTGCGGCTGGGGATCAACAACGTCATCGACACGGAGCCTTCGCTGGCCGACGAGACCTACGGCTTCGCCGGGGGCTCCGCCAACCCGCGCGGCCGTCAGGCCAAGTTTGAGATCACCAAGCGCTTCTGACCCTTATGCCCCGCCTCACCCTCCTGATCCTCGCCGCGCTCCTCCCGCTCGCGGCCGCGCCCAAGCCCCACCCGGACACCGCCGGCTGGCAGCCGCTCCTTGCCTCCGACCTGGCCGACGCGAATCTTAAGCCGGGCAGCTGGGTCTGGGACCAAGGGATGCTCGTCGCCCGCACCCGCGACACCCTCTGGACCAAGCGGCCCTACGGGGACTTCATTCTCGACCTCGAGTTCAAGGTCGCCGCCGAGTCCAACAGCGGCATCTTCCTCCGCTCGGGCGACCCCGGCAAGGTGCTCGCGGCCCTCGAGATCCAGGTGCACGAGACCGGCGATTCCGCCCTCTACGGCGAGGTCGGTTCCATCTACAACGCCAAGGCCCCGTCCCGCCGGATGGCGCGCCCGACCGGCGAGTGGAACCGCTTCACCATCACCTGCCGCGGGAGCCAGGTCTCGCTCATCTTCAACGGCGCGGAGGTCTACGCGGTGGATCTCGAGGACTGGAAGGAGGCGCGGCGCAACCCCGACGGCACCGCCAACAAGTTCCCGGTCGCCCTGCGCGATTTCAGCCGCCAGGGCCCGATCGGGTTGCAGGGCCTGCACGGCAAGGCCCAGGCGCCGGTCTGGTACCGCAACCTGCGGATCCGCGAACTACCCTGAGCCTCCGATGCGCCCCCCACCCTGGCTCCTCGCCGCCCTCGCCCTCGGGTCCCCCGCTCGGGCCGTCGACGTGGTCGCCCATCGCGGCGCCTCGCACGACGCGCCGGAAAACACCCTCGCGGCCCACACGCTCGCGTGGGAGCAGGGGGCGGACCTGGTCGAGACCGATGTCCACCTCACGCGCGACGGCGAGCTGA
The DNA here is from genome assembly GCA_016871775.1 of Verrucomicrobiota bacterium. Taxonomy (GTDB): domain Bacteria; phylum Verrucomicrobiota; class Verrucomicrobiia; order Opitutales; family Opitutaceae; genus ER46. Next base: position 13,934 of record VHCI01000035.1, on the reverse strand, counting down.
TCGTCATCCACGATAAGACCACGCCGCGCACCACGGGCCGCCCGGGCGTGGTGGCCGAGCTGACCCTCGCGGAGCTGCGGGGGCTCGACGCCGGGACGTGGAAGGATCCGCGGTTCCGCGGTGAGCGCCTGCCGACCCTCGACGAGCAGCTCACGCGCATCCCCGCGGGCAAGCGGATGCTGGTCGAGCTCAAGGTCGGCCCGGAGATCGTGCCCGCGCTCGGCCGCAGCCTCGCCCGCTGCAGCGCCACGCCCGCGACCGTGACGCTGATCAGCTTCAACGCCGCCACCCTGCGCGAGATCCGGCGCGTGCTGCCCGGCTACCGCACGCTGTACCTGATGGGTTACAAGGTGCCCGCGCCCGGCGATCCCAAGGCCAAGGCGCCGCCGCGGATCGACGACGTGATCGCCGAGGCGCTCGCCGCCGGCTTCACCGGGCTCGACCTCCAGCACACGTGGCCGCTCACCCCCGCGGACGTCGCCCGCATCCGGGCCGCGGGCCTCGAGCTGCACGTCTGGACGGTGGACGACCTGGAGGTGGCCCGCCGCTGGATCGGGCTCGGCGTCGCGAGCGTCACCACGAACCGGCCGGGCTGGCTGCGCGCCGGGCTGGGCCGTTAACCTGCCCCGCGATGTTTTCCTTCCTGCGTCCCGCCCCGGCGGTCCCGGAGCTCCCCGCCGACCGGATCGACCCCGAGTACCGCCGTCGGCGCTGGCAGGTCTTCACGGGCATCTTCATCGGCTACGCGGCGTTCTACCTGGTGCGGAAGAACTTCGCCCTCGCGATCCCCGACATCCTCAAGGAGCACCCCGAGTACACCAAGGCGGCGCTGGGCTCGGCGATGACCGGCCTCTCCGTGGCCTACGGTGTATCTAAGTTCATTATGGGCTCGGTGTCGGACCGGAGCAACCCGCGCTGGTTCATGACCGTCGGCCTGCTGCTGACGGCCGGGGTGACCTTCGCGTTCGGGACGATCCCCGCCATCTACGGGTCGCTGACCGCGATGATTTTGCTGCAGACCCTGAACGGCTGGGTCAACGGGATGGGCTGGCCCCCCTGCGGCAAGACGATGGTGCACTGGTGGAGCACGAAGGAGCGCGGGGTGATCGTCTCGCTCTGGAACGTGGCCCACAACATCGGCGGGGGCCTGGTGGCGAAGCTGGCGCTGCTGGGGGTGATCCTCTTCGGCGACTGGGGCGCGAAGTTCCACTTCCCGGCGCTCTTGGCCGCGCTGGTGGCGATCCTGATCGCGTTCCTCCTGCGCGACACCCCGCAGAGCTGCGGCCTGCCCCCGGTGGAGCGCTACCGCAACGACTACCCGCCGGAGTATTTGGCGGAGCACGAGCGCACCTTCACCTTCCGCGAGATTTTCCTCGGGCACGTCCTGAATAACCGCTACCTGTGGGCCATCGCGGTGGCCAACGCGTTCGTGTACTTCGTGCGCTACGGCGTGGTCGACTGGATCCCAACCTACCTGCAGACGGCGAAGCAGTTCTCCTTCCAGCAATCGAGCCTCGCTTGGGCCGCCTTCGAGTTCGCGGGCATCCCCGGGACGATCCTCTGCGGTTGGGTCTCGGACCGGGTGTTCCGCGGCCGCCGGGCGCCGGCGACCATTTTGTTTATGGCGCTCACGCTGCTCGGGCTGTTGGTGTACGGGCTCAACCGTCACGGCCCCCTCTGGATTGATATGGCGGCCCTGATTGCGATCGGCTTCTTCGTCTACGGCCCGATCATGATCATCGGCCTGCACGCCCTCGACCTCGTCCCGAAGAAGGCCGCGGGCACGGCGGCCGGGTTCACCGGCTTCTTCGGCTACGTCTTCGGCTCCGCCATCGCCGGCACCGGCGTGGGCTGGATCGCTGACCACTGGGGTTGGGGCGGCGTGTTCGGCACGATGATCGCCTGCTGCGTGCTCACGATGGCCTTCAGTGCGCTCACCCTCCGCCACCGCAGCGCCAGCTCCGCCTCCTGACCCAGCTTCCGATGCGCCTCCCCGTTTTCCCCGCTCTGCTCCTCGCGCTCGCCCCTTCGCTCCTCGCCCAGCCGGCGCGGCCCGTGGTGGTCGCGCATCGCGGCTCCAGCGGTTACCTGCCGGAGCACACCCTCGTCGCGAAGGCCCACGCCCACGCGCTCGGGGCGGACTTCATCGAGCAAGACATCGTGCTGACGAAGGACGATGTGCCGGTGGTGCTGCACGACCTGTACCTCGACGCGGTCACGGACGTGGCGCGCCGCTTGCCCGGGCGCGCGCGCCCGGATGGGCGCCACTACGCGCTTGATTTCACCCTCGCGGAGCTGCGCCAGCTTGAGGTGCGCGAGCGGGCGAACCTCAAGACGGGCGAGGCACAGTATCCGGGACGCTACCCGGCCGCGGCGGCGTCCGTCGGGCTGCGCATTCCCACCCTCGAGGAAGAGCTCACCCTGATCCAGGCCCTCAACCGGAACACGGGACGGGTTGCCGGGATCTATCCCGAGATCAAGGCGCCCCGCTGGCACCGCGACCAGGGCCGTGATCCGAGCCGCGTGGTCCTGTCGGTCCTCGCCCATTTCGGCTACGCAGACAAGACCGCCCCCTGTTTCCTCCAGTGTTTCGAGTGGGAGGAGGTGCGACGCCTGCGCAACGAGCTCGGGTGGCAGGGCCGGCTGGTCCAATTGATCGGTGGCAGCGGCCAAGGCGCCGATGGCACCGACTACGGGTGGCTCGCCTCGGAAGCCGGCCTGAAGGCCGTGGCCGCCGTCGCGGACGGGATCGGGCCCGCCCTCGGGCGCGTGGTGAACTGGCCGGCCGCTGGCGCCCCGGTGCAGGTCACGGACCTGGTCGCCCGAGCCCGCGCGCTGGGGTTGGCGGTGCACCCGTACACGATCCGGCGCGACGACCTGCCGCGCCATTGCCTAGATCTGCCCGCCCTGCACGCCGCGCTGTTCGAGAAGGCGCGGGTTGACGGGGCGTTCACGGACTTCCCCGACCTCACGCTGGCCCACCTGCGGCGCTGACCGCCGCTCCCGACCCGGGGTAGAACACGCCCTAGGGGCGGGGGAGCATCAGCAGCGCGCTGACCGGCAGGTGATCCGAGGCCTCCGAGTTCAAAACGTTCATCTGCGCTGGGACGAAGTGGCGGGAGACCCAGATGTAATCGATGCGCCGGTTCGGCTGCCGGACCGGGATCGTGTGGCCCGGCCCCTGACCGACCGCCGTCCAGACATCCGTCAGGAAGCCTCGCATCGTAGCGATCGCGGGGCTGTCGGGGGTGGCGTTGAAGTCGCCGGCGACGATCACCGGCACCGGCCCCGCGGCGGCGACCAAGTCGCGGATCTCGGTGACGCTGCGTTCCCGCTCGGCGGGGTCGCGCCGGTGGTCGAGGTGGGTGTTGAGGAGGAGCACCTCAGTGCCGTGGATGTCGATCCAGACCTGTTGCACGCCCCGCTGCTCCCCCTGGCCGACCATTTTCAGAGCGTGGTGTGCGACCCGGCGGATGGGGAAGCGCGAGAGGACGGCGGTGCCGTATTCGCCCCCTTGGAAGGGGATGTTCCGGGCGAAACGGACGTCCAGCCCGGTGAGCTGGGCGAGCTCAGCGGGGAGGTCGCGACGTTGCGTGCGCTGCGTGCCGCGCTCGACCTCCTGGAGGGCCACCAGGTCGGCCTTCTGCCCCTTGATTAGGGCGGCGATCCGCTCGAGGTCGAGCCGGCCGTCGAGGCCCTCGCCGTGGTGGAGGTTGTAACACACCACCCGCACAGGCACGACCGCGGTACCAAGGGAGGTTGCCGTCGCGGCGGCCGTGGTCAGCGGCAGCAGCAGCGCGAGGAGGCGGCGGAGCACCGGGATCAGAGCTTGGTCGTGAGCGTGAAGGTGAAGCTGAGCGGCTGCTTGAGCGCGTAGTAGCGCGGGACGGTCTCCCGCGCCGGGGAGGCGTAATCGTTGTTGAGCGGACGCATCACGTGGGCGCTCTGGGCCGTCGACGAGTAGGCGGGGCCGCGGTCGTTGAGCAGGTTGTTGATGACTAAGTTTGCCTGCACCTCCCGGCGCTGCGCGAAGCGCCAAGTGTACGCGAGTGTGGCGGTGACGATGATGTAGTCGTCCGGGGTGTAGGCGGGCGTATAGGCGTCCTTGGTCGGATCGTCGATGGCGACGCGGGGGTTGTTCGGGTCCGGGATGGTGTCCTCGACGCGGGACCAAAAGATTTGCTTGCCGCGGTAACGGGCGCCGGCGCCCACGCGGAGCCCGCGGAGGCGCCCGGACTGGACGGTGTAGTCGGCGAAGGCGTTCACGACCGGCTGGTCCTGCTGGAGGCGGCGGCCGTCGACGATGTTCCGGCGGAAGCCCTGGATGTTGTTGTAGGCGGTGGCGGCGGCGTTGGCGTCGGACGAGCGCTGGTCGATGGGGATGGACTCGTCGACGCGCGCGACGTTGTCGGCGCCGATCAGCACGCCCGCGTCGTTGGCGATCTGCCGGAAGATGGTAGCGTTCTTGTCGATGTAGGCGCGCACGTCGGGGTAGGCGTTGGCCTCGAAGAGACGAGGGAAGCCGACGTTGCCGGTGAGGCGCAATGCGCGGGTCGGGTTGAAGGTGATTTCAACCTCGTAGCCCTCGCCGGAGCGGAGGCGGGTGTCGCGGTACTGGGTGGGCAGCCGACCCATCCCGCGGATGTTGCGGCCGGTCGCGCTGGTGTCGCCGATCACGTTGGCGTCGTAGAGGGTGTTGAAGAAGCCGGGCCCGTCCTGGGGGATCGTGTTATTCACCTCCTCCGTAGCGTAATAGACAAAGTTCAGGTTGAGGCGGTTGCCAAATAGCTCCATCCGGAGCGAGTAGTCTATGCCAGTGGCGACGGTGGGCTCTAGGGAACGGCCGTCGATGCGCACGATCGAGCCGGGCGGGTTAAACGTCTCCGCGAAGTTCACCGCCGGATTCAGCCAAGAGGCTAGGTGGAGCACGGTGCCGACGCTGCGGGTGACTTGGCGGCCCTGCACGGGCGGCGGGTTGAAGTCGTCCTTGAAGCGCACGTTCGCGTACTGGGGCAGGCGGTTGCCGAGGGAATCGCGCGGCCGGATGGCGGCCTCCTGCTCGGGGCCGACAGCCACGCCGTTGGCGTCGCGCGGCGTGTAGGTGAGGCGAGCGTAGTCGGCGGGCGCCCCAGGCCGGAGGATCCGGTAGGTGGCGGGCCAGTCGGCCGCGTAGTCCCCTTGGTGGATCTGTTGGCGGCTCTGGAAGAAGAAGGAATCGCGGCGTACGGCGCCCAAGACCACCCAGCGGCCGGAGAAAAATTTGGCGTTGAGTGAGGCCAGCGCGTAGCGAAAGCGGTTGCGGGTGATGTTCTGGGTGTCGCGCCGGTCGGCCTCGATGGCCCAGATCGGGCGGAGCGTCTCGGTCGCGTCGGTGTTGGGGTCGTAATAAGTGATGGGCCGCAGCGAAAGGTCCGGGGAGGGGCGGCTGGTGTTGTTCCAGTAGCGGCGGATACGGATGCGCTGATTGCTGTAGGCCCAGAACCTCTGGTCAGTCCCGCGGGCGACGCTCAGGTAGCGATGGTCGCTGGTGTTCTCGCTGTTGTTCGATCCGGCGAGGGAGTTGACCGTGAAGTGGCCGAAGCGGGTGGGCCAGACGTAGGCGATGGCGGAGCGGACGTTGTTCTCCGAGAAGGTGCGGAAGGCGCGCATATACTGGCCGTCCCCGTAGGGCACGAGGAAGTCCGGGTTCGGGCGGCCGTCCGGCAGGACGCGGTTGATGTCGATGAAGACGTTGGGGAGGTTGCGGTTGGGCTCACCGTTGGTCATCGCGGCGGTGCGGTTGATGTCGCCGGCGACCTCGAAGTGCAGATTGCCCCAGCGGTGCGAGTAGGTGAGCTGCAGGTCCTTGAATCGCTGGGTGAGGATGGGCAGGTCCGGGGAGAGGGTGAACTCCTCGCTGGGGGTCCGGAAGGCGGACAGGCGCTCCGCGGTGTCGAACCGGCCCGCGGGCACGTTGATCTCGTACAGCAGGTTTGCACCCGCCGTGTTGAAGGAGGCGTTCGTGCCGAAGGTGTAGCCCGCGATCGGGGTGGTCGCGCTGTTGCCGCCCGGCAGAGTGATGGGGTCGTTCTGGTAATTGAAGATGCGGTCCGGCGCGGTGAAGGGCAGGTGCACGAAGTAGTTGGCCCCCGTCGGCCCACGCCGATCGCGTTGGCGTTGGCGGGCAGGGTCGTCAAAGCCCGTGGCGCAGCGTAGGTCGTACCGTTCCAGCCGGAGAAGCGGTCGTTGAGGAACGTCACCGCCACCTGCCGCGAGTTGCGCCCGTACTCGCCCTCCACCCGCAGTTCCCCGTCGCGGAAGGGCCGGAAGGTCGTCGTCAGGAACGCGGCCTGCCGCTTGTCGAAGTCCTTCAGGCGCCAGCCGCCCGCGTCGCCCCAGACCCCGGCTGCGCGGACCGCGAAACGCTCTCCCACGGGCTGGTTCACGTCGAAGGTCGAGCGGAAGTTCGACCACGAGCCGACCGCGAACTGCAGCTGCCGCGTCGCCCGGTTGGTCTGCGCGCGCTTGGTCGTCGCCGAGCTGATCCCGCCCAGCGAGCCGTTACCGAAGAGCACCGCGTTGGGCCCCCGCCCGAAGTCGTAGCGCTCCAGGTTGTACGAGTCCCCGTTGTTGAACTGCGGGAAGAAATTGCGCTGCGGACGCCCGCCGCCCGACCCGCGCACGGTGTACTGGACCGGGTTGAAGAAGAAATTCTGCTGGCCGTTGTCCACCGCCACCGTGCTTGAGGTGGTCCACTCCGCCGCCGACTGGAGATCCACGAGATTCAGGGCGTCGATGAAGTCCCGGGTCACGACCGAGTAGGCCACCGGGGTGTCCCGCAGGTCCGTCGCAAGCCGGCCTCCGGCCATCGAGCTGGCCGCGGCGAACCCGGTGTCGCGGTCCGTGCTCACCTCGAAAGGCGAAAGCCGCACGGCTGCCTCCGGCGGGGCCGACACGGTCGCGGCCGGGGCGGGGGCCGGAGCGACGGCCTGCGCCGCCAGCGGCCGCGGCAGAAGCAAGGCGAGGCTCAGGAGCGCGCTGGAGGAGAGAGCGTCGCGTAGGGGGCAGGGGCAGGGCATAGGGGGGTTCTGGCGAACGCCGGCCGGCAGACATTCGGCGGGGTGAGGCGGGCCGTCTAGTCAAATTGTGACCGCCCCGGGTGGCCGCGGCGCCGCTTTCGCCTTGGCAGCGAGGTGGGTGACTGACGTCGTCAGTCAGCAAAAAATGCCCGGGTTACCCCCAACTGTTCCCGGATCGGCGCTTGGGCGAGGGCGATGGGGGTGGGACCACGCGCTGGCGGCGGCCGCGCTGCTGGTCGTGGTGGGGGCGTTCCGCTGGGTGGTGGCCGCGAACAACGGTTTCGACGACTGGGGTGATCTCGATTACTACAAGCTGCTGGTGCGGGGCTGGCAGAAAGGTCAGCTGAACATCGACAAGGATCCGTCGCCGGAGTTGCTCGCGCTCGCGGACCCTTACGACCCAGCGCAGAACGGGCCCCACAAGATGGGCGATATGTCCCTCTACCGGGGGAAATACTACCTCTACTTCGGTCCCGCGCCGGCCTTCACGCTGATGTGGCCGTGGCGGGTCGTCACCGGACGGGAGATGACCTCGGGCGCGGCGACCTGGGTATTCTGCTCGGTCGCGGTGACGGCGGCCTCGCTGCTGTGGCTGGGGCTGCGGCGGCGTTACTTCCCGGAGAGCCACCCGCTGGTGGCCCCGCTCGGGGTGTTGGCGCTCGGGTTCGGCACCCACCTGCTGGCGCTCACGCAGCGGCCGATGATGTGGGAACTGCCGATCTCGGCGGGGATCGCCTTCACCTCGCTGGCCGCGCTGCTCTGCGCGGCCGCGTGGCACGACTGGCGCCCGGTTCCGGCGGTGGCCGGTGCCGGCCTCTGCCTAGGCCTCGCGGTGGGGGCGCGGCCGACCTGCCTGCTCGCGCTGGGGATGCTGCTGTTGCCCTTGGGGCGCGCGTGGTTCCGCCGGGAGCCCGGGCGCGAGTGGTGGCGGCTGGCGGTCGCCGCGGGCGTGCCGCTCGCCTGCTGCGCGGCGGCGGTAATGTGGCACAACCACGCCCGCTTTGGCAGCCCGTTCGAGTGGGGCCAGAACTACCAGCTCTCGGGCGCCTACGAGGGCAAGCTGGTCCACTTCAGCCCGCGTTTCCTCCTGCACAACCTCTCGGTCTACTTCTTCCAGCCACTCCTCTGGCGCCCCGAGTTCCCCTTCGTCTTCGCGCAGGCGATCGAGATCTCCCACATCCCGGACTACTTCGGCACCGAGGAAGTCTGCGGCAAGGCGGTCACCTTCCCCTTCTACTGGTTCCTGCTCGCGTTGCCGCTCGCCTGGCTCGGCCGGGCCGCGGCGGAGCGACGGGCCCTCGCCGGCTCCATCGGCGTCGTGGCCGCCTACGCGCTGCCGGTCGGGGCGCTGGTAAACTGTTACTTCTCCACCACGATGCGCTACCAGACCGACTACGCGGTCGCGCTGGCGGTCCTGGCCCTCCTCGGCCTGCTGGCGGCGGAGCGGGCGGTGCGGCGGCTCGGGCGCCTGGCCGGTGGCGCCACGGTCGGAGCCTTCGCGGCCACCGTCGCGGTCACGGTGGTCGTCGGCGCGCTCGTGACCTTTGACTACCACGGGCGCTCGACCCGGGGCCTCGCCACCGACCGCTGGCGCGAGCTCGCCGACGGCACGCACGACCTGCTCGCCGAACTGGGCCGCCGGCTGGGCCACGTCGATGGCCCCCGCGTTCTCAAGGTACGTTTCCGCGACCAACCTCCCGGCACGGTCGAACCCTTCTGGGAACCGGCGGACGCCGTCGGGGAGCGCGTCTTCGTGGAACACCTGCCCGACCGGCAACTGCGCTTCGGCGTGGCGATCGGCGACCAGGCCGTGCGCTGGGGCCGCCTGCTCACCTGGAAGCCCGGGCATACCCACACTGTCTCGCTCCAGCTGCCGTCCCTTTACCGTCCGGAGGGGCACGGCCCGTGGGCCGCCTTCCGCCGCGACCTTGAGCACCGCGAACGCACCGGCATCGCCGTCTGGTTCAGCGGCGGCCGCGCCCTGCAGGAGGTCCGTCCCCGCAACTCCGGCCCCGAGGTCCCGGGCGGGCGCCTCGCGGCCGGTTTCTCCGGGGAACTGCGCGCCGAGTTCACGCGCCTGCTGCGCCGCGACGAGTTCCGCGTGGGCTTCACGGATCCGGCCGCGCGTCGGGGCGGGACCCTCCGCCTCCGCGTGCATTTCCCGGATGAGATCCTGCCCGACGGCGAGCCGCTGGTCGCCGCCGGGGCGCACTTCCAGTATAATTTCCTGTTCGCCGAGCCCGCGCCGGGCGGCGTCAAGCTGGCCTTCGACACCTTCGGTCAGCCGCGGGTCACCTCCGCGGTGCTCCGGCCCGACCCGCGCGGACACTGGCTGGAAGTCGATCTGCCCGCCTTCCGGGCGGACGCCTACGGCCAGGGCGGCGTGGGCGACGTGGTGGTGCGGCTCGACGGCCGCGAGGTCATCCGCTCCCGCCAGCCGGTCTGCCACTTCCCGGAGGGCTGGGAGGCGCTTGGCGACAATCCCTACGGCGCCGTGTGCCGCGACATCTTCCGCGGCTGGGTGCTGCAGGCGCGCTGGGTCCGCTGATGTTTCGTATCGGTGGTCCGGCTTAGGGCAACTCGTAGAGCTCGACGAGCGCGACGCCCGTGCCACCGCCGCTGCCCGCCACCTGCACGGTGTAGCTGCCTGGCGCGAGAAGGGTCGTGAAGGCGGCGTCGAGGCCGGCCGGATCATTGAGGGGAAACGCGCCCGCGGCCGCGAAAGCCGCGACTAGGGCCGGTGCGCCGCCCCAGTCGTCGTTTTCCTGCACGCGGGTCGGGCCGCGAAATAGGGTCAGCACCGGATTGGCCAGCGCGCCGGTCACCCCGAAGCCCGTGAGGGCGGGGCCGATCCCGCGCACGAGGACGCGGCGCGGCACGTTGCCCGAGAGGGTGAAGCCGGCGATCAGGATGCCCTCGCCGGCGCCGACCTGCGCGCGCGCGGACAGGTTGACGAGGCGGTTGGTGGCGGCGGAGCCGGCCGGGTCCTCGTAAAGCTCGAGCAGCGCGATGCCCTCGGCCGCCCCGGCCGGCGCCGTGACTTGCAGGGTGTAGTTGCCCGCGCCGAGGGGGCGCAGCAGCGCGGCGTCGCGAGCGGCGGGGTCCAGCGCGAACGCGCCCGCCCGGGCGAAGGCGGCGGCGAGCGCGGAATCGCCGCCGGCGGCCCAATCGTCATTCGCCGCCTCGAGGCGGCCGGCCGCGTACAGCTCCAGCGCCGGATCGGCGAGTGCGCCCGCGACCCCGAAGGGCGTGAGGCCCGGGCCGATGCCCCGCAGCAGCACCGGGCGGGTGCCGGCCCCGGCCAGGGTGAATCCCGCCGTGAGGGTACGCGCCCCGGTCCCGGCGCGTGTGCGCACCGAAAGGTTCGTCAGCCGTCCCGGATCAGGCGGCTCGACGGTCAAGCGGGCCGGGTTGCTGGTCAGTTCACCCTGCGGGCCGGTGACCCGCACCACGTAGCTGCCGGCCGACGCGGCGGTAGCGGCGGCAACGGCGAGGGTGGCCTGGGTCGCGCCCGGTAGCGCGCGACCGTCCTGGAACCACTGGTAGCCGAAAGGCCCAGAGCCGGAGACCGTCACGCTGAGGGAAAAGGGCAGCGTTAGGACGGCCCGCTGGTCCGTGGGGGCGGCGAGGAGGCCGAATGGCTCGACCTCCGCGCGGCCGGTGCGGCGCGCGTTGTGGCGGTACTGCGGCCAGGGGCCGGCCGTCCCGACCCCGAGGTCAAAGGCGTAAACGCGGCGATCGTTGCTCCCGATGACGAGGGTCGTGCCGGCGATTGCCGGCGAGGAACGCACAATGCCGCCGGTGGCCCAGGTCCGCCGCAGGGTGCCATCGGAGTTTACGGCGTAGATCAGGCCGTCGTAGCAGCCGATGTAGACCACGCCGTTTGCGTCGACCGCGGGCGAGGAGGCTCGAACCTCCTGGCCCAGCGGAAAGGTCCAGCGGGCCACGCCCGTGGCGGTGTCGACCGCGTGCAGCTTGGCGTCGTAGCCCGCGAAGAAGGCCGTGCGGCCGTCCGGGCTGAGCGACGGGGATGAGGAGGTGCCGATGCTCGCGCCCGCATAGGTCCAGCGTAGCGTCCCTGCGGGGGTCACCGAGTAGAGGCGGCCGGAGGTCAGCGTGCCGTAATAGACGTTTCCGGCCCCGTCGATCGCCGCGGCGGTGTACACAGCCTGATCATTGCGGAGGCTCCACTTGACCGCGCCGGTCGCGGGGTCGAACGCGAAGAGCCGATGGCCGTTCGCGGCATCATCGGACCCGAGGTAGACCGTGCCGTCAGCCGCGATGCTGACCGAGGCGTAGGAGTCGCCCGGCACCGAGGCGGACCAGCGCAGGACCGCGCGGTCGCCCGCGTCCCGGTAGGCGTAGAGGCGGGCGGCCGCTGGGTTCTGTGCTTGGCTCCGTACATAGACGATGCGTTCGGCCCCGAGGGCCACCGCGTTGTTGGCGTTGTAACCGGGACCGACTACGATCTCCCAGCGTCGCGTCCCGGTGGCGGCGTCGATTGCGTGCAGCTTGGCGTCGTTGAGCAGCCCGGACACGGGGCCCACGCCGACGTAGAGAATGCCGTCGGGTGAGAGCGCGGCGGCGGAGGTGTCGAGCATCCCCTCCAAGCGCAGGGCCGGCCAGCGGCGAGAGCCGTCGGCGTTGAAGGCGTGCAGGGTCCCGTCGGTGCTGCCGACGTAGACCGCCCCGTCGGGTCCGACCACTGGGGCGCTGGTGACGCTGCCGCCGGTGAGTCCCTGCCAGAGCGAGTCGTTCAGGGTAAGTGTGAAGGCCGCGTTGGCCGGGGGCGTGGTGCCCGTCGCCTTGCCGTCGACCTGGAAGTAGTAAGTCGCGCCGGCTGCGGCCACAAACGTGACCAGAGCGCTGGTCGCAGCCTCCGTGCCGCCAGTCTGCGTGTCGTGGTTGTCGTTCGCGCCGACCAGCTGCAGTTCCGCGAGGGCCGTGCCGGTGTGAATGGCGAGGATCGGGTCGAAGCCCTGGCTGGCGAGGCCCACCTGGTATCGGCCCGCGGTGGGCGCGGTCCAGCGGTACCAGAGGGACTTGCCGCCAGTGAGACCGAGGATCCGCGGTTCGCCCGGCTCAAGGGTCGCGGAGGCGTTGGCGGCGTCGACCCGCGCGGAGCGCCCCGCGATCACCTGCGCGCCCGCGAAAGCGTCGTTCGCCGGGATGGCGCCAAGGTCGAGCAGGGTGAGACCCGCGGCCGTGGCGGCGCCCGCCTTGCCCGCGACCACGATCTGGTAGAGGACGCCGGCCTCGGCCTGGAATTCGAGCCGCGACGTCACGCGGCCGGGCTCGTCGTCGTTGGCGGCGACGGGGACGAGCGCCCCGAGGTCGGTGCCGGTGAACACGCCGAGGAGGGTGTCGTAACCGCTGCCCGTGGTGGAGAGGCGCACGCGGCCCGAGGTCGAGGGGATCCACTCCCACCAGAGGGACGCCACGGGGGTCTGGCCGGCGATGCCCGGCTCGTTCTCGAGGGTCGCGCCGAGGTTGACGTTGCGCACCGCCGCGTTGCCGCCAGCGAGACGCGAGCGGGCGGCGAAGTCGTCGTTGAAGGGCCGGTTGTCCGTGGAGCGCAACGCGCGGTCGAGGTTTAAGCGCCCCCCGGTCTGCACCCGGCCGCGGAAGACGGGTACCGGGTCGACGTGACGCAAAACCCGGTTGACCAGCTCGCGGTAGGTGTCCGCGGGGAACTGCGCCCGCAGGAGGGCAAGGGCGCCGGCGACGTGCGGGGCCGCCATCGAAGTGCCGGAGCGCGAAGCGTACGGCGGCGTGCCCGTCGGCCACGTCGACCAGATCTCGGATCCCGGGGCGAACAACTCGACCGACCCCGCGCCGAAGTTGGTACTCAGGGCAGCGTCGTCCCGGCTGGTGGAGTTGGCGACGGCGATGACGTTCTCAAGACGGTAGCTCGCCGGATAGTGCGCGAGAAGTTCCATATTGGCGCCGTCGTTGCCGGCGGCCGCCACGAAGAGGATGCCCGCGGCGCGCGCCCGCAGCAGGGCTTCGCGCTCGGCCGGGTCGAACTGCGTCACCGGCCCGGCCGCCGCGCCGTAGCTCCCGTTGATGATCCGCGCCCCGTGGCGGATCGCGTAGTCGATGCACTCGATGCCGTCGGAGGTCGAGCCGCGCCCCGCGCTGGTCCCGGTGCCCCCGCGGAGAAACTTCAGGCCCATCAGCTTCACCCGCCAGGCGACGCCCGTGATCCCCACGCCGTTGTTGCCCACCGCCCCGATGATGCCCGCGACGTGCGTGCCGTGCCCGAGGTCGTCGGCCGGGTTGCCGGAGCCGGTGATCGCGTTGATGCCGTGGACGTCGTCGATGTAGCCGTTGCCGTCGTCGTCCCGCCCGTTGCCGGGGATCTCGCCGGGATTGACCCAGAGGTTGGCCGCCAGGTCGGGGTGGTCTGTGCGGATGCCCGAGTCGATCACCGCGACGATCACCTCGGCGGCGTCCGTGCGCAGGTCCCAGGCGCGGGTCGAGCCGAGGTCGGCTCCGGCAATGCCGTTGTTGGCGCCGGTGTTCCGGTGCGGCCACTGGCGGGAAGCGAAGTCGGGATCGTCGGGGGTGACGGTGGCCTGGCGCAGGTGGTCGCGCTGGACGTACTCGTAGCGGCCGGAGGCGGCGAGGCGGGCGACCGCGGCGGGGACCGTCTCGCCGGCGGGGAGCTCCAGCAGTCGCAGGCCGTCGAAGCGGTCCCAGCGGCGGCGCAGGCGGACGCCCTCGCGCCGCTCGGCCGCGTCGACCTCGGCGTGCCGGCCCGCGCGCGGCTTGGCGAGGACGACGCCCTCCCGGTAACCCTGGGCCAGTTCGCGCGCGGTGAACCCTTCCGCGGCCGGCTCGGCGGCCGGCAACGCGAGGGCGAGGAGGAGGGGC
>VHCI01000034.1 GCA_016871775.1 Verrucomicrobiota bacterium | reverse complement strand
GCCGGGCGCTTGGGGCGGAGCGGGCCGGAGGGTCAGCCAAGCCGCGAGCAGGGCCCCGCCCGCCAGCAGGCCTGACAGCCGCCGACGCCAGGAACCGAGGAATGCGGGGAACCGACGCACCTCTCCACCGAAGCCCGCGGGGCGCGGCGAGACCAGCCCTTTCGTGCCCGGTCAGTCGAGATAGAGCAGCTCGCTCGCGTTGAGTAGGGCGCGGGTGAACGCGGCCAACCCGTGGTCCGCGACCAAGCGTTGCGCGCCCGCGCGTTCGGCGGCCGAGGGCGGACGCTGCAGCGCCACAGCGTAGGCGTCGCCCACCGGATCGGACCCGGTGAGGCGCGCGGTGAACTCGGCGGCGAGGTCGAGGGTGAAGCGGTGGTTGAGCAGCGTGAGCGCCTGCAGCGGGGTGGTGGTGCTGGCGCGGCGCGGCGCCGCGAAGGCGATGTCGGGCAGGTCGAAGTCGCTGAGCACGTCGACCACGCTGGCGCGCGCGTTCTGGTGGTACACGGCGCGGCGGTAGGTCTCGGGGCCGGGCGCGTCCAAGGGGAAGTAAGTCGAGACGTTGTTCTGGGTGAAGCGGTAGAGGCGGAAGCCGGGCCCGCCCATCGGCTCGAGGCGGAGCTGGCCGGTCACGGCGAGGAGGGTGTCGCGGAGTTCCTCGGCGCCGAGGCGGCGCGGCGGGTAACGCCAGAGCAGGCGGCTGTCGCGATCAAGGGCGGCCGCCTCCGGCCGGGGGGCGGCGCTCTGGCGGTAGGTGCGCGAGAGGAGGATCTCGCGGTGCAGGGGCTTGAGCCGCCAGCCGTGGTGCAGCAGCCGGCGGGCGAGGAAGTCGAGCAACTCAGGGTGCGAGGGCGCGCCGCCGAGGAAGCCGAAGTCGCTCGGGGTGTCGACGATGCCCGCCCCGAAGTGGTGCTGCCACACGCGGTTGGCGAGCACCCGCGGCGTGAGCGGGTTACCCTCGGCGGTGATCCAGCGGGCGAGCGCGAGGCGGCGCTCACCTTCGGGGGCGTCGGGCGGCAGCGCGTAGCCGGGCAGGACGCCGGCGAGGACCTCGAGGCTGGAGGGCGCGACGGGGTCGCCGGGCCGGGCGGGGTCGCCGCCCTTGTGGACGCGCGTGGGCTCCGCGGGCTGGGAGAACTTGCCCGCCCAGACCTGCGGGAGCTTCGGCACCTGGTTGAGCCGCGCCTGCACGCGCGCGCGCTGGCGCTCCAGCGCGGCAAGCTGCTCCTCCTCGGCGGGCGTGATAACCTCCGGCCGCAGGCGCTCAAGGCCGACGCGCTCGCTCCACGGTTCGCGGTCCGCCGAGGAGGCGACGGTGCGCCAGTCCTGCTTGTCGAGCGACACCTGCACCTCGTACTCGCAGGGGGTCGCGCCCTGCGCCGGGCCCTCGGGGCGGCCGCTGTCCTTGCTGTTGCGGAAGGCGATGCGGTGGATCCGTTCGGGACGGGCGAAGGTGAGCGTGAGCTCGGCCGGCTGGCCGATGAACCACTGTTCGCCGTGCGCGCCGTCGATGCAGAGCTGCGGCCCGTAGGCCTCCGGGAAATCCTCCGCGACCGAGCCGCGCGCGCCCTCCGCGCGGCCCCCGCGGGCCGCGAGCGCCACGTTGCGCCCGTCCACGCTCCAGACCTCGAACTCGGTCAGGCGCCCGCCCCCGCGCGTCGCCAGCCGGCCGCGCGGCTGCGGCGCCGCCCGCCCCGGCGCCTCCGTGTTGTTGCGGATGACGAAGCGCACGTGGCGCGCCTCGACCTCGGGGAATAGCTCCTCGGTGCCCGCCGGGTCCATCTTCGGACGCGGGAACGTGCGCTCCGCGAGCGACGCCTTGGCGCGCAAGTCGATCGCCCGGTCCAGAGCGTCAATCTCGCGGTTCAGGCCCGCGAGCTCCGCGTTGAGCTCGCGCGTGGCGGCCGCGAATTCCGCCCGCTGCTCCGCGGTCGCGATCACGCGGCGGCCGTGCTCCACGCCCTCGAACGCGGCCCGGACGCGGTAGTAGTCCTCGGTCGGGATCGGGTCGAACTTGTGGTGGTGGCAGCGGGCGCAGCCGACCGTCAGGCCGAGGAACGCGCCCGCGGTGGTGCTCACCATGTCGTCCAGCGTCGCCGCCCGGATCGCGGCCTTGGCCGCGGGGTCTTGGTTGCCCACGTCGTCGTAGGGCCCCGCAACCAAGAACGCGCTGCCCACCTCGGTGTCCGGCTGGTCCCGGCCGAGGACGTCGCCTGCGAGGTGCTCGGTGATGAAGCGGTCGAAGGGCCGGTCCGCGTTGAGCGAGCGGATGACCCAGTCGCGGAACGGCCAGAGGTCATCGATGATGAAATTGCGCTCGAAGCCGTTGCTCTCGCCAAAGCGGACGACGTCGAGCCAGTGCCGGCCCCAGCGCTCGCCGTAGCGCGGAGAGGCGAGCAGACGGTCGGCGAGCGCGGCGGTGGCGGCGTCGGGATCCGCGGCGAAAGCGGTGCTGAACGCGGCGACCTCCGCCGCCGTGGGCGGAAGGCCGGTGACGTCGTAACTCATCCGGCGGATGAGGGCGCGGGCACCCGCGGGAGGGGCGGGCCGGAGGTTCTGCTCCGCGAGGCGGGTGGCGATGAAGCCGTCGATCGAGTCGTGGGCGAAGTCGCGCGCGAGCGGCTGGAGCGACCACCAGCTCCGGTCGGCGCGGCGCGCGGGGCCGGTGTCCCCGGCACGCGGGTCCGGGGCGCCGAGGCGGACCCAAGTGACGAGGTCGGCGATCACCGCGTCAGGCAGGCGGGGCTTCCGCGGCGGCATCGCGAAGTCAGGATCGGTGTGGCGGACCGCCTGGATCAGCGGGCTCTCGTCGGGCTGGCCGAGCACGATGGCCGGGAGGCCGCTGTCGCCGCCGCGCTGCCAGCCGGCCCGGGTGTCGAGGCGGAGGCCGCCCTTGAGCTTGGCGGATTCGGCGCTGTGGCACTCGTGGCAATGCGTGACCAGCACCGGGCGGATCTTCTGCTCGAAGAACGCGATGCCGTCGTCGGCGGCGGCCGGGGAGGCGAGCGCCAGGAGCAGCAACGCGGCCCGGGAGCGACGGAGCGGGAAACCGAGAGCGGCGGCGTTCAAGCGAGGACCGGGCGGATCACGTGCCCGTGGACGTCGGTGAGGCGGCGGTTGGCGCCGTTGTGGTAATACGTGAGCCGCTCGTGGTCGAAGCCGAGGAGGTGGAGCACCGTGGCGTGGAAGTCATGCACCGTGGCCACGTCGACCACAGCGCGGCGGCCGAAGTCATCGGTCGCGCCGTGGGAGACGCCGCCCTTCACGCCCGCGCCCATCAGCCACGTCGTGAAGGCGTCCGGGTTGTGGTCGCGGCCGCTGGTGCCCTCCTGGTGGGTGGGCATCCGGCCGAACTCCGTGCACCAGACGACGAGGACGTCGCGCAGGAGCCCGCGCTGTTTCAGGTCGGTGAGGAGCGCGGCGGTGGGGCCGTCGAAGATCGGGGCGTGGCGCTCGTAGTCGGCCTTGAGCGTCTTGTGCGCGTCCCAGTTGAGAAGGCCGTCGACGGCGCTGGCGCGGGAGGCGCAGTAGAGGCTGACGAAGCGGACGCCCTGCTCGAGGAAGCGGCGGGCGAGGAGGCAGTTGCGGGCGTAGGCAGCCTTGAGGGGGTTGGCGTCGCCGGTGCCATAGAGGGCGTGGACGTGGGTGGGCTCGCGGGCGAGGTCGGTGATCTCCGGGGCGGCGAGCTGCATCCGCGCGGCGAGCTCGTAGGCGGAGATGCGGGCGCCGAGCTCGTCGCGGCCGGGGTGTTCCCGGGCGTGCTCGCGGTTGATCGCGTCGAGAAAGGCGCGCGTGGCCTCGTCCGCAGCGGCGGAGATGCCGGGGGGCCGGCCGGCGTTGCGAAGCGGGAGCTGGGCAGCGAGGGGGACGCCTTGGTGGCGGGCGGGGAGGAAGCCGGGGCCCCAGTTGGCCTTGCCGTTGGGCGGCTCGCCGCGGATGTCGGGCATCGCGACAAACGTGGGCAGGTTGTCGTTGAGCGAGCCGAGCGCGTGGCTGACCCAGGCGCCGGCGCTGGGGAAGCCCTCGCGCGTGAATCCGGTGTTCATCGCGACGCAGCCCGGGCCGTGCGTGTTGGTGCGCGCGGTCATGCTGTGGATGAACGCGATGTCATCCACGTGGCGCGCGAGGGCGGGCAGCAGGGTGGAGATCGGCTTGCCGCTGCGGCCCGCGGGGCGGAAGGCCCAGGGCGACTTCATCAGGTTGCCGTTGCGGCCTTGGAACGTGACCTCCGGCTGGGCGCCCGGCAGGGGCTGGCCGTCGTGGCGGTCAAGCAGCGGCTTGTGGTCCCAGAGGTCCACATGGGAGGCGGCGCCCGGGCAGAAGATCTGCAGCACTTGGCGCGCGCGAGGGGCGAAGTGGGGCGCGCCGGCGGGCGCCGCGGCGGCGTCGCGCGTGAGCAGGCGGGACAGGGCGATGCCCGCGAGGCCGGTGTTCATCCGGCCGAGGAAGTGGCGGCGCGTGAGCTCAAGCGGGGTCATCGGGGACGGGGCGCGAGGGACGCGAGGAGGGACTAAGGCCCGCAACAAGTTTATCGACGCCCGGTTGGCAAGCCCATTGCGGTCAGCCAGGACGATTCACTAGGCTGAGAACCGATCCACTGCATCGCGCCGGCT
This sequence comes from Verrucomicrobiota bacterium, assembly GCA_016871775.1. Lineage (GTDB taxonomy): Bacteria > Verrucomicrobiota > Verrucomicrobiia > Opitutales > Opitutaceae > ER46. Next base: position 25,095 of record VHCI01000034.1, on the reverse strand, counting down.
TAAAGCTCGTCGTCGCCGGCGCCTGGCAGCGCGGAGGCGCCCGGGTCGTCGCGGACGCGCTCCAGCCAGGCGGCCATCAGCGGGTCGGCAGCGCGCAGGCCAGCTGGCCAGGGCGCGGCGACGAGGTCGATCACTCGCCGCACGCCGTCGGCGGCGATGACGAAGTTGCGCGCGTGGAGGTCGGCGATGAGCCAGGGCTGGCCGCGGAGGAAGAATAGGCGCGGGTGGTCGCGGTTGGCGCGGAGGAAGCGCGAGGGAATCTCGATCAGCGCGCCTGGCAGGAGGCCCGAAGTGTCCGCGCCCTGCGCGAGCGGTTCACCGAGCACCTGCTTGGCGACCAAAATGCCCTCGGGAGTGACCGCGACGACCTCGGTCCCCATCCCGCCAAGGGCGTGGACGAGGAGGAGTTTCTCGAGCAGGCCGCGGTAGTCCCCGAACTCGGCGTCGGCCTGCAGGGCCGTCTCGGTGCCGGGACGGAAGCCGAAGACGCTGCCGATCCGCTTCTCCTCGCGGGGGAGGAAGAACTTGTAGACCGAGGCGTCGGCCTCAGCGAGGAAGGCGGAGGCCTCGACCCCGCTGTGCAGGTAGAGCAGGCGCGCGTTGCGCTCCTCGAGGGGATGCTCGACGTCGGCGGCGAAGCCGAAGTCCTCCAGCGGGCGCACCGGCAGGGTGTCCCGGAACTCGCGGATAGCGTCCCCCAGGGCGGCCCACGGGCCCCCGGCGCCCTCCAGCAGGCTCACTTCGTCTTCGGCGAGGAGGACGAGATCGCGGTCCGAATCTGCTCGGAGACCGCATTCCGCTGCCGCCGCGCCGAGGCGAGCGAGCGCTTCCAGTCGGCGTTCGTGATCGTGTTGAAGGTCGGCCCGCTCCTCCGGCCGGGGGAGCCGCCGTCCCTGGATGCGGGTGGGTCTGCCGGTGAAGGGGTCTTGCATGGGTCCGCCATACGCGAACCGAAGGCCGGGACCCGGCCGAAGGCAAAGCTCTTCCTCAGCGCGCCGGGCCGGACCGGGCCGCAAGGCGCTCGAGGACCGGCGCCCCCAGGTCGAGGGTCTGCGTCGGGTAGGCGAAGGCGAGCCCCCGGGCCGCGACCAGGCGGAGCAACGCGAGGTTCACCTCCTGCCGCAGCTGCACCCAGCGGCGGAAATCCGGGTCACGCGCCTCGTAGACTAGCCAGACGTCGAGCGAGGAGGCGTTGAAGTCCCGGAAGCCGACCTGCACCGAGTTCGGCTCCACCTCGGGCCGCCCCTCGAGGAGGGCCCGGATCGCGGCCACGAGCTCCTCCAGCTGCTCCGGCCGGCTGCCGTAGGTGAGCCCGAGCACCTGCTCGACGCGCCGGCCGGTGAACCGCGAGAGGTTGGTGATGGTGTCCGCCGCGACCGTCTTGTTCGGGATGATCATCAGCGACTTGTCCAGCAGGCGGATCCGGGTGGAGCGCAGTCCGATGTCCTCGATCACGCCCACGTTGGCGCCGATCCGCACGGTCTCGCCGACGGTGTAGGGTTGGTCGACCGCAACCACGATCGCGCCGAAGATGTTCGCGAGGGTGTCCTGGGCGGCGAGGGCGAAGGCGAGGCCGCCGATGCCGAGGCCGGCGAGCACCGCCTTCACCTCGAAGCCGAGGCTCTGGATGGTGAGCAGCACCGAGATGACCACGAAGCCGGTGAGCATCGTCTTGCGGATCCACGGCATAAACGCCGCCACGCCGAGGCCTCGTTCGCGGGCGACCTCGTCCAAGTGATCCAGCAGCGCGGAAAAAGCCCGCCAGAGGCCCCAGAACAGCACCAACGAGAGGGCGACCTGGTACCCGGCCCCGAGGTAATGGTCGGCCGCCTCCGGGAGCTTCAGCACCCGCAGGGCGGAGAAGAGGCCGAGGACCACGATGAGGGCCGCCGCCGGGCCCTCAAGCGCCGGGAACATCTTGTCGTCGAGGGTCGTCTCGGTGCGCGAGGCCAGCCGCCGCAGCGTGGGGGAGAGCAGCCGGGTGACGATCCGGCGCGCCAGCAGCGCGATCACCACCAGGAACAGGCTGATCGCGTAGTGGGTGGCGCTGTTGCCGCTCGAACGGAGATCGAAGGCGGAGAGGAACAGGTCCACGACCTGCTCCAGGTAGTCGGGCGCGTGGGCCGGCCGGCCCATCATAGTGCTGGCAGCGGCGGCCGTAGTGTTCAGCGCGGCGGGATCCGCGGTCGCACCGCGGGCCGCCTCCCCGGCCGGTTCCGCCGCCGGCAACAGGCTCGCCAGCACCAGGGGCGCGAGGCGCGCCCCAGAGGACCAGAATTTCATCCCCGACGACAGCCACCGGCACACCGGGTTGTCAAAGGCTTTGCCCGGCCGGCGCCGCGCAAGGCGTCAAGGGACGGCATCCCAGCAGAGCGCATTTCGCGCGCCAAAACCGGTCAACAGCTTAACGGCTCCCCGGGGGCAGGGACCGGACGCCGGCGCCCCGCGCGCAGCGGGAACTCAGGCCACGGTGATGCGTCGGGGGCGGACCGCCTCCACCTTCGGCAGCGAGAGCTGCAGGACACCGTCCCGCAGCTCGGCGGCGATCCGGTCGGCCGCCACGGCTTGGCCGAGGACGACCGCAAGCATGAAGGGCGCGTCCATCGTCTCGCGCTGCTGCAGGGACCAGCCCGCGGGGGGCGTCCACGCGCGCCGGCCAATCACACGTAAAACATCCTCCTCGACGGTGACGTCGAGGCCGTCCCGGGCCACGCCGGGGAGTTGGACCGTGAGCGCGAAGGCGTCCTCGGTCTCGTTGAGCTGGTGGACCGGCGGGACGGCCGCGGGCGCGGACGGGCGAACGGGGCTGATGAGGAAGGGATTCAGGAGGGTCATCGGAGGAAGGGTTGGAGGAGCAGGTTGGATTCAGGCGGCATTGATCTGGATCCGGCGCGGCGGCGCGGCGGGACGCCGGGGCAGCGTGACCGACAGGATGCCGTCGACGTAGGTCGCGGCCACCTGGTCGTCGGCGGTGTCCTCGGACACGCTGAGCGTGCGGAGGGCGACCGGCGCGGCGGGCGCGTTGTCCGGCTGCGCGTCGCCGGCGGGCGCGGGCGGGACCACGGAGAGCGTGAGCTGGCCGTCGGCGAGCTCGATCCGGAGATCCTCGCGGCGGCAGCCGGGGAGGGCGGCGCGGACGTGGGTGGCGGAGGCATCGGTGTAGACGTCGACCGGGAAGGTCGCCGGACCGCCGGCCCCGAGGGCGGCGGCGAAGAGTCGGTCCATCTCGCACTCGAGGCCGGACCACGGCGAGAGCCGAGAGCCGGAACAGGCGACGGACCAGACGGGGAGGGGGGAGGAACGAAGTGAGTTCGTCATAATTAGCTCGTTGTTGCCTTCTCTTTGCACCCGGCGCGCCAGCCCACCGCGATGCGTAAATTTGATCCAATGAGGCGGTTACGTTGGCGCGACGCCCGGGGCCGCGACGGCGTGTCGCCCGGTGGGACGGCGCGGGCGCGCCATTGCGTCCCAAGCGGTGGCGCACGGACGGGCGCGCGTTCCCTTTGACGCGCGGGGCGGGAGTGGGCAAAGCCTCGTCGGACACGATGACGCACGCGTTTGATTTTGATAACGTCCCGGAGCGCCGGGGGACCGATTCCCAGAAGTGGCAGCGGTACGCGGGCCGCGACGTGCTGCCGCTGTGGGTAGCGGATATGGATTTCCCGGCTCCGCCGTCCGTCCTCGCGGCGCTGCACCGCCGGGTGGACCACGGCGTGTTCGGCTACGCGCGGCCGCTGGCGAGCACCACCGAGGCAGTCGTCGAGGCGCTCTGGCGGCGGCATGGGTGGCGGGTGGAGCCCGAGTGGATCGTCTGGCTGCCGGGCCTGGTCGTGGGCCTGAACGTGACCGCGCTGGCCTGCGCGGAGGCCGGCGACGAGGTGCTTACGCTGTCCCCGGTGTACCCGCCCTTCTTCTCGGCGCCGCGCCACAGCGGCCGCGTGCCGGTCGGCGTGCCGTGGGTGCGGGAGGCGGGCGGCTGGGGCATCGACTGGGAAGCCCTTGAGGCAGCAGTGACCCCGCAGACGCGGCTGTTTTTGCTCTGCAACCCACACAACCCTCTCGGCCGCGTGTGGCGGCGCGCGGAGTTGGAGCGGCTGGCGGAATTCTGCGCTCGGCACCGGCTGATCCTTTGCTCGGACGAGATCCACTGCGACCTGATCCTCGATTTGGCGTTGCCGCACGTGCCGTCAGCGAGCCTGGGGGCGGATGCGGCGGCGCGCAGCATCACCCTGATGGCCCCGAGCAAGACCTTCAACGTGCCTGGTCTGGGGACCTCCCTCGCGATCATCCCCGACGCCGCGCTGCGCCGTCGATTCGAGCGGGCGGCCGCCGGGATCGTAGCGGAAGTCACCTGCCTCGGCTTCACCGCCTGCGAGGCCGCGTACCGCGACGGGGAGCCGTGGCGGCAGGAGTTGCTCGCCTACCTGCGCGGCAACCGCGACCAGCTACTCGCGGGCCTGGCGCGTGACTTCCCCGGGATCAAAGTGGAGGCGCCGGTCGAGGCGACCTACCTCCTGTGGATGAACGTCGCGGGCCTCGGCCTCCCCGCCCCCGCCGCGCACTTCGAGGCGCACGGCGTCGGCCTGAGCGACGGCGCCCCCTTCGGCTCGCTGCCAGGTCGCCACCTGCGGCTCAACTTCGGCTGCCCGCGCGCGACCCTCGAGGAGGCCCTGCGTCGGATACGGGCCGCCGCGGCCGCCGCCTGACGCCCGTGCGGATCGGCCCTCACACGCTCGCCTCGAACCTCTGCCTGTCGCCGCTGGCGGGTTACACCAACCTGCCGATGCGGCAGACCATCCGCGAGCTCGGTGGCCTCGGCTGGACCACCACCGACCTCGTCAACGCGCGCTCCCTCCTCGAGCGCAGCCCCGCCGCCCTCCGCCTCGCGGCCTCCGCCCCGGACGACCGGCCATTTTCCATCCAGCTCTTCGGCAGCGTGCCCGAGGAGATGCGCGACGCCGCCGTGCGCTGCGAGGAACTTGGGGCCGACGCCGTCGACATCAATATGGGCTGTCCCGTGCGGAAGGTCGTCCGCGTCGGCGGCGGTTCCGCGATGATGACCGAGCTGGACCGCACCGCGGCGCTCGTGCGCGGGATGGTGGCGGCGGTGCGCATCCCGGTGACGGCGAAGATGCGGCTGGGCTGGGACGAGGACAACCTGACCGCGCCGGACCTGGCGCGCGTTCTGGAGGACGCGGGCGTGGCGGCGGTGTTCGTCCACGGGCGCACGCGGGCGCAGGGCTTCAGCGGCGGCGTGAACCTGGCCGGCATCCGGGCCGTGGTGGAGGCGGTGCGCGCGATCCCCGTGATCGGCAACGGCGACGTGACCACGCCGGAGGGCGCGCGGCATATGGTGCGGGAAACGGGCTGCGCGGGAGTGAGCGTCGGCCGCGGGGCGTTCTACGACCCGTGGATCTTCCGGCGCACGGAGCACCTGCTGCGCACGGGCGAGTTGTTGCCAGAGCCGGAACTCGCGGAGCGGCTGCGGGTGCTGCGGCGGCATTACGACCGGGTGTGCGCGTGCCACGGGGAGGCGCACGGCACGCGCCTGTTCCGGCGCATCGCGCCTTGGTACGCGAAGCGCTTCGGGCCGGCGAAGCCGCTCAAGCGGGCCCTGCTCGCGATGGAGACCCGCGCGGACTTCGAGGCGGCGCTGGCGGAGTTCCTCCATTGGCGGCGCCAGTTCTGCGACGACGCGGGCGAACTGCTGCCCAAGTTCGCCCTGGCCCCGCTCGTGCCCTCGTTCCTGCGCGACCCAGCGGAGATCGCGGCCGGCGAGCGTGACGCGATCCCGGTTCCGCGGGGGCCGGTCGACGTCTGGTAGGCGGGGCGCTTGCGCCGGCCCGCATTCCGGATGCTTTTGCGACGATGCAGCCCATCAGCCAATTCTGGGAGCTCATCCTCGGCACGATCATCGCGCTCCTGCCGGTGGTGAACCCCCTCGCGTCCGCGCCGACCTTCCTCTCCATCACCGAGGGGGATTCGCCGGCGCACCGCTTGGCCCAGCTGCGCCGCGCCTGCCTCTACATGGTGGCGATTTTGGTGAGCTTCCTACTCGGCGGGACGTTTATTATGAACTTCTTCGGCATCTCGATCCCCGGGCTGCGCATCGCGGGCGGCCTGCTCGTGGCGGGCATCGGCTCGGCAATGCTGGTCGGCAAGCCGCGGGGCCGGGACCCGGAAGATCGGGCCGAGGAGGAGGCACGGGCGAAGCGCGACGTGTCCTTCTCCCCCCTCGCGATGCCGATGCTGAGCGGGCCGGGCTCGATCGCCGTCACCGTTGGCTTCACCTCCTTCGCGCGCGGCCTGCTCGACTACGCGGCGATCATCCTCGGTATCCTCATCGTGGCCGGGATCTCCTACGCGACCCTGCGGCTCTCCGAGCGGATCACGCAGGTGATCGGGGCCAACGGGATGAATGCCCTCGCAAAGGTGATGGGGTTCCTGATCCTCTGCATCGGCATCCAGTTCGTGGTGAACGGCGTCCTCGGGATCATCACCGACCCCGCCGTGCTGCGGGCCGTGCGCGACGCGCTCGGCTCCGCCTGAGGTCGCGCGGCCGCGTTCAGTTTTTCCGCACGACCGCCGCGCCGGTGGCGTCGCAGAAACGCAGGCGGCCGCCGGGCTCGAGGCTGTCGAAGCGGAGGCCCAGGCGCTCGTCGATCACCTCGCCCGCGCGGACGAGTCGCCGATCGATCATCGCGCGGGACGGTTTGCCCTCAAACACCCCGCTGAACCGCAGATTGGCGAGGCGGGCCCAGAATTACGCGCTGGCTCCGGGATCCGCCCGCGTGAGGGCGCGGGGCCCGCGGGCGGCGGGGGCGAAGGGGCCGGAGCCCGCTCCGTGGGGCGCAGTTTAGGCTGGGAAGGTTCATCCGCCATCGCTGCACCAGCGTGGCGCCAAGCGTGCGCGGGGCAAAAGAAAGCTTCCCCCGCGAAAGTTTTCTCGCGGTCGGGGCCGTCGGTCCTACAATCCCTTTTCCCTGTCGAGAAAATGACCCAGCACCTTCTCCTTTCCGCCGCCCTAGCCGTCGTGGCCGGCGCCTCTTCCGGCTGCACCCTGTTCCGCAAGTCGCAGAAGCCCCGGGAGAGCACCGCGATCTCCAGTGAGGTCGAGGCCACCTTCCGGCAGCGCTGGATGGACAAGCGCCTCGCCGAACTGAAGGCGCAGGGCGTAGCTGACGCGGCCGCGCAGACGCAAGCCGCGCAGGAGTTCGAGGCCCGCTACCAGTTCGACCGCAAGCCGCAGCGGTGAACTCCCGCCGGGCACCTGCACGGTCGTGAACCCGCCGGGGACACCCGCTGGTGCCGAGGCCCGAGCGGGCGCCATCGCCGCTTGCAGCGCCTACCTTCTCTGGGGCCTCGCCCCGCTCTACTGGACGCAGCTGCACGGCATCCCCGCGCTGGAGCTGATCGCGCACCGCTTCGTCTGGTCGCTGGTCGTGCTGCTCGCCCTCACGACGAAGCTGGGGGAACTCGGCCCCGTCTGGGCCGTCTGCCGGGCCGGCCGCGCGCTGGGGCCTCACCTGCTCTCGGCGCTTCTCCTGACCGGCAACTGGCTGATCTACGTCTGGGGCGTCAACGCGGGCCACGTCATCGAGACCAGCCTCGGTTACTTCCTGGTGCCGCTGGTGAACGTCGCCGCCGGGCGTTTCCTGCTGCACGAGCACCTGCGGCGGCCACAATGGATAGCGATCGCCAGCGCCGCCGCGGGCGTGGGCCTGATGATCGCGCAGGCGGGCCGGCCCCCGTGGATCGCCCTCGCGCTGGCGTTTACCTGGGGCGGTTACAGCCTGATGCGCAAGCGCTCGCCCCTCGCTGCGTTGCCTGCGCTTACCGTCGAGACCCTGGTGCTCCTGCCCCTCGCAGCCGGCGCGCTTGTCGGGTACCACCTCGCCGGGCAGGGCGCGCTGGGGCGCGTGGACGGCCCGACGCACGTTCTGCTGCTCGGCGCGGGCGTCATCACGACTATCCCGCTGCTGCTCTTCGGCTACGGCGCGCGCCGCATCCGCCTGACCACGCTGGGTCTCCTGCAGTACCTTGCCCCCTCGCTCCAGCTCGCGCTCGGCGTCTGGGTCTTCCGCGAGCCGTTCACGCGGGAACGGGCGCTGAGCTTCGCCTTCATCTGGACCGCGCTGGCGCTCTACACGGCGGACAACGTCCTCGCCGCCCGCCGGGCGCGGGCCTGATCAACGCGCGGGCGAGGGCCGGCGGAAGACCAGCAGGTGCTGGCGGGGCAGCACGCCGAGGTTCTCGACGAACTCCAGCGGGTGGATGGACATCTCGCGGCGCACCTGGGCGGCGGTCATCTTGTGCAGAGGCTTGATCGGCACCTCCGGATCCTCCCCGCGGTACTCGACCAGCACCAGCCGGCCCCCCGGCTTCAGCGCGCGGGCCAGCGCCGCCGTGACCTCGAACGGGAACTCCAGCTCGTGGTAGACGTCGACTAGCAGAATCAGGTCGAGCGCGCCCTCCGGCAGCTTCGGATCGCTCGCCGTGCCGAGCACGGGCAGCACGCGCTCGGCGAAGCCCCGGCGGGTGACGTTGGCCTGGAGCAGCTCGAGCATCAGCGGCTGCACCTCGACCGCGTGGACGCGCCCCGCGGGCCCGACGCGTTGCGCGATCCGCCAAGTGAAATACCCGCTGCCCGCCCCGAAGTCGGCGACGGCGTCGCCTGGCCTCAGCCGCAGGGACTCCAGGAGCAAATCGGTGCGTTCCTCCTCCTCGCGCTCGGAGCGCTCCAGCCAGCCGGCGCCGAGGTGGCCCATCACCTGGGAGATCTCGCGGCCGAAGTAGTACTTGCCGATGCCGTCGCGCGTGCGGAGGCCGGTCTCGTACCGGGCCGCGGACGGCGCCGCGAGGCCCGCGGCAGCGGGAGCGCCCGGCGGGGTCGCGGCGGGCAGCGGGACGGCGAGGGCGAGGAGTGCGGGCAGGAGGCGGGCGAAGGTCATCGGAGGGTGGGGATTTTAGACGTCGATTACTTGCAAACCGGCGCCGGCGCGGGGCGCGAGGCCCCAGGCGGAGGCCGGGTGATCGGTGCCGCAGTGCGGGCAGGGGATGACGCGGCGGGCCGTCCGGCAGTGCGGGCAGACGCCGCCGGTGGAGAATGGATCAAAGCCCTGGCCGCAGCCGGGGCAGCGCCAGAGGGGCCCGCCAGGCGGCGACATCCGGCACTCGGGGCAGGAGAACCCCGGGTGGCGCGGCAACCGCTCGAGCGCCTGCAACTGCCGCGCGTGGCGGAAGCCGCTGAGGCAATGCGACCCAAGGAAGCCGGTGATGAGCAGGGTGAAGATCCAGCGCGAGGGCTGCAGCACGAGCAGCGTAACGGCCAGCGCGACCACGCCGATGGCGCCGGTGATGGCCGCGATGCGGAGGCTGCGGGCGCGACCGACGAAGAACCAGAGGACCGACCGCAACATCTGGCCGCCGTCGAGCGGGTACACCGGCACGAGGTTGAACGCGAGCAGGCCCGAGTTGATCCAGAAGAGCGCGCTGAGGAAGCGCCGGTAATCCGGGCTGTCCAGGCCCCAGCCGAACTGGGAACGCGCCCACGAAAGCCCGAGGATCACCGGGATCAGCAGCACGTTGACCAGCGGGCCGGCCGCGATGCTCCAGAGCTCGGCCGCGGGCCGCGGCGGCGGCTGGACGAACGCCACCCCGCCCAGCGGCCAGAGGATGATCTCGTCCGCCTTGCCCCCGGTCTGCCGGCACGCGAGCGCGTGGCCGAACTCGTGCAGCAGCACGATGCCGAAGAGCGAGAGGTACTCGGCGACGTTCCACGCGAACGAGGTGTACGCCCGCGTCCGCACGCTCAGGTCCACCGCCGCGAACAGGAACCACCACCAGTGGAGGTAGACGCGGACCCCCGCGAACCGGAAGAGCGGGAACGAACCCGAGCGCGTGGGCAGCATCAAGCGGAAGCCGGAGCGCACCCGGCCGCGCCGGGACGAGCGGGGGAAAGGGCGGCGGGTCTCACTTGCCCTTGAGGATGGTGAAGTGGTCGAGCCGCTCGCCCTTCTCGGTCAGGAAAGCCGCGTCCAGCCGGTTGCCGTCGACGTCGAGCACCAGCGACCCGAGGCGGTAGAGGGAGAGGAACATCGCGGGATGGTCGAGGAATCCCCGCGCCGCCGTCTTCTCGGTCTTGCCCGTGATTTTGCCCGAGCTGCCCGCCACGACGTACACGGCACCCTCGTGCACACCCCGGCCGAGGGTCGCCTTGCGGTAGGGCCCGGTGCCGTCCGGCCGGCCGTCGCCGCCGTCCACCTTCATCTTGGCCGTGAAGGTGTCCTGCTTGCCGTAGTGCCGATCAATCAGGAACGAGCGCTCGTAGGAGTGGCTGTGGCCAGTGAGGCAGAGGTCCACGCCGCCCGCCTCAAGGATCGGCAGCGCGTTCTCCCGGATCTCGACCAGCTGCCGCTCGACGTTCGAGTCGTGCGAGCCCTTGGTGTACGGCGGGTGGTGGAAGTAGGCGATGATCCAGTCCTGCTTTGTCGCCGCTAGGTCGTGCCGCAGCCAAGTGAGCATCGCGCCCTCGGGCGAGCGATCCGAGTCGTGGGAATCAAGGCAAACGAAGTGAATGTTGCCGTAGTCAAAGGAGTAATAAGCCTCCGTCCCCGTCATCAGTCCGCCCGCCTGCGCACGCGTCGGCAGGGTGAAGATGTCGAAGTAGACGCCGGATTGCGTGACGGAAGTTGCAGAGCCCGCGTCGTGGTTGCCGAGGGTCGGCCAGGTGACGGTACGGCGGAGGATATCGCGGTAGACGTCGAAGACCGCGACTTGGTGCTCCGCGTCGGTGCCTGTGCGGTAGGCGTTGTCGCCCAGCTGGAGGAACACGTCCGTGTGACGCTCGCCCGCGAAGCGGAGGTAGGCGTCGCGCACGGCGGCCTGCTGGCCCTCGTAACCCTTGGAGCCGGCGGTGCCGGCGTCGCCGACGACCCAAGTGCGGATCGGCCGGCGCGCGCCGTGCGGCGGGGAGGTCACGATGGTCCCGGCGCCTTCCGCCAGCGGTCCCGCGGCGTGACCGACGGCATAATGGTACCGCGTGGCCGGCTGCAGGCCCCCAATATGGACGATGTGCTCGGTGGTCTCGCCCTTGGACTGGACCGTGCGGTCGAGGCGCGCCGCCTCGGCGCCCACGCGGACCACGCTCCCTGTGGGGATATCGGTCCGCCAGCGCACCACCACGCTGTCCGGGGTGCCCAGCTGCAGGTAGGGGCCGCGGACGATGCGCTGTGCCGGCAGGGCGGACGTCAGCGCGAGAAACGCAAAGGCGAGCAGGGGGGGGGGGTTCATCTTTGGCAAAAAGGGCAAGGGGGCTCAGCCGAGCAGGTCGCGCGCCTGCTGGGCAAGCGAGGAACGGGCGAGCGGCGCGAGGGGCGCATCGGCCAAGCCAAGTTGCCGGGCGCGGGCGCGCAGGGTGAGGTAGGCGAGGGAAGCACCCTCGCTCCCGGCGGCGCGGGCGGCCGCGGCCGCGAGATCGGCGGGGACGGGCGCGAGGCAGGAGGGTGGCAGCACCGACTTTTCGGCGAGGAACAACCCGAGCGAGGCGCCCAGAGTGTCGAGCCACGCGCGCGGCTGCGCCGGGATCACGTAGGCATAGGCCGCGCTCGCCGGCGACCATTCCATATAGGCGCGCACGTCCGCATGCAGGCGAGCGAGGACCGCGTCTGCGGTGGAGGGCGTCCAACGCGCCGGGAACACCTTGCGCTCGCGCAAGCCCTTCACCTCCCAGACGCGCAGCACTACCTCGTGGTCGCCCGCGGTGACCCGCAGCGAGCCGGTGACGATGTAGTCGAGTCCCTCGCCATGGGTCTCGACCAGCTGAAGCAGATTATCGGGCGTCCACTCAGCGGAGAAGACGACCGGGTGGTTGCCGGCGGGGCCCTCCGCGCCGCCCTGAAAGGCCACCGCGGCCACCGCCTGGTAGAAGGCGGCGAAGGAAAACGTCTCCGCGAACCAGAGCGGCAGCGCGCGGCTGAGACGCGCGGTCTCGTCCTCCGGGCCGCGCAGTACCTCGGCGGACAGGGTGACGCCGGGCTGGGCGAGCTGGGTGAAGGCGATGCGCCGGAGCCGGCCCCCCTTGGGCGGCAGCAGCTGCGCGGCGAGCGGCTCGAGGCCATAGAACCACACCGGCTTGCTCACGGTGATGAGGCCGATCTTCGGGGGGCCGTCCGCGCCGGGAGCGCCCGCGACCCCGGGAGCCGATTCGGGGGCGGCGAGCAGCTCGGCGATGGCGTTAGAGAAGCCGTGGAGCCGGTCCTCCAGCTCGGGCCGGTTGAGGGCGAACAGGATGTCCAGCACGTGCTGAGCGGCGTCCGCGTTGCCGAGGGCCAAGTAAGCTTGGATCAGATTCAGGCCAGTGGCGGGGCCGTGCCGGTCGGCGTCGTAACGCGGCGCGATCTGCTCGACGATAGGCGTCAGGTGACCGGAGGCGCCGAGGTCGCCGGAAATGGTGACGAGCACGTCGGCGCGGTCGCCCGCGGGGCCGGAGAGCACCTCCTCGTACACCGCGAGGGCGCCGGGCAGGTCGCGCGCCTCGAGACGTTCACGAGCGGCGAGCAGCCGCGCCTGCACGTCGCCCGCGGGGGCGGCGGGCGCGGGCGCGGGCGCGGGCGGCCGGGCCCCGGCGGCGGCCGGGAGCGACGTGGGTTGGGGAGCCGATTTCCCAGCGGCGAAGCGGTCGAAGAAACCCATTCCGCGAGCAAAAGGGGGGCCTGCCCGCGCTGGCGAACACAAACGCCCGTCAGGGACGCAAGGCGGCGAGGGCGGCCGCCTTGAGCGTGACGCCCGGGACTTCCGCGAACGCCGGCGCATCGGGGCCGAAGTAGCGGGTCGACTGGCGCGCGGCCCAGTCGCTGGTCACCAGCCGGTAGCGGCGACCGGTCTCGATCGGCCGACTGGCCGCGAACACGAGGTTCTCGCCCCCGCGTTCCGCGAACGGTGTTTCCGGGCCCTGATTGCAGCGCGCCTGCAGGCGGAGCAGCCATTCGGCATCGACGGTGGCGGCGAAAAGGGGCCCGTCGAAACGCACGCAGGCATCGAAGGCGTGCCGCGTCACCTCGCCCGCCGGCAGGCCAGCCCCGAAGGTCGTGCCGCCGATCATCGCCGCATCCGCCCCCGCAGCCCAGCGCGCGGCCTCCACCACGAACCGCGCGGCTTCCGAGGGGGACATAGCCCGCGGTCCGCGGCCGACGACCGAGGCGTCCTCCAGCGCCAGGTGGCGCGCGAGCACCTCCGTGATGCGGCGGGCGAGTTCGGGATCGGCGGGAGCGGCGGGGACCTCCTCAAGGGCCACCCGCCAACGCAGACCGGCGTCGTCGCGTTCCAAGCGGGCAACCGCAGCGGCCTCGAGCCAGCTCCCGGTGTGGAAGTAGGCGGTGCGGCCGGTCTCGTGCGTGAAGCGCAGGTGGTCGTGCGCCCCGGCTACAAGGGAGCCGTCGGGCACGAGCGGCAGGAGCTCGCGGTCGACCCGCAGGCCGGCGTGACTCAAGAGCACCAGCGGCTCACTGAAAGGAAGGAGGCCGGGCAGGGCGGCGCGCGCCCAAACCACGGGGTCGGCAAGGTCCAGTTGCGGCCGCACCGCTACCCGGAACGTGGCCAGCCGGTCGGTGGAGACCCCGATAAACCGCACGCGATGCCGGCCCAAGGGCACGTCGACGCTCGCCGCGACGTAGGGTTGACCGTTGGCGGGATCGCGGAGGTTGCCCGCGACCACTTCCGCCCCGGTCGCCCGCAGACGCCGGACGGTCTCCGGCACGTCGTGGTAATCCGGCTCATGGTTGCCGAGGTTCACGACCAGCGGGCCGCGGCGGGCCAGGGCAGCGAGGAATGCGAAATCTACCTCGCCCCCGCTGCGCCGTGCGACGCCGTTGCCGTGCTCGAAGGCGTCGCCGTTGATCGCCACCGCCACGGGCGTCCCCGAGTGGCGGGCGCGCACGGCGTCGACTAGCGCCACGAACTGCGCGGAGCGTTCGTAGGCGGAGTGCAGATCGCCCGCGATGACCACCAGCGCCTCGGGAGCGGCGGCCACGGGGATCTGCACGAAGAGCAGGACGAGCAGCGCGCGTTCAGGGAACCTCATAAACCTCGACGAGGGCCACGCCGGTCGTGCCCCCCACGCCGCTCACCTGTGCCGTGTAGGGGCCGGGCGGCAGGGTAGCGAGCAGGGCCGCGTCCCGCGAGCCCGCCGGCAGGGCGAAGGCGCCGACGCGCGCGAAGGCCGCGGCCAGCGCGGCCCCGCCGCCCCAGTTGTCGTTCGCCTCGATCCGCCGCTCGCCCGCGAACAGCTGCAGCTCGGGATCGGCCACCACCTCGGGCACGCCGAAGGGCGCCGCCCCAAGGGTCGGGCCTACCGCCCGGACCAGTACTGCCCGGGGCGAGGAACCGCCCACCACGAAGCCCGCGACCAGCCCAGTGCCGAGGTGCTTGAGCACGGAGACGTTCACCAGCCGCGGGGTCGCCGCGGTGAACTGCCCGTTCGGCGTCGCGTCATAGAGCTCCGCGATCACGGTCCCCGCGCCGGTCCCCGCAATCCGCGCGGAATGGGCGCCCGCCGCGAGGGCTGGCAGGAACAGCGCGGCATCCCGCGAGCCGGGCGACGCGTAAGCGAAGGCGCCCACCTGCGCGAACGCCGCGGACAACGCCGCGCCGCCCCCCCAGTTGTCGTTGCCGCCGACCGCCATCTGTCCAGTGAAGAGCTCGAGGCGCGGGTCCTGCAGGACGGACGCCGCGTCCAGGCCGAGCGGGACCAGCGAGGGCCCCGCGGCGCGCAACAGCAGGGGCTTCGCGCCGGAGGTCCCCGCGCCGCCCACCACCACGCCGAAGGTGAAGGCGTCGTCCGCGCCCGCCAGCGCGGTGAGGATGGAAAGGTTGACGAGGCGGCCCGGGTCGGTCGCCGAGGCCACGGTCAACGCCGCCGCGGCGCTGCGCGTGGTGCCGCTCCGCGAGACGATCGCGACGATGTAACTGCCCGCGTCCGCCGCGCGGAAGGCCGCCAGCTCGAGCACCGGCGTGTTCTCGCCGGCCAAGGCCACGCCATCGCGGAACCACTGGTAGACCGCGCCCTCCGCGTTCCGGGCCGCGACGGTGAGGCGCACTGGCGCCCCCGGCACGGCCGCCTGCGCCACCGGGGCCGCGCGGATCTCCGGCGCCGGCCGCGAGTCGCGCTGCTCGTAGGTCAGCGACACCCCTTGGTCGCCCACCGCGACGATCGCGCCCGCCCCGGCGGCCAGACCCCGGAGGATGCGGTTGACCGGCAGCGCGCTCACCGACCAGTCGGCCGCGTCGGGGGAAACCAGCAGCGCGCCGTTGCTCCCCGCCGAGGCGATGTAGCCGAGGGGCGTCCGTGCCACCGCGTAAATCGCGTCGGCGATGCCGGTCTCGACCGGCGACCAGTCCACGCCGCCGCGCGAGGCGAGCATCGTCCCGCCGTCGCCCACCGCGAGGAAGCCGGGGCCGTCAAAGTAGGTCACCTGGTGCAGCACGCCGGTGACGCCGCTCGTCGCGGCCGTCCACGCGGCTCCGTCGGCGGAGTGCAGGATGCGGCCCGCGGCGCCGACGAGCACGAAGCGGCCCGCGCCGAAGGCGCTCGCGTTGAGGGCGGTCGTGACGCCGGAGGTGCCGGCGGCCCACGCCACGCCGTCCGCCGAGGTGAGCACGGTGCCGCCGCCACCAGCGGCGACGAACCGGTCGGGGCCCGCCGCGATGGCGAGCAACTGGGCCGTCGACCCCGAGGTGCGGGCGGTCCACTCGGCCGCGTCCGGCGAGGTGAAGATGCGGCCGCCATCGCCGACCGCGACGTAGCGGCCCTGGCCGAAGGCGACCTCGTTGAGGTTGCCGAAGGCCGCGTTGGGGGCGGCGCGGGTCCAGGTGACGCCGTCCGCCGAGCGCTGGACCGGCACCACGGGGGCGCGGGTCACGGGATCGGTGTTCTGGCCGACGGCGACGAAGCGCCCGCCGGCGTGGATCAGGCCGAGGAGTGAGCCGGCCTCGCCGGTGCCGAGGCGGCGCCACTGTGCGGGTGAGGTCGTGGCGGCGAAGGCCTCGCCGGCGCGGCCGAGGAGCAGGCCGCCCTTGCCGCCGCCCGCGACCGCGAGCCCGTTGAGGGCGAGTCCACCCGTCGAGGCCGGGTCCCAGTTGATCCCATCGGCGGAAACCAGCGGGCCACCGGTCTCGGCGGCGGCGACCCACGTGCCGAGCAGGTGCGCGATGCCGTTAAGGTTGGCCGTCGTGCCGGAGGTGCGGCGCGTCCACTCCTGACCGTCAGGCGACGTGAGGATGAGGCCACCGGCCCCGACGGCGACGAAGAGGTCGCCGGCGAAGGCGACGCCGTGGAGGTTGCCGGTGACCCCGCTGGTGCGGGCGGTCCAAGTCCCCCCATCGGCCGAGGTGACGATGCGGCCGCTGTTGCCGACGACGACCCAGGTGCCGGCCCCGTGGGCAGCGGCGCGGAGGGAGACGGAGACCCCCGAGTTGCGGCGGGTCCACACCAGCGCGTCGGCCGAGGTGAGGAGGAGCCCGCCGGAGCTGCCGATGAGCCAGGTGCCGGCGGCGTGCGCGGCGAAGTTGAGGTTGAAGTTGTCGAGCGGGCCCGAGAACTGGACGGCCCAGCGGTAGCCGTCGGCCGAGGTCCAGAGGGAGCCGATCTCCTCGCGGGAGGCGGCGTCGACGTAGGGGCCGGTGACGACCCACCGGCCGCCGGCGTGGGCGATGCCGGTGAGGTGCTGGGTGGTGGGGAAGTCGACCGGGGTGAACTCGCCCTGGTCGTCGAGCGTGAGCACCGTGCCGGAGGCGCCGACGATCCACCAGCGGTCGCCGATGCGGGTGGCGGCGTTGAGGTCGGCACCGGTGGGCTGGCGGCCGTTCCAGCGCCAGCCGGTGAGGCCGGCGATCGCGGGCACCGCGGCGGAGACGGCGCCCGCCCCGGCGGCGTCGACGCCCCGCACCTGCAGCGAGTAGGTGCCGAGGGCGGCGGGGGTCCACGAGAGCGCTCCGCCGGCCCCGGCGATCTCGCTGACCTTGACCCCGTTGGCGTAGAGCTCGAGGCGGGAGTACCCGGCGCCGGCGGCGGCGAGCGGGTTGGGTTTGCCGACCGCGACCTTGAGGGCGTCGGCCTCGAGGCGGAGCGTGGGCACGGGCAAGGCGGGTTCGCCGGCCGCAGGCAACCCGGTCGAGAAGATCAGACCATCGCTGCCGACCGCGACCACCAGACCCTCGCCGACGGCAAAGGCGCGGATCGAGCGGGTGGAGCTTTCGGGCACGATTCCCTCCCACGACGCGGGATCCTCCGCCAGCTGCAGCCGCGCGCCCGCGAGCCCCGCAAGCAGCACGCCGTTCACGGACAGCATCCGGTAGGTGGCCGCGTTGGTCGCGGAGGGCGCGGTCACGCGCGTCCACGCCGCCCCATCCGCCGAGGTGAAGATCGTGGTGAACGAGCGGACCACCCAACGGCCGGCATGGCGGGCGACGCCGGTGAAGGAGTTCGTGACCGGCAGCGTGCGGTTCGTCCACGTGAGGCCGTCGGGCGAGGTCAGCACGCGCCCGGAGTCGCCGGTGGCGACGAACAGGCCGTCGGCGTAGGCCACCGACCGCAGGACGTTGGTGATGCCCGAGGCCGCGGAAGCCCAGTTGGTGCCGTCGGTTGAAGAATAGATGGTGCCCGCGTCGCCCACTACCACGAGGCGGCCGGCGCCGTGGGCGATGCCCCAGAACTGCGCCGTGCCGGCGTCGAGGTTGACGGTAGTCCAGCGGATCCCGTCCTCGGAAAGCCCGACGAGGCCCTTCTGGGTGGCGTTATTGAAGCGGTAGCCAGAGGCGACGAACCTGGTCCCGTCGTGGACGACGCCGGTGAGGGTGTTGCCGCCGGGGAAGGTGCGGCGGGTCCAGGTCTCGCCGTCGGGCGACGTCAGCACGGTCTGGTTGAGGCCCACGGCGACGAAGAGGCCGCGGGCATGGGTGACATCGTATAACAGCTGCGCGGCGGTCGGGGGGTTGGCCTCGGCGCGGCGGGTCCAGGTGTTGAGGGTGTCCTCGACGTTTACGTTGAAGGAGCGGCGCGCGACGCCGCCACGACCGTCGTGGGCGGAGACGCGCAGGGTGTAGGTGCCGCCGGTGAGGAAGCGGCGCGTCAGAGTATCGAGGGTGGGCTGGAGCGAGCCGTCACCGAAGTCCCAGCGGAAGTAGAGCGGGTCGCGGTCTGGGTCGGCCGCGGTGGCGCGGAAGGTGAGGTTGGTGCGGGCGAGGAGGCGGCCGGGGGGCAACGCGACCTCGAGCGTGGGCTCGCCGTTGCCGTCGAAGGCGCCGAAGGCGACTTGGACGTCGAGGTACTCCGCGGGCGCGTCGCCGCCGGCGGCGAGGGGTTTCAGGGTGATGCCGGCATCGGGGTCGACGAACGTCTCGCCAATCCGGAGCGGCGCGTCATCGGCGCCGCCGGCCGAGCCAGGCGTGGCGTCGAGCAGGTAGCTGCCGGGACCCGAGGTGAAACGCGGGGCGCGGCCGGCGCCCCAGTGGAGCTGGAGCCCCTGGCGCACGCGGTCAGCCTGGGCGGCACCGAAGGCGGTAGGCGCGAAGCGGCGGTGCTCCACCCAGAGGTCGTAACCGAGTCCAGAGGGCGAGAAACGCAGGGCGCGCAGGCCGGACGCGTCGGCGTGATCGTGGCGGTGGAGCCGGTAGGTGCCGGAGGCGGTGATGGACGCGATGGCCTCGGGGGGCAGGTAACCGAGGCGGTCCTTCTGGCTGACGTTGAAATGGTTGTTGGGGCCGCTGCCGGAGCGGCCCATCGCGTCGAACGGGTCGCCGTACTCGAGGTGCGTACCCGGTCCAGTCGCGACCGGACCCGCGGGGATCCAGTAATGCGCGTGCGAAAGCCCCTGGGTGTGGCCGAGCTCGTGGTAGGTCGTTCCCGGATTGATGTTCCCATTCATCCGCACCTGGGGGCCCGTCAGCTGCGCCTGGCCGCCGAAGGAGTAGGCCGGCATCCGCTTGAAGAGGACGATCCAGCGGTCGTAGCGGGCCGGGTCGAAGGCCCCCGTGCCGCCGTTGGCCGCATCGTAGGCCCTCGCGAGCACGGCGGCGTCCGTCTGCAGCTGACCGGAGGAGGTGGAGGAGGCGTTGTAGAAGGCCTTGTCGCGCGTCATCCGCAGGACGCCCGGGAGGATGGAGAAGGAGAAGGTGGTGCGGCCTTGGGAGGTAGCCGCGAAGAACGCGGCGACCTGCGCGTTAGTGGCCTCGATCTGCGCAGTGGACGCGACCTCGCCCGGGTCGTCCGCAAAATCCACCTGCACCCACAGCACGCGCTTGGCGCCGAGGATCCAAGGGGTGTTCGCGGCGGTCGGGGGTGTCCCAGGGCCGGGCACGTATGGCCCCTCGCGCGCCTCCGCGGCGAGCAGCGCCTCCCGCCGGGCTCCGAAGACATCGGGCTCCGCGAATACCTCCACTACGCCGCCCACGCTGACGGCCAGGGCATCCGCCGCGAGCCCGCGGACCGCCTTCTCGTCGTCGTCGAGCGCACGCCATGGCTCCGGCGCGAATGCGGCAACGTCCTCCAGCGCGATCCCGTGCAGGGGCAAGCCGACCTTGGTGGCCAGGGCGAGGCGCCGGCCGTAAGTGTGCGCGGCGAAGCGGCGGCCGCCGAGGATCGCGGTGCGCTGCAGGCCATTGGCCGGGGCCGGGCAGGAAATGGTCACCTCCCAGTCGCCGCGAGCGTCGAGAAGTTCCTCCAATTCCGCGGCGACGGTGGGCGGCAGGCCGGCGCGGAGGCCGGCGGGCACGGCGGCGGCGAGGGCCGCGGCGGGATCGCGGGCGATGAGGTCTCGCAACTCGGCGCGGCGCGCCTGGGCGAGCGCGGCGCCCCGGGCCGCGAGCGCGGCCTCCCCGCCAGGGCCGGCGCGGCGCCACTCCGTCAGCCACTCCGAAAAGGCCGCCACCACGAAGGCGGGGGACGGGGACGGGAACGCGACGCGCGCCACCGGGGCCAGGTCTGGGGCGACCGCGAAGGAGGGGGCGCGCGCGGGTTCTGCGCCCGTCGCGCTGCCGCTTGCGAGAGCCGACTCGACCGGGCGCGCGGGCGGCGCCGGGGCGCGGCGGGAGAAAGACCACGCTGCGGCGAGGACCAGCACGACAGTGGCGAGGACACGGACGCGGGAGTCGGGCATTGGAAGGACGTGCGCGCAGCTTGCCAGCCGGCGTGGCGATGGCAAACCCCGACCGGGCGACGCGGGAGGAAGGTTGACCCCGGGGCGACCCCCGCTAGCAACTCACCTCCCCACGCTTGAACCGGGTCCACATCAAGACGTACGGCTGCCAAATGAACGAGCGCGACAGCGAGGCGGTCGCGGCTATGCTGCGCGCCCGGGGTTACCGCATCGTGCCGGACGAGGACGCGTGCGACATCCTCCTGCTCAACACCTGCAGCGTGCGCGAGGCGGCGGAGCAGAAGGCGATCGGCAAGGCCGCGTACCTCCAGCAGCGCAAGCGGCGCCAGCCGGATTTCGTCCTCGGGATCCTCGGCTGCATGGCGCAGAACCGCGGCGCCGACCTGCTTGCCCAGCTGCCGGACGTGGACCTAATCATCGGCACCCAAAAGTTCCACCAGGTGCCGGGCTACCTCGATAACCTCCGGTCGGCGCGCGCGGCGGGCCTGCCGGTCGGGGAGACGATCGTCGACATCGCGGAGGAGGCGGGCTCACAGAATACGATCCGCGACCACGCTGAGCCGGAGCCGGGGGACGAGCGGCGGGTAACCGCGTTCGTGTCGATCCAGCAGGGCTGCGATATGGACTGCGCCTTCTGTGTCGTGCCGCGGACGCGCGGCGATGAGCGCTCGCGGCCTCTGGCGGACGTCGTGGCGGAGTGCCGGGCGCTGGCGGAGCGCGGCGTGCGCGAGGTGACCCTCCTCGGGCAGATTGTGACCAGCTACGGTCGGCACGACCTTCCGCGGACGGGCGGCCTCAGCCCCTTCGTGCAGCTGCTCGAGCAGGTGCACGCGCTGCCCGGGATCCAGCGAATCCGGTTCACCTCGCCGCACCCGCTCGGGTTCCGTGGCGACCTCGTGGCGGCCTACGCGCGGCTGCCCAAGCTTTGCGCGCACACCCACCTGCCGCTGCAGAGCGGGAGCGACCGGATCCTGCGCGCGATGAACCGGCCCTACACCGCCGCCAAGTACCGCGCCCTCGTCGCCGCGCTGCGGGCCGCGCGGCCGGGGCTGCACCTCTCGACGGACGTCATCGTGGGCTTCCCGGGCGAGACGGCGGATGACTTCGCGGCGACGCGGGCGCTGTTCGCGGAGTGCGACTTCGACATGGCCTACGTCTTCAAGTACAGCCCGCGCTCCGGCACCCCGGCGGCGGAGCTGACCGGGCAGGTCGACGAGGCGGTGAAGGAGGAGCGCAACCAGGAGCTGCTGGCGCTGCTGCGGGAGAACTCGCTGCGGCGCACCGCGGCCCTCGTCGGCACCGTGCAGGAGGTGCTGGTGGAGGGGCGGGACCAGGACGGCGCGCGGTTCACGGGGAGGACCGGCGGCAACCGCGTGTGCATCTTCGACGCGCACCCGCGCCTGGTGGGCGAGCTCGTGGCGCTGCGGATCGAGCGCACGTCCGTCAGCACTCTCTACGGCGAGCTCGTTCCCGCCGGCGCCCCCGCCTAAGCCTTTCCCGATGTCCCTGACCGCCGCCACCCTAGTGACCGCCCTGCTCCTGCTGCTCCTCGGCGTGCCGCTGCTGCTGCCGCTGCCGGGCTGGGGCGCCGTGCTCCGCTCGTTCCCGCGCTCGCGCGCCGCCGCCTACGTCGTGTTCACCACGGGGGCCGCCTGGTTCCTCCACGCGCTCTGGCACCTCTCGCCAGCGGACTTTGGCGAGTACCGGCACTACCTCTTCGCGGGCTTCCTCCTGGTGGCCATCCTCTCGTTCAAGTACGTGCCCGACTTCCTCGCCGTCCGCGGGCTGTGCGCGCTGATTTTGATGGGCGCGATGCCGCTGCTGGACGCGGGCTTCATGAACTTCACCCACGGACGGATCGTCCTCTACAAGATCGCCGTCTACGCAGGCATCGCGGCGGCGATCTGGCTCGGGGCGCAGCCCTGGCGGCTGCGGGACTTCCTGAACTGGCTGTTCGCGCGCCCGGGCCGCGCCCGCGTGGTCGGCGGCGGCCTGACCGCCTATGGCGTGCTGCTGGCGGGGGTCGCGTTCACCTACTGAGGCCGATGGCCGCGCACCCCCTGCTGCTCGTTCTCGCCGGACCCGCGGGCTCCGGCAAATCCACCCTCTGCGGCCGCCTGCGGCGCGAGCGGCCGGAGTTCGACCGCGTCATCACCACCACGACCCGCGCGCCGCGGCCCGGCGAGGTGGACGGCGTGCATTACCATTTCCTCGCCGCGGCGGAGTTCCGCCGGCGGCTCGCCGCGGGCGAATTCCTCGAGTGGGCGCAGGTCCACGGCGACCACGAGGACCGCCTCTACGGCACCCTGCGGGCGAGCGTGCTCGGGCCCCTCGCGGCGGGCCGGGACCTGGTCATCAACGTGGACGTGCAGGGCGTGGACAACCTCCGGCGGGCGGCGCGGGCCGAGCCGCTCCTGGCGCGCGCGCTGACCACCGTGTTCATCCTCGTGGACCCGGCGGAGCTGGCCGCGCGGATGCGCGCGCGGGCGGGCGACCACGAGGAGGAGATCGCGCGGCGGCTGGCCACGGCGGCGGCGGAATTGCGCGCGGCGCCGGGCTTCGACCACCGGATCCACAGCCGGAGCCGGGACGAGGATTTCGCGGCGCTGCTGGGCCTGATCGCGGCCGCCCGCGCCCACCCCCGGGCCTGAGCCCCCCGGCGACTCAGTCCTCCGCCACCACGTGGTGGCAGCCGCGGCTGCGCGGGTTGAGGGCCGCCGCGTGCACCACGAGCAGCGCGGTCTGGACCGCGTTGCGCAGCTCCAGCAACTCGCGGGTCGGGCGGCAGTCGCGGTAGAACCCCTGGATCTCCTCCCGCAGCTCCAGCAGTATGCGTCGCGCGCGGGCGAGGCGACGGGAGGAGCGCACGATCCCCGCGTAGTTCCACATCGTGCTGCGCACGAGCTCCAGGTCCTGGCGGATGAGGGTGGGATCGGCCGGCCGGTCGGCGCCCCGCCACGGCCGGGGCCGGGGCAACGGGTCCCGCTCGGCCGCGAGTTCCGTCACGGCGGCGGCCGCAGCCGCGCGCGCCCCCACGAGGCACTCCAGCAGGGAGGTGCTGGCGAGCCGGTTGGCGCCGTGCAGGCCGGTGCAGGCGGTCTCACCGATGGCGCCCAGGTTCCGCACGTTGGTGCGGCCGGCGAGGTCCGTGTGCACGCCGCCGCAGGAGAAATGGGCGGCCGGGACGACGGGGATCGGTCCCCGGTCGACGTCGACCCCGTGGGCCGCGCAGCGCGCCGCCACCGTCGGGAAACGCGCCCGCAGGAAATCCGGCGGCAACGCCCCGAGGTCGAGGTAGGCGCAGGGCTCGCCGCTGGCCGCCAACTCGAGGTGGACCGCGCGGGCCACCACGTCGCGCGGCGCGAGCGAACCCGTCGGGTGCACGCGGTCGACGAACCGCTCGCCGCGGGCATTCACGATCACCGCCCCCTCGCCGCGGAGGGCCTCGGTGACGAGGAACCCGGGCGCGTTCGGCCGGTGGAAGGCGGTCGGATGGAACTGGACGTACTCCAGGTCGATCAGCCGCGCGCCGACGCGGTAGGCCATCGCCACGCCGTGCCCGACGCTGCCGGGCTGGTTGGTGGTGTGGAGGAAGATCTGCCCGAGCCCGCCCGCGGCGAGGACCGTGCGGCGCGCGATGATCGCCCGTACGACGCCGGAAGCGGTATCGAGGACATAGGCACCGAAGCAGGTCAGCGGCGCGTAGCGTTCGGCCACTAGGTCGGTGCTGTGGGAGAGGGTCAGCAGGTCCACCGCCACCCAGCCACCGCGGCGGGTGATGCCAGGGGTCGCGTCGACGCGGGCGGCGACCGCGGCGAGGATGGCGTGGCCGGTGAGGTCCTTGGCGTGGAGGATGCGCCGCGCGCTGTGCCCACCCTCCCGGGTGAGGTCGAGGGCGCCGGCGGCGTCGCGGTCGAAGGCGACGCCGAGCTCGCCGAGCAGCAGCTCCTTCACCGCGGCCGGGCCCTCGCGCACCAGCTGCTCGCCCGCGGCCGGATTCGAGGTGCCGTCGCTGGCGGCCACGATGTCCGCCCCCAGCCGCGCCGGGGCGCCGGGCTCATAGATGATGCCGCCCTGGGCCCAGTCGCTGTTCGCGACCAGCGGGCCGTCGAGCGCGAGCAACTCCACCCGCCGGCCCGCGCGGGCCGCGTGGAGGGCGTAGGCCGAACCGGCCAGGCCGGCGCCGATGACCAGGCAGTCGGTCTCGATGATCTCCATCGCCGGGGCCTCAGACGGCGCGCCCGCGCGCCGGGACGGTGAGGCTCAGGTCGGCCGCCGGCGCGGAATACGCGAGGGCCCCGACGCTGATGACATCGACCCCCGGGACGGCGTAGGCCCGCAGCGTCTCGCGGCGGACGCCCCCCGAGACCTCGACGCGGGCGCGCCCGGCGATGAGGGCCGCGGCGGCCCGCACGCCCTCGGGCGGGAAGTTGTCGAGCAGGATCACCTCGGCGCCGGCGGCGGCGAGGTGGTTGTCCTTGATCAGCACGTGCTCGCCGAGGGAGGAGCGGTGGTTGGCGCCGCCGCCGCAGCGGACCGCGTGCTTCTCCAGCGCGCGCCAGCCCGGGGTGGTCTTGCGGGTGTCGGCCAGCCGCACCCCGGTGCCCTGAAGGAGGTCCACGTGGGTCCGGACGTGGGTCGCGATGCCCGAGAGGCGCTGGAGGAAATTGAGGGCGGAGCGCTCGGCGGCGAGCAGGCGCACCCGCAGGGCGGGATCGACGCGGGCGAAGACGCGGGCGGCGATCTCCACCCCGCAGACCACAAGGTCCTGCCGCGCCTCGATCCAGCCGCGGCGGCGATGCCCGGGGGGAAACAGGGCGCGGCTGGTGAGGTCGCCGAGGCCGAGATCCTCCTCGAGGGCGAGGTCGATCAGGAGTTCCGTGCGGGGGGTGAGCATCGGGGCGGGGGTCAGTCGGCGGGGGAGAGCTCGAACATCCGGTCGAGG
>VHCI01000033.1 GCA_016871775.1 Verrucomicrobiota bacterium | reverse complement strand
GCCCGATCTCCCTCTCAAACCTCGAGCCCGCCGGCGTCAAGCGGCCCGACATTATGGTCTCAGCTGAGTCCAAGCTGCTCTCGCGCGGCAAGAAGGTTACCAGCAGCGACTCCCTCCCCGTCATCGGCGAGCTGTCGTTCATCACCGATGGCGACAAGACCGGCATCGACGGCGCCTACGTGGAGCTCGGGCCCAACACGCAATGGGTCCAGGTCGATCTCGGCGCCTCCGCGAAGATCGACGCGGTCGCCGCTTGGCACTTCCACTCCCAGGCCCGCGTCTACCACGACGTCGTGGTGCAGATCTCCGACGACCCGGAGTTCAAGAAGGGCGTGAAGACCATCTTCAACAACGACGACGACAACTCGTCCAAACTCGGCAAGGGCGGCGACAAGGCCTACGTTGAGACCAACCACGGCCGCGTGCTGCCGGCCGAGGGCGCCTCCGGCCGTTACGTCCGCCTTTACAGCAACGGCAACACCTCCGACGAGCTGAACCACTACTGCGAGATCGAGGTATTCGGCATCGCCAAGTAAGCCCCGTGTAAGCTTCCGGCCGGCCGCCCCGCGCGGCCGGCCTTTTTTATGCTCGGCGCCAGGCGGGTTGGTACTGACAAGTCCCAAGCCGTCGCCTACCGATGGGCCGTGCCCCCCGCCTTCCTGCGCTGCCTTCCGCTGGCCCTCTTGGCCGCCGCGGCGCTCTGGCTCCGGACACACGAGCTCGCGCGCCGACCCATGCACGCGGACGAGGCCAACCAGGGGGTCAAAACCGGCGAGTTAGTGGAGGCGGGGCGCTACGCCTTTGATCCGCGGGACCACCACGGACCGACCCTTTACTACCTCGGCGCCGCTGTCGCCGCGCTCCGCGGCCAGGCGAGCCTGACCACCCTCGACGAGAAGACGCTGCGCCTGGTCCCCGCGCTCGCCGGCGCGCTCGCCGTGCCGCTGCTTGTGATCCTCGCTCGCCGGCGCGAACCCGGCGGACCCGGGCTCAGCGAGCCGGCAGCGTTGGCCGCAGGGGCATTCCTCGCCCTCGCCCCGGCCGCCGTCTATTATAGTCGTTACTTCATCCAAGAAACCCTGCTCGCCACGGGAGCGCTGGCCGTCGCCGTGGCCCTCCGGTGCTGGTGGGGCTCCGGCCTTACCCGGTGGGCGGTCGCCGCGGGCGCCGGTTTGGGGCTGATGCAGGCCACCAAGGCCAGCACTCCCCTCTTTGCCGCGGCGGCGGCCATCGCCTTCCTCCTGACGCGCGCCGCCGCCCGCCCCGCCAGCCCGCGGCCGGGCCTCGACCTGCTCGCCGGAGTCGGCGCCGCCACCGTCACCGCCGCGCTGCTGTACTCCTCGTTCGGCAAACACTGGGCGGGGCTGCCCGACGCCCTTTCCGTCTACCTCCACGCCGTCCTCCGCTTCGGGGCCGAGGCGCCGCCGACGGGCCACGAGAAGCCTTGGGGTTACTACCTCCATCTCCTCGGCTGGAGCCGCGCCGGGGGCCTCCTCTGGCATCAGGCCGCCCTCTCCGCCCTCGCGTTGGCTGGACTGGCCATCGCCGCCCGCCGCCGCGACCCACTCCTGCGGGGCTTCGCCGTCTACGGCCTCGTAATCTTGGCCGCCTTTTCCGCCTTCCCTTACAAGACCCCCTGGCACGCCATCCACTTCGCGGCCCCCGCGGCGCTGCTCGCCGGCCTCGCCCTGGACGCCCTCGCCCGGCGCCGCGCCGGCCCGGTCCTCGCCGCGGCCGCCGCCCTGCTGGTCGGGCTTAGCCTCTGGCAGCAGACCCGGCTGGTGGCGTTCCTCCGCCCCGCCGATGGCCGCAATCCCTGGGCCTACGTTCACTCGTCGAGTGACGTCCTGAAGTTCCGGCCGCTAGCCGAGGCGGCGCGCGCAGCCAGGCCCGGTGAACCCATCCGGGTGATCAGCGAGGAGTACTGGCCCCTGCCTTGGTATCTGCGCGGCTTGCCGGGCGTTGGCTATTGGACGGAGGCCCCGCCGGACTGCGAGGGCGCGCTGGTGATCGCCTCGATCGCGCAGGCGGAGGCAGTCCGCGCGCGGCTCCGACGGCCAACGCGTGAATCCTTCGTCGGTTTGCGTCCGGGATTCCTTTGCGTGGTGTTCCACCCCGAGCCGTGAAACCTGTCCTCTCGCTTGTGATCCCCCTCTACAACGAGGAGGGCAACATCCTGCCGCTGGCGGAGAGCGCCGCCGCGGTGCTGGCGGGGCTCGGCCGGCCGCACGAGATCATTCTGGTCGACGATGGCAGCTCCGACGGCACAGCCGCCGAGATCGCGGCCGCGGCGGCGCGCTGGCCTGCCGTCCGCGCCTTGCCCCTGCGGCCCAACCGCGGGCAGGCCGAGGCGCTCCTGGCGGGCCTGCGGACGGCAGAGGGCGACTTCCTGGCGATGATGGATGGCGACGGCCAGAACGACCCGCGCGACCTACCCGCGCTGCTCGCGCTGGTGGAGGACGGCGGGGTCGATCTCGCGTGCGGCTGGCGGACCGACCGGCACGACACTCGCCTGCGCCGATTGATGTCGCGCGTGGCGAACGCCGTCCGCGGGCGCCTCCTGCGGGACGGAGTGCAAGACTCGGGCTGCCAGTTGCGGGTGATGCGGCGTGAGGTGCTCACGGCGCTGCGGCCGATGGAGCTGATGCAGAGCTTCGTGCCGGCGCTCGCGGCGGGCGCCGGATTCCGCGTCGGCGAACGCCCGGTCCGACACCACGCGCGGACCCGCGGCGAATCCAAGTATGGCCTTGGCCGCCTCTGGCTGCGCCCGGCCCTCGCGATGATCGGACTCTGGTGGCGCCAGCGCCGTTTGCCCCGCCGATGAGCGCGCCGCGGTTTCAGCACGAGGCGATGGCTACGTTCTGGGAGCTGACCCTGCCGGGCGCGGACCCGGCCTACGCCCGTCAGGCTGCGCAGGCGGCCTTTCGGGAACTCGATCGGCTGGAGGCCGAGCTGAGCCGTTTCGTCGAGCACAGCGTGATCGCCCGCGCCAACCGCCTACCGCGCGGCGGCACTCTCACCCTCCCACCCGACACCCTGGCCTGCCTGCTGCTCGCCGCAGAGGTCAGCGTCGCCACCAGCCGCGCGTTCGACCCAGCCTTCCGGTCCGTGCGCCCGCCGGACTTGCCGCCGCAGATGCCCCCCTACTTCCTCGACCCGGAAACCCACCGCCTCACCTCGCGCGTCGAACGCCTCGATCTCGATCTGGGCGCGGTCGGCAAAGGCTACGCCCTCGACTGCCTCGCTGACCTGCTGCGCGAGTGGGGCTTCCCGGCGGCCCACCTCAACGCCGGCGGCAGCAGCGTCCTCGCTTTTGGAGACGAGGCGACGGCCGGGGATGGGTGGACCGTCGGACTGCTCGACGGCGAGGGCCTTCGGATCCCGGTCACCCTGCGGGACGCCTCGCTGAGCAGTTCCGGCACGGAGGAACAGGGCGGGCACCTGGTGGATCCCCGCAACGGTCTGACCGCGATAGCACGCCCGCGGGCGTGGGCGCTTGCGCCCTCGGCCGCGCAGGCCGACGCGCTGTCCACGGCCTTCTTCGTGCTGGAGGAGCCGCACATCCGCGAGATGTGCGCCGCGCACCCCGGCATCGGCGCGGCCTGGCTTGCCGCGGATGGCACCCTGCAGGCCGCCGGGACGCTGGCCGGCGCGGTGGACGCGGATCCGCGGACGCGGGCTTGAGTTCGCCGTCCGGATCGCGTGTACTCCCGGCATCCCCGTGCCGACCCATCCCGTCGCCGACCTCCCGCGCGTCCCCCCGGACTACCGATGCCCGGGATTGCGCAAGCTAGAAACCTCCTTGCGCGCTGCGCGTGGCGGACAGCGCCCCGAGGCTGCGGCGCGAAACCGATGAATCCCCACCCTTACGCGTTCCTCGCCCTCTTCGCGCTGGCGGCGCTGGCCGTGCCGCTCGTGCTGATCGGGGTCGCCCGCCTCTGGTTCCGCCGCTTCCAGCCGCCGCGGCCTGGACCCGCCAAGAACGAAGTGTACGAGTGTGGCATCGCGCCCACCGGCGACACCCGGATCCGCTTCCAGGCCCACTACTACCTCTACGCAATTCTCTTCCTCATCTTCGACGTTGAGGTGCTCTTTCTCCTGCCTTTCGCCGTGGCCTTCTCGGGCCTGCCCGCCGGGGCCATCCTCGTGATGCTCGTCTTCGTCCTGCTGCTCGCAGAGGGCCTCGTCTGGGCCTGGCACCGGGGCCACCTCGAATGGACCTGAGATGAACCCCGCCGCCCAGACCCCGGAACCCGCCCCTGCGCCCGCCGCGCCTGCGATCAGCGATGCCGAGCGGGCCGAGTTGCGTCGCCAAGGGATCCTGCTCACCAGCATCGAGGAATTGTACAACTGGGGGCGCAGCAACTCAGTGTGGCCGCTCCAGTTCGGGCTGGCGTGCTGCGCGATCGAGATGATCGCCGCCTCGATGGCGCGCTTCGACATCGCCCGCTTCGGCTCGGAGGTCTTCCGGCCCTCCCCGCGCCAGGCCGACCTGCTCATCGTCTCGGGCACGGTCACCAAGAAGATGGCCCCGCAGGTGGTCCGCCTCTGGAACCAGATGCCCGAGCCGAAGTACTGCATCGCGATGGGCGCCTGCGCGATCTCCGGCGGACCGTTCAAGCAGGGCTATAACGTGCTGAAGGGCATCGACCGCTACATTCCCGTGGACCTCTACCTCCCCGGTTGCCCGCCGCGGCCAGAGGCCCTGCTCCACGGGCTGATGGAACTACAGGCGAAGATCCGCACGCAGCCCCTCACCGGCCCCGCCGCGCCCGCGCACCTGCGGCCCGGCGCCGACGGCGGGGAATGCGTGATCCCGGACTTCGGCCCCCACGACCTTGAACCGCCCCACGACCCCGCCCGCTGGCAGCCACCCCGGCTGATCCGCACGGAATGACCGCGATGGAGGCGATCGAGCAACTCCACGCCCGACTCTCGGCCCGGTTCCCCGACGCGGCCCCCACCGTCGTGCTCAACCCCGGGCCTGCCGCGCAGCACTCGCTACTTGTGCCGGCCACGCAGGCCCGCGCGATCGCCGAATTCCTCCGGGACGACCCGGAGCTCCAGCTCGACACGTGCTCGAACGTCACCGGCATCGACTGGCCGGAACGCGAGGTCACCGAGACCGTCCGCCGCACCGTCACCGAACCGCCCGCCGCCGACGCCCCGCCCGGGACCGCGCCGGCGGCCAAGGTCGTCGAGGAGAAAGTGCGGCGCGTTGTGCCCGGCCACCTTGAGGTCGTCTACCACCTCTACTCCGTGGCGCGCGGCCACGGCCCGGTGATCCTGCGCCTCCGCACCGGTGACCGCGGCGAGAAGGTGGCGCTGCCGTCCCTCACCCCGGTGTGGCGCGCCTGCGAATTCCAGGAACGCGAGGTCTTCGACCTCTTCGGCGTCGTCTTCACCGGCCACCCCGACCTGCGGCGCCTGCTGATGTGGGACGAGTTCCGCAATCACCCGATGCGGAAGGACTACGTCGAGCCCGATGATTACGAGTGGGAGCCGACGCCCCACGACCGCATCCTCGCCCAAGCGCGGCGCCACTACCCCGTCCCGCCCACCGGGTCCGGGGAACCCGCCCCGCGATGAACCCTGCCGCACCCCCGTCCCGCGCCGGCGCCTCGGTGCGCGCGGTGCAGGATCCCTTCCACGGGGACCTGCTGGAGGTCTCGATGGGGCCGCACCACCCGTCTACCCACGGGGTCTTCCGAATGATTGCGACCCTCGACGGCGAGCGGATCGTGCGGCTCAAGCCGGTCTTTGGCTACCTGCACCGCAACCACGAGAAGCTTGGCGAGAGCACCAGCTACCTCGCGTCGATGCCGTACACCGACCGGCTCGATTACCTCAACTCGATGACCAACAACTGGGCCTACGCCCTGGCCGTCGAGAAGCTCGCCGGGCAGGCGGTGCCCGAGCGCGCGGAGCACGTCCGCATCCTCCTCGCGGAGCTGACGCGCCTACTGAACCACACCTGCCTCGCGGGCTTCCTGCTGCAGGACACCGGCTGCAGCGGCACTCCGCTGATGTACGCGTTCCGCGAGCGCGAGGCCATCCTCGACCTCTTCGAGGCGCTCAGCGGGTCGCGGATGATGTGTAATTTCCAGCGCTTCGGCGGCTGCCGGGTGGATCCCTCCCCCGCGTGGATGGAGGCTGTCTCCGCCTTGGTCGGGCGCTATGACCGCTTCCTCGACGAGTACGAGGAGCTGATCACCGGGAACGAGATTCTCCTCGCCCGCACCCAAGGCGTGGGCGTGCTGCCCGCCGCCCTCGCGATCAACGCCGGGATCACCGGCCCGATGCTGCGCGCGAGCGGAGTGAACCACGATCTGCGGCGGGTCGACGGCTACGGCCTCTACCCGAGGTTCCCGTTCCGCATCCCCCTCGGCGATCACGGCGACACCTACGACCGATATATGGTGCGGATGCTGGAGATGCGCGAGTCGCTCGGGATCCTGCGCGCGGTGCTGCGCGACCTCCCGGGCGGGCCCATCATCGATCCCAAGGCGAAACTCCGCGGGTTCCGGCCGAAGCCCGGCGAGGCCTACGGGCGCATCGAGGGCCCCAAGGGCGAAATCGGCTTCTACCTCGTGAGCGACGGCGGGCCCAACCCCTACCGCTACCGCGTGCGCCCGCCTTCCCTCATCAACCTCACCGTGCTCGAGGACCTCTGCCTCGGGCACACCGTCGCCGACGCCGTCATCATCCTCGGGAGCATCGACATCGTGCTCGGCGAGGTCGACCGCTGAGCCCCCCGCCGATGCTCGGAACCGGACTCCTCCACGGCCTCAAGGTCACCGCCCGCAACCTCGTGGGCAGCTTCCACGATCCGGCGCGGATGGTCACCACGCAGTATCCCGAGGAGCGCACCCGCCTCCCCGAGAATTACCGCAACTTCCCCTTCCTCCTCGGCGACGATCCGGCAGACCCGCTCGGGACGCTCCGCTGCGTGGCCTGCCAAATCTGCGAAAAGGAATGCCCGCCCCAGTGCATCTACATCGTGATGGAGCGCGATGAGAAGGGGAAGGCGCAGAAGCGCCCCAAGGTCTTCGACATCGATCTTTCCGTCTGCATGAGCTGCCAGATCTGCGTGGAGGTCTGCCCGTTCGACGCCATCAAGATGGACCAGGAGTTCGAGATCGCGACCGCGGACCGCTTCACCGGCCTCCTCCGCCACAAGGAGGACCTCGCCCGGTCCAACGCCTACTACCACCAGCTCCACCCGACCGAGGCCGCCGCCGTCGACGCCGCCCTCGCGGAACAGAAGGCTCGCCAGGCCGCGGCGAAGGCCGCCAAGGCTCCCGCCCCGGCGGCCGCCCCCCCCGCGACCCCCGCAGTCCCACCCACCCCGCTGCCGCCCGCGGCGCCCGCGCCGTGAACCCTCCCGCCGCCGATCCCCTCTCCGCGGGGCTGCTCGAACGCCTACCCCTGCTCGCGCGCGATGCCCTCACCAGCGGGCTGCCCGAGCCGTGGCGCTGGGTATCCAACAGCCTGCTCGCGATCCTCGCGATCATCGTCGTCTTCAGCTCCCTCTTCGCCCTGCTCACCCTCGCGGAACGCAAGGTCCTGGCCCGCGTCCAGAACCGCCCCGGCCCCAACCGCGCGGGCCTCCCGCTGACCCGCTTCCGCCTTGGCGGGCTCGGCCAGCCGCTTGCCGACGGCATCAAGATGCTCACCAAGGAGGACATCGTCCCGCGGGGCGCGGATCCCGTGCTCCACTTCCTCGCGCCGGTGGTGCTGCTGGCGCTCTCGCTACTGACCTTCGCGGTGCTCCCCTACGGCCGTCTGCTCGTGCCGGTGGAGCTGGAGGCGGGGGTGCTCTACTTCTTCGCCGCTGGGGCCGCGACCGAACTCGCGCTGTTCATGGCCGGCTGGGCCAGCCGCAACAAGTACTCGCTTCTCGCGGCGATGCGCGCGCTGGCGCAGCTGATCAGCTACGAGCTGCCGCTGCTGCTGGCGGTGGTCCCGGTGGTGCTGCTCGCCGGCTCGCTCTCCACCAGCGGGATCGTCGCCGCCCAAGCGGGCTGGGACCTCGGCTTCCTGCCCCGCTGGTTCGTCCTCACGCCGTGGGGCTTCGCCTCGTTCCTGATCTTCCTGACCGCCGCCCTCGCGGAGTCGAACCGCTCGCCCTTCGATCTGCCCGAGGCCGAGAGCGAGCTGATCGCCGGCCACCTTACGGAGTACTCGGGCTTCAAGTACGCGCTGTTCTTCATGGCGGAGTACCTCGGGATGACGGCCCTCGCCGGCCTCGGCGTGACCCTGTTTCTGGGCGGCTGGCGGGAGCCCCTGCCATTCCTCGAGTTTGTGCCCTCCTACGCTTGGTTCGGGCTCAAGCTGCTGGCCCTGCTATTCGTCTTCATCTGGATCCGCGCTACCTTCCCGCGGCTGCGCATCGACCAGCTCACGCGCCTCGCTTGGAAGTTCCTCGTGCCCCTGGCGCTGCTCAACCTGGGCACCGCCGCCCTCTGGGCGCTCACCGCCGGCTGGGGACCAGCCCTGCAGCCGCTGCGCTGGCTCGGCGCGACGGCGCTCGTCGCCGGGCCCTTCGTGCTGTTGGGCCGCGGTCTCACCGCCGGCCTCCGCCCCCGGACCTACCGCTTCGCCTGAACCGATGATCGCGCTCGCCGCCATCGCCCTGTGCACGCTCGCCGCCGCCGCCGTGGCGCTCGCGCTGCGCGACCTCATCCACAGCGCGCTGCTCCTCATCGCAAGCTGGGTTGGCATCGCCGCGTTCTACCTCTGGGCCGGAGCCGAGTTCGTCGCCTTCGCGCAGGTGCTGATCTACGTGGGGGCGATCTCGATGGTGGTGCTCTTTGCGGTGCTGCTCACGCGCCCGCCCACCGCCCCCGTCTCCCCGGCTCGCTCCGGCCGGGCAGTGCCGGGCTTCCTCGCAGGCGGCGCGGTGCTGGGGCTGCTCGCGGGCGCCGTGCTCTCGTCCCCGCTTCCGGCCGGGACGGACGCCACGCCGGCCTTCGGCGTGCGCGAGCTTGGGCTGAAGTTGCTGGTGCCGCACGCCGGGGCGCTGCTCGCGACGGGCGCGCTGCTGACCGTCGCGCTGCTCGGAGCTGTGGTGCTCGCGGCCGGCCGGGGAAAGGAGGACGCGCCGTGAGCCCGCTTCAGGCGTGCCTGGTGTTCTCCGCGGCCCTGTTCAGCCTCGGGCTGATCGCGGTGCTGGTGCGCTCGAACGCGATCCTCGTGCTGCTCGGCGTGGAGCTGATGCTGAACGCCGCCAACCTCAACTTCATCGCCTTCTGGCGCTACGGTCCGACCCCGGCCGAGGGCCACGGGGTGGTATTCGTCGTGTTCGCGCTCGCCGTCGCCGCCGCCGAGGCCGCAGTGGGGCTGGCCCTCGTCATCGCGCTGCACCGCCACCAGCGCAACGTGCACCTGGGCGACGCACGCCGCCTCCATGGCTGAATGATGCACCTGCCCGTCCAGCTCACCTGGCTGATCCCCACGCTGCCCGCGGCCGCGGCAGCCGTGATCGCCGTGGTGCCCGCCCGCCGGCCCGGGCTGGGCGCCGGCCTCGCCCTCGCTGCGCTCGCGGGCTCGCTCATCCTCGCCGTCCTCGCCCTCGGCGGGGCCCTCGCCGATCCCGCCACACGCCTCACCCACACCTTCACCTGGTTCGCCGTCGGCCACGGCGCCATCCGCCTCGGCTGGCTCCTCGATCCACTCGGCACCCTGCTTGCCGTGATGGTCGCGGCGGTGGGACTGCTCATCTTCACCTTCAGCCTCGGTTACCTCCGGGAGGACCCCCGCGCAAAGCAGTTCTTCTGCTTCCTCAGCCTCTTCGCGGGCGCGATGCTCGGGCTGCTGCTCGCGAACAGTCTGCTCCTGCTCTTCGTCTGCTGGGAACTCGTCGGCCTCGCCTCGTACCTGCTGATCGGCTTCTGGTTCCAGCGCCCCGCCGCCGCGCAGGCCGCCCGCAAGGCCTTCATCACCACCCGCATCGGTGACCTCGGCCTCCTCCTCGGGCTCGTCTGGCTCCAGGACGCCACCGGCACCCTGCTCCTCTTCGACGGCGGCCGCGGCGTGCTCGAGGCGGAGGCCCTCAGCACCCTCGCCGGCGCCACCACGGTCGGCGGGCTCGCGGTCTCCACCGCCATCGGCCTGCTCCTGTTCTGCGGCGCCGCCGGCAAGTCCGGCCAGGTCCCGCTCCACGTCTGGCTACCCGACGCGATGGAGGGCCCGACGCCCGTTTCCGCCCTCATCCACGCGGCGACGATGGTCGCGGCCGGCGTGTTCCTCGTCGCCCGGGTGTTTCCGCTGCTTGCGGCGGACCTCGCTCTACCCCTGGCGCCGGTCCACGCGCTCAGCGTGGTCGCGGCGGTCGGAGCGGTGACGTCCCTGTTCGGCGCGGCGGTCGCCGTGGCGCAGGACGACATCAAGCGCGTGCTCGCGTTCTCCACCGTCTCCCAGCTCGGCTACATGATGCTGGCCGCGGGCACGGGCGCTTGGACGGCCGCGATCTTCCACCTGCTCACGCACGCCTGCTTCAAGGCGCTGCTCTTCCTCGGCGCGGGCTCGGTGATCCACGCGACGCACCACGAGCAGGACATCCGGCGCCTTGGCGGGCTCCGCGAACGCCTGCCGGTGACCGGAGCAACGTTCGCGGTCGGGATGATGGCGCTCGCCGGGGTGCCTTTCCTCTTCTCGGGTTTCTGGAGCAAGGAGGCGATCCTCCACGCGGCCCACGGTTGGGCCGTCTCCCAGCTGCCCTTTCTCGTGGCCCTCGCGGCGGTGGCGCTCACGGCCTTCTATATGACCCGCCTCCTCGCTGAGGTCTTCGCTGGCGCGCCGCGCGGCCACGGAGCGGAGACCGCGCACGAGAGCCCGGCCGTGATGACCATCCCTCTGGTCGTGCTCGCCATCGCCTCGGTCAGTCTCGGCTTCCTCGGCACGCCGTGGTGGCCCTGGCTGCAGCGCACCCTGGATCCCACCTTCAAGGCGGAGGCCGGCGGGGCGGGCCTGATGGCGGTCTCGATCGCCTTGGTCGCCACGGGTATCCTCGCGGGGTGGACGCGGTACGGCCGGCACCCACGGAGCGACGCGCGCGCGCCGGATCCTTTGGCGCGGAGCGTGCCGCGGCTGCACGGGGCCCTCGCAGCGCGGCTGGGTTGCGATGAGCTTTACGCGGCGACGCTCGGCCGATTGAATGCAGCCCTCGCCGCTGCGGCCAGCGCGCTCGACCGCTCCGTCTGGGACGGGTGCGTCCGCTTCCTCGCGCGGCTCGGCGTCTACGCTGGCATCGTCTCGCGGGAGACCGACGAGAAGGCCTTGAACGGCGGCTTCAACGCGGCAGGCGATGGCCTGCGGGCCAGCGGGCGGGCCTACGCGCGGACGCAGACCGGCGACGCCCACGGGTACGTGTGGATGCTGGCGGCGGGCTTCGTGCTGCTCGCCCTCGGCGCGCTGCTGGGAGAGGCCCGGTGAACTCCTGGCCGATCCTCACCCTCGTGGTGTTGGCCCCGTGGGCGGGCGCGGCCCTCCTCGGCCTGCGGCCGGGACTCGGCGACCGCGCAAGCCGCTGGCTCGGGCTCGCCTTCAGCCTCTCGACGGCGGCGCTCGGCGCCGCGCTGCTCGCGGGCTTCGACCCGGCGCGCCCCGGGCTTCAGTTCGTCGAGCGCCACGCGTGGATCCGCTCCCTCAACGTCCACTACCATCTCGGGCTGGACGGCCTTTCCTTGGTGCTGGTGCTTCTCACGGCCGCGGTCGCGCCGGCCGCGCAGTTGTCCGGCTGGGGCCGGGCGGGGCCGGCGCGGGTGCCGACCCTGCTGCTGCTGCTCCTGCAGGGTGCGGCGCTCGGGGTGTTCCTCGCCCAGGATTTCTTCCCCTGGTTTACGTGCTGGGAGCTGAGCCTGGTGCCGGCGTACTTCCTGATCCGGCTGTGGGGCGGCCCGGGCGCTGCGCGCGCGGCGTACCAATTCGTGATCTACACCATCGGCGGCAGCGCGTTCCTGCTGGCCGGCTTCGCCGCCCTCTTCGCGTCTACGGGCACCTTTGACTTCGGCCAACTCGCCCAGTTGGGCCGAGACGGCGCGCTAACGGAGCAACTCGGGCCGTGGGGAGTGCGGGCGGCGTTCGCGGGGGTCCTGCTGGGCCTGGCGGTGAAGGTGCCGCTCTGGCCCTTTCACACTTGGCTCCCGCCGGCGTATGCCGCCGCGCCGACCGGAACGGTGATGCTGCTCACCGGCGTGCTCTCGAAGATGGGGATGTACGGTTTCCTCCGCCTGCTCTGGCCCCTGTTCCCCGCTCAACTGCACGCGGCAGCGCCGGCCCTGCTGGCGCTCGCGGTGGCCGGGATCGTCCTCGGCGCTTGGGCGGCGCTGCGCCAGGAGGACCTGCGGCGGATGCTGGCCTACTCGTCGATCAACCACCTCGGCTACTGCCTCGCCGCGCTGTTCGCGGTGGCCGCCGCCGCGGGCGGGGAACGGCCGGCCGCGGAGGCGGCCGCGGCGGCGCTCGCCGGCTTGGTGCTCCAGCTCTTCAACCACGGCGTCACCGCCGCGGCGCTCTTCCTCGGGGTGGGCATCCTCGAGGCGCGCGCTGGCGGGCGCAGCGGGCTCGGTGACTTCGGCGGACTCCGGGCGACCGCGCCCGCCCTTGCCGCCTTTGCGGGAGTCGCGTTCTTCGCCTCGCTGGGCCTGCCGGGGCTGAGCGGCTTCGTTGGCGAGTTCCTCATTTTCCGCGGGCTCTTCGGGCTGCATCCGGCGGCGGCGGTCCTCGCGCTTCCCGGTCTCCTGGCTACTGCGCAGTTCCTCCTCACGGCTTGGCGGCGCGTGTTCCACGGCCCGGTGCAAGGGGCCGCGGCCGGCTTCTCCCCGCTCACGGCGGCGGAGCGCTCCGCGCTTGTCCTGCTCACGGTTCTGATGATCCTGCCCGGCGTCGCGCCGGGGATTCTTACTTCGCTCACCCACCCGCTCGTCACGGCGTGGGCCGGGCACCTCACGCCATGAGCGCGCTGCCTTGGACGATCTATGTTTCTCTCGCCGGCGCGACCCTGCTCCTAGCGCTGGGGCGCGCGTCGCCTTGGGTGGCGCGCGGGCTCGCGCTCGCGACCGCGCTGGCTGGGGCGGCCTTGGGCGCGACGGGCGCCGCCGGCTTCACCGCCCAGCCGGGGCTGCAGACACTCGTGAACATCCCTTGGGTGGCGGGACCCGGCATCCGCTACCACCTGGCGGCGGACGGGATCAGCCTTGTGCTGGTGATGCTGACGGGCCTCGCGGCCACGGCGGGCGTGCTCTTCTCGTGGAACGTGCGCGAGCGGGCGGCGGAATTCTTCGCGCTGTATTTTCTGCTCATCAGCGGGGTCTACGGGGTGTTCCTGAGCGCGGACGCGTTCCTACTCTTCGTGTTCTACGAGATCGCGATCGTGCCGAAGTATTTCCTGATCGCGAACTGGGGTTCCACGAACCGCGAGTACGGAGCGATGAAGCTGGTGCTGTACTCGTTCGCGGGCAGCGCGCTGGTGCTTGCGGGCCTGCTCTGGGCCCACGCCGCGGGCGGGGGCCAGGGTTTCGGCCTCGCGGAACTCACTCGCGCCGCGTCCGCGCTACCTGCCGCGCAGCAGGTGCCGCTCTTTGGCCTGCTGTTCGTGGGCTTCGGGGTGCTCGCGGGGCTGTTCCCGTTCCACACGTGGGCGCCGACGGGCCACGTGGCCGCCCCGACCGGCGTCTCGATGCTCCTCGCCGGGGTGGTGATGAAGCTGGGGGCGTACGGCTGCCTCCGGGTCGCGCTGCCGCTCTGCCCCGCGGGTTTCGCGGCCTGGCAGCCGCTGCTCGGCGGGCTCGCGCTCGCGGGCATCCTCTACGCCGGGTTCGTCGCGTTGGTGCAGGAGGACTTCAAGTTCGTGATCGGCTACTCAAGCGTGAGCCATATGGGCTTCGTCCTGCTGGGCCTGGCGGCGGCGACGCCGCAGGCGGTCGCGGGCGCGGTGCTGCAGATGTTTTCCCACGGGGTGATCGCGGGCCTGCTCTTCGCCGTGGTGGGCCGGATGGTCTATGAGCGGGTCCACACGCGCCGGCTCGACCACCTGCAGGCGCTGGGCCTGCACCGGCAACTGCCGTTCCCGGCCCTCGTGTTCGTGCTCGCCGCGCTCGCCTCGATGGGGATGCCCGGCTTCAGCGGCTTCCCCGCGGAACTTTCGATCCTGATCGGCACCTGGCGGACGGCGCCGCTCTGGGCCCTCGGCGCCGCGGCCGGCGTGGTGATCGCGGCCGCCTTCACCCTGCGCGTCCTGCAGGTCTCCTTCTTCGGCCCCGCCGAGCCGGTTGCACCCACCGATGCGCACCCGCCGCCCGCGCTGGACCCGATCACCTGGCCGGAACGGGCCGGGGCGGCGCTGCTCCTGGCCGCGACAGTGTACGTCGGCCTCAAGCCGGACGCGCTGCTCGGGTGGATCCTGCCGGCCCTGCAATCCCCCGCGTTGCAACCGATCCTGCGGGGCACCACGCCGTGACCATCGACTACTCGGAGCTCCTGCACGCCTTCCGGCCCGAGGCCTGCCTCGTCGCGGGCGCCCTGCTCGTGCTGGGACTCGACCTCGCGACCGGCCGGGGCCGGACCGCGGAGCGCCGCGCCCGGAACGCCGCGCTGCTCGGCCTTCTCGCGCTCGCCGCGGCCCTCGCCGCGACCTTCGCCGCCGCGCCGACGGGGCCCGTCGCCGCCGGGACGATGCTGCTGGACCCGCTCGCCCGGGTCACCCGGACCGGCGTCCTCGGCCTTGCCCTACTTGTTCTGGCCGCCACGCCCGGAACCCTGCGACTGCCGCACGCCGCGGAGTATGTCGCCCTCCTTCTCTTCGCGACCGCTGGCTTCACCCTGATGGCTGGGACCACTTCCCTCCTGCTCGGGTTTGTCGCGCTCGAGCTAGCGAGCGTCGCGCTCTACCTCCTCGCCGGTTTCGACAAGTCCCGGCCCGAGTCCGCGGAGGCGGCGCTGAAGTACTTCCTGTTCGGTGCCGTCGCCGCGGCGTTCCTGCTGTTCGGCTTTAGCCTGCTATACGGGCTCACCGGCGCTCTCGAACTCCCGGGGATCGCCCGTGGACTCGCCGCGCAGCCCGTCTCTCCGCTGTTGCTGGTCGCGGTGGTGATGGTGCTGGTCGGTTTTGGCTTCAAGGCCGCGGCGGCCCCCTTCCACCTCTGGGCGCCCGATGCCTACCAAGGCGCGCCGGCCCCTGCGGCGGCCCTGATCGCCTCCGCGGCCAAGCTCGCGGGACTCGCCTTCTTCCTGCGCCTGCTGGAGTCAGGCCTCACCGCTCCCGCTGCGGACGGCCCCCCCGCGCCTTGGACTGGGGCCTTAGCCGTGCTCGCCACGCTCTCCCTCGTAGTGGGCAACCTCGCCGCGCTTGGCCAGGGCAACGTCCGTCGCCTCCTCGCCTACTCCGCCGTCGCGCACGCCGGCGCGCTGCTCCTCGGAGTGCTGGTCAGCGGACGGGCCGGGCCCGGCCCCGTGGTTTACTACGCGGTGACCTACGGGCTGGCCACGGTGGGCGCGTTTCTCGTCCTCGCAGTGCTTGACGGCCAGGGCGGTGCGCAGGCGCACGCGGACCTCGCGGGACTGCGCCGCCGCTCGCCGCTGCTGGCGGGAGTCCTCGCCGCGTGCCTGCTCTCGCTCGCCGGTATCCCGCCCTTCGCCGGCTTCCTCGGCAAATTCCTGGTCTTCGCCGAGGCCCTGAAGGCGGGCGGGCCGGCCTCGCTTCCCGGGGCCATCGCGCTGCTCGCGATCGCGCTGAGCGCCGTCGCGCTGTATTACTACTTGATCGTGCTCAAGGAGGCGCTGGTCCGCGCGCCCGCGCCCGGCGCCCCGGCGATCCGCGTCCCGGCCGGCGCGGCGCTAAGCCTGATCGCGACGGTCGCGCTGCTGCTGGCGCTCGGGCTCCTGCCCGATCTCCTGCTGCGCCGCTTCTGAGCGCCACCCGGCAGCGGGATCAGCGCAGGCGGAGAAACAGCCACCCAGCAATCGCCGTCATCCCGGCATTGGGCAACCAGGCAGCGACCACCGGTGCGACCGCCCCCCTCGTCGCGAGGGTCGTGGCGGCCGTGGTCAGCACGTAATACAGGAAGAAGAGTCCGATGGATTTCGAGACGCCCACCGCGGGGTTCACGCGGACGCCGGAGACGGCGAACGGGATAGCGATCGCGATGACGATCAGGGGGCCCACGACGTCCGCCAGCAGCCCGTAGTAGCGGACGGCGTACGCGGGGAGCTTCGGGCTGCCCTCCCGGGCCAGATGGTCGACCAGTTGCCCGAGCTCGTGGAACGACAGGCGCGAGGCCCGCCGGTCGATCAGCAGCATCAGCTCCGGATCCTCGTCGTAACCCGGCTCACGCCGCTCACGGAATGGCGTGGCCGCCATCAGCTCACCGGTGTCGGGCGCGAACACGAGCTCCCGCCCGTCGCGGAAGACCCAGCCGCCGGCCACCGGATCGCGCCACGCCTCGGCCGCGACGAGCCGGCGCCGCTCGCGGCGCTCCGAGTCGAGCTCCGAGACCGAGACCCCGTAGCCGCGCTCCCGCGCCTTGCTGTAGCGGTTGAGGAACCAGACGCGACGGGCCTCCGGATGGTCGAAGGCCACGCTGAAGACCGCGCCGACCCGGTCCGCCGGCAGCGCCCGCGCGGTCTGGTGCCGGAACTCGAGTTCCTCCCGGATCGCGCGGGACTCCTCGACCGACCATGGCACAACCGCAGTGTTCAGCCACCAAGAAACCCCGCAGCAGGCGAGCCCGACCAACCAGACGGGCGCCGTCATCCGGGCAAAGCCCACCCCGGCCGCCCGCAGCGCGGTGAGCTCATTGGCGCGGTGCAGTTTCCCGAGGACGAACAGGAGCGACACCAGCAGGGAGAGCGGCAGCACCACTGAGAAGAAGCTCGGGAGCCGCACCGCGACATACCGGACCAGCTCCGCGGGACGCGCGCCGACCTGGTTCAGGTCGCGGAGGTCAATGAACAAAACCTGCACGACCAGCAGCCCGCCGGTGGCCAGCAGCACCAAACCGAGGATC
Organism: Verrucomicrobiota bacterium; assembly: GCA_016871775.1. Classification (GTDB taxonomy): domain Bacteria; phylum Verrucomicrobiota; class Verrucomicrobiia; order Opitutales; family Opitutaceae; genus ER46. The sequence continues at coordinate 12,847 of VHCI01000033.1, read as the reverse complement.
TGGATCCACTCGCGGAGCAGGTGGCGGTCGAACGTGTTCACGCGCCGAGTTGTAGGCGGGGGGCCCTCCGCGGGAAGCCTAAAGCCGGTCCGCCCAGCGACTGCGGGGTTGAAAAGCTTCCGGACCCGCCGTTACCTCCGCCCACCTTCCCCCGATGCAACTCAGCCGCCTCCCGCTCCTTCTCTTCGCCGGCCTCGCCCTGCTCCTGCCCGCGGACGCCGCGGCCGCGGGCGAACCGGCCCCAATCAAGGTCGGGCTGTTCGCCTCGCTCACCGGCAAGGAAGCCGCCTTCGGCCAGGCCACGCGCAAGGGCGTCGAGCTCGCCGTCGAGGAGCTTAACGCCGCGGGCGGCGTGCTCGGCCGGCGAGTCGAGTTGGTGGTCGAGGACAACCAGTCCAAGGCCGGCGAATCCGCCACCATCGCGAAGAAGCTGATCGCGCGCGACAAGGTCGTCGCTCTGATCGGCGAGGTCGCTTCGAGCCGCTCCCTTGAGGCCGCCCCCATCGCGCAGCAGAGCCGCGTACCGATGATCTCCCCCTCCTCCACCAACCCCAAGGTCACCGAGATCGGCAACTACGTCTTCCGCGTGTGCTTCATCGACCCCTTCCAGGGCGTGGTGATGGCCAAGTTCGCGCGCCAAAGCCTCAAGCTGCAGCGGGTCGCGCTCCTGACCTCGGTCTCGTCTGCCTACAGCGTCGGGCTCGCCAAGTACTTCCGCGAGCACTTCAGCGCCGGCGGCGGGACCATCGCGCTCGAGCAGAAGTACTCGGAGGGCGACAAGGACTTCAAGGCGCAGCTCACCGCGATCAGGGCCGCCGGCGTCGAGGGCATCTTTATCCCCGGCTACTACACCGAGGCGGCCCTGATCTGCAAACAGGCGCGAGAGCTCGGCCTCAAGCTCCCCCTCTTCGGCGGCGACGGCTGGGAAGCGCCCCAATTGATGGAGATCGGCGGCGCCGCGGTCGAGGGGACCTACTACTCGACGCACTACTCGTCCGAGGACCGCTCGCCCGCCGTCCAAGGCTTCGTGGAACGCTTCAAGCGCCGCTGGAACGGAGATGCTCCCGACGCGATGGCCGCGCTCGGCCACGACGCTGTGCTGGTCCTCGCCGACGGCATCCGCCGCGCCGGCGGCACCGAGGGGCCCAAACTGCGGGACGCCCTTGCCGCCACCCGCGAAGTTTCCGGCGCCACGGGCCAGACCACCCTCGACGCCCAGCGCAACGCCACCAAGGCCGCCGTCGTTATCACGGTGAAGCAGGGCCGCTTCTCCTTCGTCGAGTCCGTCGCGCCCTGAGGCGCGGCCCCCGCCCCGGGGTTGGTGCGATTCCTGCATACGAAAGGGCGGATCCCCCGCCGCATGCCGCAAACCACCCTCGCCTACCTGCCCCCCGCTCCCACCGCAGACGACGGCTTAATCACGTACCTCAACCTGAAGCTGCGCGAGATCGGGCAGCCCGGCGTGCCGCTCGCCGGGGGCGCAGACGGCCTCGCGCCGCTGGTGGACCACTTCCTCGCCGTCAGCCGCGAGAAGGACCGCGCGCTCACCCGTCACCTCTGCCCAATCGACCAGCGGCTGCAGAACTTCCTCTACGATCACCTCGAGGCCGGGCCGGCGCTCGCCGGGGACGTGCCCCGCCTCCCCCACACCACGCTCGTCCTCGACCGCGCCGGCCTCGCCCGCGTCCTTTCGCTTCCGCCCGGGGCCGACGAGTACCGCAGCGAAATCCTGTCGTCCTACCGGGTGAGCCAGGGCGTCCTGCACAACCCCCGCAGCGACCGCCGCACCACCCAAGGCATCTTCCACGTGGCGGACTTCGGGTTTCCCGTGCCCGACGACAAAAAGGCCGTCCCGCCCGCCGTCTTCGGTCGCCTGCTGCGCTGCGCCCTTCAGCCGCCGCCCGAGCTTCTCCGGTTGCCGTTCACCGCCGCCGCGCCCGCCGCGGCCGAGTGTTTCGTAACCCTCCTGCTCCGCCCGCTCGTCTGCCCGGCCGTCCCCGGCGCCACCCCCGCCCGCGCGATGGAGACGCGCTTCTTCGTCCCCGGCGCCTTGGTGGCCAACCTCGACTTCATCGAGCGCATCTTTGGCAACGCGGGCGACCCCCACCTGCCGGCCAACGACGCGGCCCTCGATCCGGAGCACTGGACCGGCCACACGGGCGGCGTCATCCTCGCCACGCACCTGACTCGCCTGACGAAGCGCGAACTAGGCCTGCCCGCCTTCGCGGACGCCACCGCCCGCCAGCGCCGCGACGGGATGTGCTGGAAGGATCCTGGGGAAAAATACAACGACGGCGTCGCCTTCAAGCTCACGGCGCGCGACCGCCGCGGGGTGATGCTGACCCTGATCGCCGACAACTACTTCGGCTACTGCAAGAAGGAGGTGAAGGCGCAGATCAGCTTCGCGGCCAACCTTCTCGGCCGCTGCGAGGAGGAGCACGCCGGAGGCGCCCTCGCCTTCCCCAGCTACGACCTCGGCGCAGATTTCCAGCTCAGCCGCCACCTTACGGTCGTCGACCACACCTTCGTCGACGCCCTTCGCACGTTAGGCGACCGCGCGGAGCCGCAGCCCGGCGGCTGGGCCCGCGACCGCCTCTACCCGGACATCTGCTACGTGCCCGCGGATGCCGCTTTCGACCTCCGCTCTCAGGCGATCACTTGGCGCAACGCCGCCGGCGGCGCCGCTAGCCTCAAGCTCCTGCCACGCCACACCTACGTCCTGCCCTCGGGCTACAAGGTCGAGATGGTCAAGCCCGAGGACGGCCGCCGTTGGCGGCTGCGGGGCACGACCGCCGAGGGCCTCCTCTGCCACAAGCCCTGCACCGTCTCCGGGGGCGGCAAGTCGGAGATTTCCAAGTCCATCGCCGACGCGATCTTCACCGCTCCAAATTTCGTCGGGGACCTTGCGCGGGACTTCGACGCGATCGACGCGATCCTGCGGCGCGAGTACGGCGAGCGTTTCCGCGACCCGGCCCGCAACCGGCCCCGCGGGCGCCCGCTGCTCAGCCCCGAGCGCTCGCTCGGCTCCGTGGTGAAGCTCCTCAGCCGCAGCCCGGACTACACCGACGCCTACAACGCCTGGCTCGAGGCGATCCCCCGCCACATCCTCGACCTCGTGCTCCTCATCAAGCGCGTGTACCGGCCGGAATGGGGCGACGACTGGCGCCGCCACTTCACGGTCGACACGATCAACGGGCGTCCGGGCAACGAGCTGAAGTTCGAAGGCGAGAAGGCGATGACCCACTTCCTGCGCGTCGGCTTCACTGCCGAGGGCGGCTGGCGGACCTTCAGCCTGCGCAAGGACTTCCACCCCGCCCTCAAGATCCAAGCCGAGGACGACATCTCGGCCGCGATCATCGTCCCGGGCGACCGCCTCGCGGGCCTGCCGGCGGCCGCCGCACTCGCAGGCCGGCCCGTCAAGTTCGTCGCCAACTGCGAGTCCGCGCTCTTCCAGCGGCCCGACGACGCGATCCAGCGCGGCTACGACCGCACCACCGAGCGCGACTTCTCCCGCCCGGGGAATTTCCTCTCCAACTACGAGCCCCTCGACCGCGCCGCCGCCCGCCACCTCGTCGAGGATGCCATCGGCTTTGACGCCTTCACCGAGCCAATCCGAGCGCTCCTCACCAGCTTCGCCGCCGCGGCGCGGCCCGCCTACCTCGCGTCGCCCGCGCACCCCCGGATCGTCGACGGGAAGCGCACCAAGAACCCCCGCTACCTCCAGCGCCGCCCGGACCTCGAGGCCCCTCGCGCCTCGTACCTCGCCCAGGTCGGCGCGCAGCTCTACCGGCGCCTCCCTCCCGCCACGCCCGCGCTCTTTCCGGTCGGCGCGGTGCTGGCCGGACGGCGCCTCAACCCGCCCGAGCCCGGCGTCCGCCCGATGTGTGTCTTCGGCCCACTCCACTACCAGGAGTTGCCCGAGGCGTTCATGGACTTCATCGCCAGCCTCACCGGCAAGTCCCCGTCGACCACCGGCGCCGGCTCCGAGGGCGCGCTGACCAAGGGACCGTTCAACGCCCTCCCGCCGATCCATGACCTCAACGCCGCGCTGGTCGGCTACATCCTCACGGACCTCGCCGTCTTCTCCTCCGCCGCCGGCTGGATCGGGCCGCACTTCCGCGTCGACCACGACATCAGCCTGCTCGTCCCCGAGATCTGGGCGCGGATGAGCCCCGAGGAACGCTCGCCGCGTTTCCTAACCGAGGGCGGCTTCCTCGAGCGCTGCACCGACTGGACGCACGCCGGCCGGCCCGTACTCGCGAGCCGCCTCGGCTGGCGCATCACCCCGCGGTTCGTGCAGACCTTCTGCGGGCGCGTCCTTGGCAACCCCAGCACCCTCTTCGACGAGGACCTGCTCCGGCCCGAGCGGCAGGACCCGGCGGTCTTCGCGGACGGGATGGAGAATATCGCGCAGGCGATGCGCGCCGCCGCGGAAAGCTATTTCGCGGACGGCTCGGTCGCGCAGGCCGCGCAGCCGCTGCGGGCGCTGCTGCACCTGATGCGCGACGGCCACTGGGAGGGCCACGGCGCGGACGCCCCCGCGTTCCGCGCGCTCTTCACCCGGGACCACCTGCTCGCCAGCGAGTGGTACGCCGCCCGCCTGGAGGCCCAGCGCCGCCGCGACCTCGCCTACTGGGATCAGGCCGCGACCTACCTTGAGCGGTTCCTTGCCCGCCCGAACTACGCGGACGTCGCCGGGCAACTGGGGATCCGCGAGCGGCTCGACGCCGCGCGCGCCGCCGCGGCCGCCACGCGCGATCCCGGCGGCGCCGCCCTCACCGGCTCGATCGGCCTCGACCCGGCGGTCCTGCCCTGACCGCCGCCGCGGCGCGCCGGCCCGCCGCGCGGGCCGCGCCCCTCCCGGATTGCCAAGGCGCGCGCGGCCGTCTTTGCTCGGCCGCGATGCCCTCCACCCCCCTCGCGTCCGCGCGCGCTGCCCCCAACGGGGTCACCGCCCTCGGCCTCAATGCCGCGCTGGAAGCGTCTCAGGCCCTCGTCACCGTCGCCGCCCGCTTGACCGGGATGGTCCGCGACTTCGCGCTGTGGTGGCGGTTTAACGACAAGGATTCCCCTTGGCCCACCGCCAGCGTGAACGCGGCCCTTAAGGCCCGAGGGCTCTTTGATCCGAATCAGGTCTCACTTTACCCGAGCATCGCGCCCGAGGCCGGCCCCACCGCCCTGCGCTCCGCCGCGGAAATCGTCCACGGGGACGACGGCGTCGCGGTTGACCTCACCGACGGCACCCGGACCCACGGCCGCCTGCTCACCCCGAGTGATCCGGTCATGATCCAGCCGATGGGCGGGTTGACCCAGCTCGTGCCCGCCGCCCGCATCAAGGGCTCGCCGCGCAAGCCGCTCGGCCGCTCCGTGATGCTCAGCGCCGAGCCACTGGGGCTCTCCACGCAGGACATAGCCGACATCGTCGCCTACCCGAAGACCCTGTGACCCGCGCCCCCGCCCGACTCTCCGCCCCGGCCCGGCCCTGACCCGATGGCGAAGGTCTACTTCTATTATGCGGCGATGAACGCCGGGAAGAGCACGGTCCTCCTGCAGGCCGGGCACAACTACCGGGAACGGGGCCTGCGGCCGCTGCTGCTCGTGCCCGCGATCGACGACCGCGCGGGCGCCGGGCGCATCCACTCCCGCATCGGGCTCGCCGCGAACGCCCGCCCCATCCAGCCCGGCGACGACCTCCTGGCGTTGATCCGCGCGGAACACGGCCAGAGCCCGGTCGCCTGCGTGCTAGTGGACGAGGCCCAGTTCCTCACGCCCGCCCAAGTCTGGCAGCTCACCGACGTGGCGGATCTCCTCGGGGTGCCGGTGCTCTGCTATGGCCTGCGCACCGATTTCCAGGGTCGGCTATTCCCGGGCAGCGCGGCACTCCTTGGCGTCGCCGATGACCTCACCGAGCTGAAGGCGATCTGCCACTGCGGCCGCAAGGCGACGATGAACCTCCGCTTCGACCCCTCCGGCCGCGCAGTCCGCGAGGGCGCGCAGGTGGAGATCGGCGGCAACGACCGCTACGTGGCCCTCTGCCGCCGCCACTTCAAGGAGGCGCTCGCCCCCGCACAGCCCGACGCCGCCCGGCCGGCCCACGCCCTGTGAAGAACTGGCTCCTCTTCCTCGGCACCTACACCCGCTCCGGCGCCAGCCAAGGGCTCTACCGCCTCCGCCTCGACGCCGCGACCGGCGCCCTCTCGCCCGCCGAGCTCGCCGCGGCGACGCCAGACCCGGGCTGGCTCGCTTGGAATCCGGACAGCACCCGCCTCCTCGCCTCCCACCCCTCGCCCGCCCAAGTCCGCGTCTTTGCCTCCGGCCCGGAGCCGGGGCATTTATACCCCCTTGGCGTTCCGCCAGCCGCTGAGCCCATCGCCGGGCCTAGTAATCTTGCGGTCGCCCCGTCCGGTCGCCTCGTCCTCGCGGCGCATTACCACGGCGGTTACGTCGCGGCCTTGCCGCTGCACCCCGACGGCACCCTCGGCCCGGCCCAGCGATTTCCCCACACCGGCCGGAGCGTGCACCCCACGCGCCAGGACCGCCCGCATCCCCACTCGGTCCTCTTCTCTCCGGACGGGCGTCACGCGCTCGTCGCGGACCTTGGCCTCGACCAGATCCTCACCTACGCCCTGACGCCCGCCGGTGACGCCCTCCGCCCAGAACCAGCCGCCGTCACCGCCACGCACCCCGGCGCCGGCCCCCGCCACACCCGGTTCAGCCGAGACGGCCGGAACCTGCACGTCCTGAACGAGTTGGACAACACCCTCACCACCTTCGCCTACCGGGCCGCCGACGGACACTTGAGCCCGCTCGGCTCCGTCGCCACCTTGCCCCCGGGCTGCGCCACCCCGAGCACCGCCGCGGAGATCCGGGTTCATCCCACCGCCCCCTTCGTCTACGCCTCTAACCGCGGTCACGACAGCCTCGCCGTGTTCCGCGCGGATCCGGCGACCGGTACCCTCTCTTGGGTGCAAAACCTCCCCAGCGGCGGCCGCACCCCGCGCAACTTTGACCTGTCCCCGGATGGGCGCTGGCTCGTCTGCGGCCATCAGGATTCGCCAGAGGTCACCGTGCTCGCCGTCGACCCGACCCAGGGCACCCTCACCCCCACCCCCCACGCCGCCACCGTTCCCTGCTGTATCTGCGTCCTGTTTTACCCGGCGGCTGGCCCATAAATTCCGCTACTAGCCGGAGAAGCGGACGCAAAAAACGCTAATCCTCCGGGACAAGACCCGCGTCCCGTTGACTCAGGATTCAAGCGCAACCACCTTTCCTACCTTATGGTCAGCCCGAATTCTCCCGAAACCCCGGGCGGCGTCAGCGCCTCCGCCGCCCCCCGCTCCATCAAGGACGTTGTCATCCGCCTCGCCGGCAATTCCCAGGACGGGATCCAGGCGATCGGCGGCTTCCTCGCCCGCCTCGCCGGCCGCAGCGATCAGGACGTGATGACGTATATGACCATCCCCTCGACCATCTCCGGGGGCCCCTCGATCTTCCAAGTGCGGATGGGCACCGGCGACATCCTGTCGGCCGGTGACCGCGCGGATATGCTGGTGGCCTTCTACCAGCACAGCTATGACGCTCACATCGGTTCCCTGCGGCCCGGGGGCGTCCTCCTCTACGATGCCGACCACGTGAAGCCCGCCGAGGGCGACCATCGTTTCACCAACGTCGCATGCCCGATCACCACCGGCACCATCGAGGCGGTCGGCGGCACCGCCAAGGACAAGGGCAAGAACATCTATGTGCTCGGCCTGATCGCGCGCATCTTTGACCTTGAGGTGCCGAAGCTGACGCAGCTCATCCGCGAGCGCTTCGGCGGCAAGAACGAGGACATCGTGCGCAACGCGCTCCTTGGCTTCGACGCCGGCTACGCTTGGCCGCAGAACAACCTCCGCGACCTCTTTTACCGCTTCGAGGCCATCGACCGAGCCGCGGCCGCCTCAGGCCGGACCCAGGTGACCCTCGATGGTAACTCGGCCATCGCCTACGGCTTCCTCGCCGCGGGCGTCCGCCACGGCGCCGGTTACCCGATCACCCCTTGGTCCAGCATCATGGAGACCCTCCGCACTGAGCTGCCCAAGTACGGCGGCGTCTTCGTGCAATGCGAGGACGAGATCGCCTCCATCTCCACCGCGCTCGGGTTTTCCTACACCGGCAACGTCGCCATCACCGGCAGCGCCGGCCCCGGCCTCTCGCTTAAGATGGAGGCCCTCAGCTGGGCCACGATGGCCGAGATGCCCCTCGTGGTCGTGAACGTCCAGCGCGGCGGCCCCTCCACGGGAATGCCCACCAACGTCGAACAGTCGGACCTAATGCAGGCCATCTACGGCAGCCACGGCGACACCCCCCGGGTCGTCCTCGCCCCGAAGAACGTCGAAGACTGCTTCTACCTCGCGATCGAGGCCGTGCGCATCGCGCGCGCCTACTCGACGCCGGTGCTGCTCCTGACCGATCAGGCACTCTCCTCGCGCATCGAGGCCTTCGACGAACCCGATCTGAAGGCGCTGATGGTGCCCCCGGGCCCGGATCGCACCGAGCGCCCTGCCAACTTCAAGCCGTACCCGCTCGACCGCCAGACCCGCCACGCGCCGGCCGGCACTCGCATCGCCTCCGGGAAGTACCCGGTGGTCACCGGCCTCGAGCACGACGAGTTCGGCCATCCCACGGGCAACCCCAAGCTGCATGCGCAGATGAACGCCAAGCGCCGCGACAAGATCAAAGCCCTCGCCTCTACCCTGCCCGCCCCGGAACTCGGCGGCGACATCTCCGGCGAGGCCCTCATCGTCACTTGGGGATCGAATTACGGCCCTGCCCGCGAGGCGCTCCAGCGCATTCGCGCCGCCGGGGTCCCCGCCGGCCACCTCCACATCCGCCACGTCCACCCGCTGCCCCCCGGCCTCGAGGATATCCTCGGCCGCTACCGGAAAGTCGTCGTGGCCGAGCTTAACGACGAGGGCGTCTACGGCTTCGGCCAGTTCGCCACGCTGCTCCGCGCCCGCTACGCGCTGCCCTCGATCGTCAGCACCTGCAAGACCGACGGCCTCACCTTCAAGGTGAGCGAGCTCGTCGCCGGCGTGGCCCGCCACCTCGGCAACGCCACCCTCGAGGGTCTGGTCAGCCAGGCCCGCCCCAGCCCCCTCGCCGCCCGCTAAACCCCTTCACCCTGACTTCCCGACCTATGTCCACCGCCGTCGCCAATCCCCCGCCCCCGGCGGGAGCCCCGCTCACCAAGAAGGTCCTCACCGCGGACCACCCCACGTGGTGCCCCGGTTGCGGCGACTTCGCCGTCCTCGCTTCCTTTTACCGGGTCCTTGAGAAGCTCCAGTACCCGCACGAGAAGATCGTGACGTTCGCCGGCATCGGCTGCTCGTCCCGATTCCCCTACTTCGTCAACACCCACGGCGGCCACTTCATCCACGGCCGCGCCCTGCCCTTCGCCGCCGGCATCAGCCTTGGCGGCGAGGACCTTCATGTCTTCGTCTTCGGCGGCGACGGCGACGGCTTCTCCATCGGCGGCAACCACCTCACCCACACCGCCCGCAAGAACGTCCGCATCACCTACGTGATAATGGACAACTCGGTCTACGGCCTGACCAAAAAGCAGACCTCCCCCACCTCCCCGCTCGGCTTCAAGTCCAAGACCGATCCCTGGGGCGCCCTCGACCAGCCGATCAACCCGATGCGCACGCTCCTCAACTGCGGAGCCACCTTCGTCGCCCGCAGCCACGCCACCCAAGTCAACCATATGACCGAGATGATGCTGCGCGCCGCCCGCCACGACGGCTTCTCGGTGGTCGAGATCCTCTCCGAGTGCGTGGAGTTTTTTGAGGGCGCCTTCGACGCCGCCGTGCCCCGCAAGGGCGGAAGCTGGGTCCTCATCGACGAGAGGAAAAACGACGGCTCGCCTGAGGACGCCACCCGCCACGATGTGACCGACGAGGTCGCGGCCTTCCAGCTGGCCGGCCAAGCGTGGCCCGGGAAGTTCGGCGTGTTCTACGAGAACAAGACCCGCCGCACCAAGAACGCGATCGAGGCCGAACTCATCGCCAAGACCCGCGAGAAGACCAAGGGCGCCACCGACCTCGCTTTGCTCCAGGCGACCTTTGCCAAGCTCCGCTGACGCGCGGATCCCTCCCTCTCCCCTCCGACCGCGGCCTTCCCAACCGCGGTCTTTTTTTGCGCCCAAGGCCCGGCCCCGCGCGCCCCGCCGTCCACGGCGCCCAAACGCGCGACCGTAGCCTTCAACTTTGTAAGGTTCCCGCAAGGAGCCCGCAAGGGACCCGTGGCATCTTGGCGCCACTGTTCACCACGATGCATACCAATCCCTCGATCCCCTTCAACCGCCGGCCGGTCCTCCGGACCGCGTGCCTCCTCGCCCTCGCAGGCGCGGCGGCTGCCGGCGCGCAATCCCTGCTCGCCGCCACCCCCAAGGACCGCGTCGAGCTCCGGCGCGACGAGCGCCCCGTCAACCGCTCGGGCCTGGAAGCCGCCAGCTTCTCCGCCGTGGTCAAGCGCGTCGCCCCCAGCGTGGTAAAGGTCACCACCGCGACCAAGGCCCGCCGCACCGCCGCCCCCGGGCTCCCGCCCGGCATTGATCACCCGCTGATGCGCCCCTTCTTCGGCCCCGGCGCCCCCCGCCTCGAGCTGCCCCCGCAGGCCGGCCTCGGCTCCGGCGTCATCCTCTCGCCGGACGGCTACATCGTGACGAACAACCACGTGATTCAGGGCGCCGACGAGGTCTCGGTGCAGATGGACGCCGGCCGCGACTTCAAGGCCCGCGTCGTCGGCCGAGATCCGCAGACGGACATCGCCGTGCTGAAGGTGGAGGCGCGCAACCTACCCGCCGCCACCCTCGCGGACAGCGACCGGGTCGAGGTCGGGGACCGCGTGCTCGCCATCGGCAACCCGTTCGGCATCGGCGAGACGGTCACCACCGGCATCGTCAGCGCCCTCGGCCGCCGCGCCGGCCTTGGCCTTGAGTACGAGGACTTCGTCCAGACCGATGCCGCGATCAATCCGGGCAACTCCGGCGGGGCGCTGGTCGACATCGAGGGCCGCCTGATCGGCATCAACACCGCGATCCTCAGCCGCACCGGCGGGTTCCAGGGCGTGAGCCTCGCGGTCCCCGCCAACCTCGTCAGCCAGGTCGTCAACGGCCTCGTCGCCCACGGTAAGGTGGTGCGCGGGTACCTCGGCGTCAGCGCCCAGGACCTGACCCCCGCCCTCGCCGAGACGCTGAAGCTGGAGGTCCGCCGCGGCGCCCTCGTTGCCGAGGTCCGCCCGCAGAGCCCTGCCGCCACGGCCGGCCTGCGCACCGGTGATGTCATCGTCTCGGTGAACGGCGAAACGGTCGAGGACGCCCACCGCCTGACCTTCCGCGTCGGGGCGATCGCCCCCGGCACCAAGCTCGAGCTCGGCATCCTACGGGACGGGGAACCGACAACGCTGCGAACCACCGCCGCCGAACGTCCCGCCCTGCTCGCCTCCGCCGGACCGGATGGCGCGCCCGAGGCGAGCGCCGACTCCGGTGCGCTAGCGGGCGTCACCTTCGGGGACCTCGCCCCCGAGCAGCGCCGCCGGTTCAACATTCCCGCCCGCGTCGAGGGCGCGCTGGTCACTGGGGTGGCACCGGACTCCGCCGCCGCCAAGGCCGGCGTCCGTCCCGGGGACCTCGTGCTCGAGATCAACCGCCAGCAGGTCCGTTCGGCGGAAGACGCCGCCGCGGTGATTGTCGCCGGCAGCGCCGCGCGGACCCTGCTCCGCCTCTTCTCCCGGGGCGCCAGCCGCTACGTGGTGGTGGATGAGCGCGAGGCCGCCCAGTGAGCCCGCTCCCGGCCAGACTTCAGAGGTGATAAGCGACGACGCCCCGGCCCTGCGCGGCCGGGGCGTCCTTCGTTCCCGCGCCCGCACTTGCCTCCCTCGCCCCTCCCGCAAAACCTCTCCTTATGCGCGTGCTCGTCGTCGAGGATGATGCCAAGATCGCGTCCTTCGTGACCCGCGGCCTGAAGCAGGCGGGCTACGCGGTGGACCACGCCCCGGACGGCGACACCGCGCTCGCGCTGCTCGATTCGACCGCCTACGACGCCGCGATCGTCGACGTGATGCTGCCGCGGTTGGACGGCATTAGCCTCGTCAAGCGCGCCCGGGCCGCCCGCCGCGAGTTGCCCGTGCTGTTCCTGAGCGCCAAGAGCTCCGTCGAGGACCGTGTGCGCGGGCTGCAGGCCGGGGGCGACGACTACCTCACGAAGCCCTTCGCCTTCTCCGAACTGCTGGCGCGGGTGCAGGCGCTGATCCGCCGCGCGACCGCCGCGCCCGAGGCCACCCGGCTCAGCGCGGGCGATGTGAGCCTCGACCTCCTGTCGAGGGCCGTGACCTGCGCCGGCGCGCCCGTCGACCTGCAACCGCGGGAGTTCGCGCTGCTCGCCTTTCTGCTGCGCCACGCGGGGCGGCCCGTGAGCAAGACAATGATTCTCGAACACGTGTGGGACTACAGCTTCGACCCGCAAACCAACGTGGTGGACGTCGTGATGTCGCGGCTGCGGGCAAAGATCGACCCGGACCACCGGCGCATCGAGACCGTGCGGGGCGTGGGTTACGTCCTGCGCCCCGGCAAGGGCTGAACCGTGGCCAACGGCCCCCTCCAACGTTTCCGGCGTTCCCTAGCCCTGCGGCTCGCCCTGCTCTACGCGGGGGTGTTCGCGGTGGGGTCCGCCCTGCTCTTCGGCTTCCTCTACTGGACTCTCACGGAGGCGCTCAACAACCGGGAACAGGCCACCGTGGAGCGCCGTGCGGCCGAGCTCGCGGAGCTCTACGCCCGCGGTGGCCCCGCCCTGCTCCGCGCCCGCCT
>VHCI01000032.1 GCA_016871775.1 Verrucomicrobiota bacterium | reverse complement strand
GGTCGCGGCGGAAAGCTGCAAAGTAGCGGAAGTAGCGCCTGAAATTTGGGTGCCGCCGAAAAACCACCGGTAGGAAGTGGCTCCGGCCGCCGCGACGGTGAAGGTTGCTCCACCGCCCGAGGCTACGAGCAAGTCGACCGGCTGCGACGTGATCACTGGCGCCGAGGCGGATCCGGAAGCGGCGAAGGCGATCTGGTCCAAAGTCATTCGGAAGGGCAGCAGGCCGACGGTGCCGCCCCCGATCGTCCATTCCCGCACTTGGGAGGGATTGAAGCCGGCAGCCCAGTTTCCAAGCGGAATCTCCACCGACGTGGGACTAGTGTTTGAAAACTGGGAGCTGGAAACCGACACGACGTGCGGGTTCAGGTTTGCATCCCTTAGTTCGAGGACCACGAATGGCGCTTCGTTACCCGCATTGCGCTGGCCGGTGATGGTCACGTACCTCATCGCCGATAAATCGAGGCCAGCTGAGGAGCCGCCCCAGCCGTTGTCATCTCTCGCAGTACCGCCGACCAGGATGGAGTCGGCCAAACGCTGCACGTTGCCGACCCATGTCGACCAGGGTAGAACGGCGCCCGTCGCGCCCGCCGCGCTGAAGTTCTCCAGCTCGACCGGCTGGGCGAAAGCGACGGCGGCCGAAAAAATTCCTGCCGCAAGCGGGCTGAAGCGGCGCACGTTCGGGAAAGCCTCGGCCGCGCGGATCAGGGGATCGCGGCGGGGAAGGCGATGGTGCGATCGACTCCAGTGGTGGCGGAGGCGCGCCGCTGCACGAAAACGGGCACGCCGGCGCGAATCACAAACTCATCGCGATTCGATCCCGAATCGCCCACTCGCTGCCAGTAGCCGGCGGAGTCATTGTGGAAGAAGCTGAGCCAAGTGGCCCCGCTCCAGACCGAAAGGATGTCAGCCTGCGCGGGATCGCTGGAGGAGCGCCATCCCGCCACGCGATCGGAACGCTGCAAAGCGAGACTGCCCAAGGTGGTGTCGCCCGGCTGCATGGTCGCCAGCAGGCTCTGCAAATTCTCATTGCCGAGCTGCACCGCCCGATGCGGAACGGCGAGCACCCGGCCCACGACCGCCACAACCAGCGGCGTGTCTCCGCGCCGCGTGATCATAATGCCCCGATCGGGCCGAAGCAGGGCGTTATTGCGACTCGCGTCCACCTCGGTGTCAGAGTCCAAAGCCCAGCGATTCCACAGGGTGTTGAAGTAGTAGCGCTTCCAGCCGGACCCGGCCCAGAGCTGCACCAAGTCCGCGGCGCGGGCATCGGCGGCGCCCTGCACGACGAGGGCATCCCCCGGTGTGTTGGCGCCGAAGAAGGTCGCGAGCGTGTCGGCCGGCAGGATCTCAAAAGAGGCGCCTGTCGCACCCGACTCGATCTGCAGGGAGCTGAGATCGAACCCGTCGGTTTCCAGATAAAGCCGGGAGGCGGTGTTGGCGGTCGAGCTGACCAGGAAGATCCGACCGGAGGCCTGACCCGAGGTGAAACGTACCGCGTAAGGCGACGCGGGAGCCGAGAAAGCCCCGGGGGACCAAGCCGCACCCTCGGAATCAAGGTAGGTGGCGCCCACCGCGCTGACGCGGCGAACCGCGTCGGCCCGGCTGGAGACGTCCGGATCGAACGGAATGGAGAACGAAGCCGTCTGCCCCGCCGGGATGGTCTGCGTCAGGAAGCCGACGGGACGCGATTTCACCTCTTGGGCACGCGACGGGAGCGCAGGGACGAACAAGGCGAACCCCAGGACGGAAATGGCGAGGACCGTTGAGCGGGACATGGGCAGGGCGCGTGACGTCTTCATGGCTCAATTGCCCGCGTTGGAATAGGTGCGGAGGAAGAGTTTGATATCCGACACACTCGCCGCGAACCGGTTAAGGCCCTCCTGCTCGTTGGAGTGCAGGGTGTACGCGGGAATGACGAGCTTCCAGCCGCTGTTCCAGACGCTGCGGCCGACCAGACGCGAGCTGGTGAACTCCGCCGGAATCGAACTGTAGAAGAAGGAAGGCTCGCTTACGGCGCGGAACGCGTTGTGCCGACGCGTCACCCACGGAACCTCCATGAGGGAGCCGTTGGCGTAGACGTACTGGGACGAGGAGAACTTGGTCGCGCCGAGATTGTAGGGCAACGGCAGAGCCTGATCGGCGACCTGCCAGCCGCGGATATCATCGGTGTCACCCAACGGCGGAGCCCGCATATAGTCGGTACCGGTCGGGATGAGGTAGATGTAGGGCGTGGCGCTGAGTGCGTTGGGCGTGGTGCCGAAGACCACCGGGGACGTCGCCGACCCGTTCAGATTGGGATCGATGCCGACGTAGCCGGAGAGGACCACTCCCACCGAGTAGATCTTCGTGGAGTAGTTGGACGCCGAGAAGGCGTGGTCCCCTTCCGCCAGCGACAAGCCGAAGAAGTTCTGTCCGTGCTGGATCGCGGTGCGGAACGAAAGGATGATGCCGGGCACGGAACTGCCGTCGGGCTTCTGCAGGTTGCGGCAGATGAGCGCCACGTCGGGATCGGCCAGCAGATTGGGGACGAAGTTCTGCTCCAGGGTCTGGCGCCAGATGGTGTCGTCCGTGGTGATCGCCGGGTCGTCGCGGATGCGGAACAACTCACGGCGGAGCGAGAACACGGTGCCGTTTTGATCCGGATTGTTGATGCCGAGGCGGGACTTGGCCACGGACCAGTCGGACCGTAGCTTGGCCATCGCCCCCGCCAGTCCCGCGTCGCCGGAGGATCCGGCGGTGGCTCGCGGCAAGCCGTCCGTGAGGTCGCCCAGCGATCGGGCGGACACGATCGAGCTCAGCACGCCCTTTCCGGCCGTGGAACCAAGCAAACCGGTTTCGTAATCGTAGCTCTTGGCGGCGAGGTAGGTATAGCGGCTGGCGAGGTCGAAGAGCGTACGGTATTGCTCCAGCGCCTCGTTTCGGAAGGTCCGGAAAGCCACGTCGCGCGTCCGGTACCCCTGCACGACCGCCGCCGCCCGTTGACGGAAAAGGGTGCGCTCGGCTAGAATCCGGTTGGCCTCATTCAGGGCGCGTCCGACGGATTCGTTCGCCGCCTGCAGTTTGGCGGCGCTCTGCGCCACCTCGTAGTGCGCCGCCGAAGCCTCTTGGAAGCGCAACTGCAGTTCAAAGCCGACCTGGGCATCCTCGTAACTGCCCATGATCTCGGCCAGTTGAACGGGCAGGTTTTCCGCGATCCGATCCTTTTCCGAGTTCAATCCTATGGCGGCGGCGCCGGTCGCGATGGAGCTGAGCTTCGTGGCGAAATGCAACGCCGCCGCGAGAAGGTCGAGAGTTCCTCTTGCGGGCGCACCGACATCGTTGGAGAAGCCGATCACCGTGGGTATCGCGGCCACGGCGCTGTCGAATACGCCCTGCACAAAATCGGCGGTGGCGCCCATCACGTTTGAAGCGATGTCAAGGTCGGTGGCGGACTTGCGGAGAGCGTTGATCCGCGCCATGCCGGCCGCCTCCGCCGCGCCGGAGGCATCGTTGGCCCGGATGCGCTCCTGCAGGAGCAGCAGATGGTTCCGGAAGGCCTCATACTTCTGCTGGAAGCGATCCGCCGTCGCCATGAACTCGACCTGCGCGGCGTGGGATGAAAGCAGAGTTTGTTGCAGCGTTCCGACGACCGGACGCGTGCCTAGGATCTGGCCGGTGGACTCAGTCCATTTATCGGCGAACTGACCAAACCGGTTCGGGCTGATCTTGATGGTGCGGGCCTCGAGGGAGGAGTTGGCGGTCTCCCTGATATTGCCGAAGTCGAAGTCGGCGAAGGTAACCGGCTTGAACTCCTTCGGGACACTTAGCGTGACCGCGTATTCGATACCGGTCTCAACCAGGTTTGAGGGGCGATCGATGAGGAACCACAAGAACTGGTCGGGGCCCTCGTAGCCTTGCGCGTAGGTTTTGCCCGGGCCCACGGAGCCGGAGTATGGCCGGCCGAAGATTTCCACGAGCTGCCGATTGTATGAAGCCTCCTGATTGGCATACGCTTCCAGGTAACCGCTCGATTGATTTTCCTGCCCGCGGAGCATCGCGGACATCCGCGATGCCTGATCAAACGCCCCCTTGGCGTTGAGCGCCGCCTGCAAAGCACGGTCGTAAACCTGCTCGAAGTGCGATTTGCCGGCCTTCAACTCCGTCGGCGAGATGTCGAAAGCGATGGCGCCGGGGCTGAGACCAAGGGGGTTAAGCCGCGCGTTGGCGCTATCCAGGGTCGACTGGAGGGATCCTCCGACGACCGCGATCTCCGCTATCCCGGGGACGGTCGTACGATCGATGCGCTGCACTCCGGATTTGCCGGGGTCCAGATCGACGTCCGGCAGCATGGAGTTGGCGGTCAACCAGTGGAAGTAAGCTCCCTGGATTGATCGTGAAGCCCACTCGTCGACACCCCAGTAACGGCTTACTCCCGTGTTGCTGTTGTACCGGCCGTCGCGGAATTGCGACCATCCCGGAGAGCCATCCTGGTAGGCCTGGCGGTAGGTGAGATTGAGGACTTGCTGGGCGGTTCTAGCCACACTGGCGGCGGAATCCGCGAATCGACGCTCGTCATAGTAGTCCACCGTCACCGGCTGCCCGAGCACGGTCACGGACTCGGATCTGGGCGCCCAGGAGAAGAGCGGGCTTTGGAGCAGACGGTAGTAACCCTTAACTGCAGTGAGATAATGGCCGTACGCGTCTCCGTGACCCTGGGGGAACATCCACTGGGCATCGGCGGCGTCCACGGTGCCGTTGGTGGCGGGCCCGGAGGCGGCCTCGCGGATGTTGTAGTTCAGCGCGTAGAAGGCCTCGCCGGAGTTGATGCCCCGCGTGTAGTTCCAGTACATCCGGTTGTAGATCGGAGCCACCCGCACGCCTGGCGCCAGCAGATCATCGCGGCCGCGCAACAGGCCCAACTCCTCCTCCAGGACATTCGCCACCTGTCCCTCGAAGGCGAAGCGCGCGGTGTTAACCGTCGTGATATTCGAACCCTGGTCCACCGCGATCGTGGAGTTCGCGGCGTCGGCAAACGCTTCGTTGCCCAGCACCACGTAAAGGTCGTTGAGGTATCCAGTCGCCAGAAGGAGCGCATTATTCGCGCCGTCATCCGGGGTGTTCGCATCGATGCTCATTGCCCGAGCGCGGTTGAGCAGCGTCTCATAAATCTCGATCAACCCGAAGTTGTTGATGTTGGCCAGTGAGAGGGCGACGTTGCCCTCCCAGCGCTTACCGGCCTCCGTGAGTACGCTCACATCAGTGTCGATCGAGGACGATCCGAAGTTCTTGATCCGCTGGTTGAACGGATTGATGCCCGCCAAGGCGCGTTTGACAAAGCCTTCGACGAGCTTGGGCTCGGCCCACCGAGACCAGGTGGCGTCGGAGACGACCAGCCCGCTGCCCGGCCTCGGACGATACCGCATCGTGAAGTAATTATCCCCAAGCGTGAGGACCGGGCTGCTGAGGATGTTCGTCGGAGAGCCCCCCACCGTGACGATGTTGGAGTGATCCCCATTGGGACGCTGCCACTTACTGCCCACTGCAACGACCTGATCCGCCTGCTGGGCGGCGTGGAGCCGGAAATCCAAAGTCTCCAGAGTGTTCGCCGCGGCGGAAGTATAGAGCAGAACCTCGATCTGGTTGTTGCCCGCCACAAAGTTCCCGGTTGGAAGCTCGAACTGCAGCGGCAGACCTCCCTCCTCCTCCCTGAGTAAACCCGAAGCCGGTGCCGCGGACGCCGTCACCCCAGGCTTCTTGAAGGTCAGAACCTTGACGTTGTTGACGTAGAGCTCCCAACCCGACTGCGGCAAGAGGGAGGCGGCGCTGAAGATGACCCTGATGGGCACACCCGCGGAGAAGTCCACGTTCGCCGCCCGCAGCGCGAGACCAGGCCGAAGACCGCTCGACCAAGCGCTCCATGCTGAATCCCTGATCGCCGCCTGTCGCGCCAAGGAGACGGTGGGAGACGCGTCGTAAACCGAAGCCGCGGGCCGCAAAACAGCGGGGTTCCGCAGCATTTTCCAAGCGCTGGACTGCAATTGCGACGCCATCACATAGGAGTACACCGGCGGCGCTTGGCCATCAGCGCCCACCTGTGCGTATCGCCACTCGAACTCATAGGCTCCGGGCTGACCCCGGAAATCCGCCGTATGCCGCAGGGTGACTTGCTCATCCAGCGGGTTTTCAGAGAAGATGACCTTCATCTCGCCGGGATACAGATCCGGTACCACCCGGATGATCTGCATGTCGACCGGCTCGCCCGCCGGCGTGAAGGCGTTACCTCCTCCGAAAAGGAGAGTAACCCATCCCGCACCCTCGCCCGGGGCGGTCAGAGCGTAGTTCACGACCGCGCTTTCCGGATCGCTAATCTGTACCACCGCGCCCGCTGCCAAGGTCTGATCAAGGGATGCCTCCCGGCGGTAGCGACTGGGGTTAACCGGATCAGGACGGAAGGTCTCGACCGTGGTCGCCAAACTTGCGACCGCGTTGGCCCAAGCCGCCGCGTCCGGGTCGGAGGTTCCCACGAGAGCCTCCAGCACCCTGCGGTCCTGCTCCGAGAGCACGTTAAGATTCAAATACGACTCCCCGACCGGCTCCTGTACCAGCTGACCAAGCAGGACGAGCGTACCGGCATTGCCCCGGAGCGGATCGAAATAGAACCTGCGCTGGAGGTGCGGAGGCAGTCTTTGAAAGTAAGTCTTTCCTGCGTCAGCCACCGTGGCGACCGATACCGGGAGTTTCAGGAGGCCGGCGGCCGCACCGAGCGCCAGAGTCTTTTCCCGAAACGAGTCGTGGAGCACGACACTCGTCTTCTGGCTCGTGGCAAAGGACTGCTGGTAAAGCACCTGCGCGCTGGTCTGACCATAGACCGCCGGCAGGCCCGATTTCGTGAGCGTGAGGGTTTCGGCCACCCGAAGAGATGGAGCGAACTCCGGCCACACGGGGCGGTACTTCACGACGATCGGAGCATTAGAGACCGCGGAGGTTCCCGCGTAGGGAGCGGAGAAACGCAGCAGCAGATAAGGAAGCGGCGTTCCTGTCTCGGGTTGCGGCGAAAGCCCGGGGATGAAGAAGCCGCTCTGCATCGGGTACCAAAACTGCATCCCGAAGGCCGCGTTGGTTACGGAGGTCCCGTGAGGACCACGGTACACCCAGTCGAAGCCCTTGCGGTCCTTGAAGGTGAATTTGCCCAAGGCAGTCTTAGTGTCCGTGGAAAGACCGGAGCTGAGGAGCGAACTATCGCTCGTGAGAGTCGATTCCCTATTCTTTGAAACCTTGGTCACCGGATCCAGGGCCAGAGGCAGCACGGCCAGAGGCATGGGAGGCTGGAGAATGGTTCCGGCGGTGACGGCGTAATCAAAAGCGTAGGTCGCATTCTCGCGCAGCACCCGAAACGCCGTCATGGCCGGACGGCCGTCCGTCGGAGAAGTGTAGGCGAGCAGGACGAATTTCTCAGAGGTGTACGCAGTGCCGGTGGAAGTGTTGTTCAGGTCATCGCGCAAGGCATAGACCCGACCGCCAGTCATCAGGGCGTGCTCCTCGTTGGGATTGTATCCGACTGCGGTCGGATCGTTTTGGATGTAAACCGATCCCGCACCCTCCGCCGCACTGAGCGGCCCCGAACCCAGGCCCGAGGCCATGACGATTTCAGGGGCGCTGGCCGGGAAGCTCGTGGTGTAGGTACCCTGCTTGGAGGGAACGAAGAAGGAGCCGAAGGCGTTGCCGGGAGATTGGATCTCCTTGTACCACCAAACCTTCAGGATCCTGTCCTGAGGACGGGCATTCACCGGGATAATCGCCCCCGAGGCGGCTTCCGCTACACCGACGGAGGCTGGATCCCGGTAGGAAGCCGCGTGGTAATTGCGTCCAGACTGAATGTAACCGGCCGGCGCATAGCCGGCGGGAGCAGTCAGGCGCTGTCCAACCGTGGCGGTGGCGCTGATGGACGGCCCGTCGGGCTCCTGAAACGCGACGCGGTCCACGCCCTGGGAGAACAGCCGCACGTACCAGACAGACGAGTCATTGGAGAACTTCAGCAAAGCCCGATTGAATCCGTCGTTCGGAACGGCGACCGTGATGCGCTGGCTCAGGGCGTCGACCGCGGCCTCCTTTTGAGAGGGGTCATCCTGATAGATTATCTGCGGAATTTTCCCCGACGTGAGTTGAATACCCGTGGCCGTCGCGCTGCCGCCGGAAGGCACCAGATAGTGGGAGTAGGAAGCGAGCGCAGACGGCCAAGTGAACGAATACGAATTCTTCCAGACGGGCCATTGGATGGTAGGGGCGGACTTACCGCTCCCAGCGTCCGGCGTGAGCTGTGCGGACCTGCTTTCGAGCCAATGGAAAACCACGCGGTCGGGATAAAGGTTCTCCCGCTCCGCGTAATAATCGCGAACGCCGTCGGAACGCACAAAGGTGCCATAGTAGATTTCACCCTGGGAAGCGGCTGCAACGGGTGCCGCTCGCCATTGGTCGCTTGAGGGCTCCGGCGATCCGGCCGCGGTGGTCAGCGGCCGAACCCGCTCACCGATTTCCACCGAAGCGACGACGGTGGGCATAACGCGCAGGACATCGACCACATCCGCTCCGAGATACTCACGCTTGACGGATTCCCCGGGGATGAGCGGGCCGAGGTATTCAATGAGGATCCGACCTTCCACGTTGTAGGCGTGCAGCTCGGCAATCCCGTTGTTGTTCTGATACCATAACGTGCGACGCTCCTGGGATGCGGCCGCGGTGTTGACCACCAGTTGCCCCGTTTGGGGATCAAGGTAGCCGAAGCTGTAGTCCTGTCCGACCTGAGCCGGGAAGTTCGCGTTGTAAACCGGAGCCACCGCTTGAACTCCTTGGGAGGGAAGCACGACGGGTGGAGCCGTGTATTCCTTCTCGGTCCAGTACATCCGGCGAGTCGGCAGGGATGACGCGCTCGAGACGTTGAAGACCTCCTGGCGGAAAAGATGCCGGAGAAGGGCGCTTCCCGGAACCGGCTGGGGAGCCGATGTGACCCAGGTCACGGAGACACGCCCGGCCTGCGAGGCGAACACCTTACCGGCGTGAGGGCTGTAGTAGACCGAAGCCGGGGTGGCGGCTGGCGCCAATTCCTCCGTGAGCGCCGTAGCGGTAGCCCGCGTTCCTGAGCCGGGAGCGGCGATGCTGACCACGGGTACGCTGGTGTAGCCGTAGCCGGGGGAAGTCAGGTTGACGGCCGTGACGGCTCCCCCGCTGACGACCGCAGTGGCGGTTGCTCCAACTCCACCACCGCCGGTGATCGTGACGACCGGCGCCGAAGTGTAACCGCTGCCGCCGACGTCGAGCCGGACGGAAGCAAACCGTAGCGGAGTACCTACCGAGGAGGAGCCAGGCTGCGAAAAAGTCTCGCCCGGCTGGACCGGCCACGGTCGCCAATAGCCCACCTCAGCGGTGGTGGAACCTCCCTCCCGCGCAAGCGGCGGGAAGATAACATCCGCAAACAGGTACTTCGGGACACCCGAAGCGAAGGGACCGCCAAAGCCCGACCGGACGAGCACCATCGCGACTCCGGTGGGCGCTCCTGACGGATAGGAAGTTCGATAGATCGCAGAAGGATACTGAGCGGAAAGCGCCCCTGAGGCCGCAGTTCCGGACGATGCCGCCGAGGTGACCTGAACCGCCTTGAATTGCGGCGTGGTGATGGAAGGAGACCCCGCCCCGGGCACCGAAGCGGACGCAACAAAGAGCTGATTCAGCGAGCCGCGCTTGAGCTCGAACTGCGCCCGGCAGTCGACCTCTGCGAGAACAACCAACAAGACCATCAGACCCCAAACAGCCGCTGGTTTTCGGCGCATGGTATTGGTTTCGAATTCTCCCGATTCTTGAATACGGGCTTTCAATTGTCGTAAACGATAACCCGGGCGGAAGTATGTTGGTGAACGATCATCCAGAGCCGGAACTTGCTGTAGGTCGGCTGGTAGCGCACCGCAGCTCCAGGCTCCAACTTGTAACCCGCCAGCGGCAGGCGTTCGAATCCCGCGCTGTCCAATTCCGGGGACCAGCCTCCCGAGTATGTGCCATTCGCGTTTGTAAGATTAAACTGGAAGCTATTCCTGGATGGCACCGCAGTCACCACACGCCCGCCGTTGGGATCCGGCAAAGACGCGGAACCCGCCCCGGCGACTCCGGAGATGGTTACCGTATTTCCGGCCTGGATGGCATGACCCGTGCGAGTAACAACAGTAACCACCCCGTTTTCGGCCGAAATCGAGTTGATATTCATGTCAACCGGCGGCCCGCCGTTATTCACATTGCTGGCATTATTGGGCTGACGAACGTTCCAAGGAGAGGCCAGCCCCGGCGACTGGTTGCCGGGGTAATAAGTGTATAAATAGTACCAGTCGCGATGGCCGCCTCCCAATTCGTGCAACCCAGGCCAGTGCGTGGAAAGGTCGGTTATCCCCAACCAGAAGTAGTCATTGCGCGTTCCGTTCCCTTGGTACCACACCGCGTGACCGGGAATATATTGGCTGGATGTAAAATCCCCGTTGCTCAGCATTCCACGCTGGGTGAGGTGAATGCGAATCTCAGTGACATCCCACTCGTCGCTCCAGCCCGAAAGATCGTTACTTTGCGTACGATGCTTCCCGATAATGAGGATTCTACATCCATCGGCATCATTTCCCAGATTCTCGATGTCTATGGGAACAAGCTGGTTGTATGTGCCACTGGTATTGGTTTCGTAATTCGGACGGACCGCCTGGTCGTAAATTTCAGGGGCACGTCTGATCGCCGCGCGAACCGTCGGGTGTAATTTCGAGCGGTCCACCGCATCGTTGGCCAGTTTCTGGATCGTCACGGAGTTGGCCCCGAGTTTCGCGGTGGTCACCGCTCCATCCGCCAACTTGGCGGTGATGACGGCCAGATCAGCCAGCTTCGCGGAGGAAATCGCCGCGTCCACGATCTTGGCTGCGTTGACCGAATTGTCCGCGTGCTTGGTGAGAGTAACAGCGCCGTCCGTCAATTTGCTCGCGTCAACGGAGTTGGCGGCCAGATCCACCAAAGCCACGGAGCCGTCGGCGATCTTGGCCGAGGTGACCGAGTTATCGGCCAATTTGGAGGTGCCGAGGGAGCCGTCCGTGAGAACATTCGCGCCAATCTGGCCGCTCGCCAGCTTCGCCGAGGTCACGGCGCCGTCCGCAATCTTGGCGGTCGTCACCGAGCCGTCGGCGATCTTAGCGGTTTGCACCGACAAATCGGCCAGCTTGGCGGCCGTCACCGCGGCGGTCGCCAGCGCGGCCTCGTTGACCGCGGCGGCTCCGAGCGTGGAAGACGTCACGGCGCCGGGAGCGACCGTCTCGGCGACACGAGCCCGGAAGGCAAACGCCGTTGTGACCACTTGCTGCCGCGGGGAAATTTCCGGATCCGGTGCCGAGGTGCCGTCATCCACCGTGACGCCGAGATAACGGGTGCTGCCGCCGAAGACATCAGCGAACACACCCGCGTTGGTTTCGCCCGCCACCGCGGAGCCGGCACCGATGAGGACGCTGAACTCACCCGCGCTCAGCACCACGGTCTGCTGCTCGGACCAGATCCGGTTGGAGGACGCGGCATCGGTGGGATGGTTCCAGACGCGGAAGATCATCAACCGCTGGCCGGTGATCGCGTTGCCGGAGGCATCGACCACCTTGCCGCTGTAGCTGATCAGGGCGGGGACATTGCTCGACTGCGCCATAGCCGCCGAGGTCAGGGCCAGCAGACTCAGGAAAAGGGCCTGGATTTTCATGTGAGTAAAGGTGCGGGTTCTAAGGTCTGGAGATTCAGGGAGTTCAGAGGCTCAGGTCGGCGATTTCACTGACGCGGCGGAGTTCAAACGTCCCGGCTGCGACAATTGGATCCTTGCGCAGGCCGGCGACCGTTTCGACATAGGTCCCCACCATCCTAGACGCGCCCCATGAAGCGCTGTCTGGATCGGGAGCCGTGAGTCCGTCGGACGACGAAAAACTCAGCCTAACACTTCTCGAAACCGTATAGCTCTCGACGCCGGCTGGCAGCGGCTGGAAGCGGGCGTCACGGTTGTCGTGATCCGGGTGGTAGGTGTGAACGAAAGGGTTGGTCGGGTCGTTGTGGGCCAGGCCGATGGGGCCGAAGTCCACAAAGTTGCCGAGGGCGAAAGATCCACCCGAAGCGGAGAGAACGAGGTCGAGTGGCAGGTGTCCGGAGCTGAGCCTAACGGCCGAGGATTTCCGGTCCGCTTGAAGGGCAGACTCCCTCACGGAAAGCCCCACTTCCTGGGCGGACCCGGACAGTTTCCCGATGCAGACCTGCGAAAGGAGTCGCACGACCCCCTTGGCGTCGACATGGACGATCAAACGAAGCGGGAACGGACGGGCGGTGCTCGAGCCCGAGGATCCCCGCAGGATCGGATCGACGCGGGAAACCTGAGCTTCACCAACCCATAGTCCCTGCAGGGACGAGGCCCGGGCCGAGATCGGAAGCGGCACGTCAACCATCTTGCCGGAGTCGCGCACGCGGAGGAAGGAGGCGTAGAGGGTGCCAGCCGCGGCCGTCATTTTCGATCTTTCCGGTCCTAGTGTGATCCGGATTTCGGAGAGCGGTGGGATGGTCTCCGTGAATGCACCTGTAACAACGGAGTCGGTCGCCACCGTCTCAAGCTGACCGGAAACCGGCGAGTTCTGCTGCGAGAAGGTTCGTCGCAGGAGCGGCACACGAGCGAGCGCGGCGACGGTTCCTCCGCCCGCCGGCACCGTGATCTGCGGGGAAGCGTAGGCCGCCGGTACCGGCGCCGAATCCTCGGGGGTGAGAGTCACGGTCATCGCTGTGGAAGTACGGTTGCGCAGTCGGACATTCACGAAGGACGACGTGCTGCCGAACACCAACCCATCGGGGTCGGAAGTAAGGACCTCCAACGGTCCCGCGAAATCGCCTGTGACGGCGGCCTCGAACCAATAGGCTTGGTTCCGATCGAGCTTCTCCGCGGACGGTGCGTAGATCGGCAACGGGTTACCGGGGCCGATATCGCCTCCCACATACTTGTAGACCCGCGCGTTGGAGGCGATCGCGGCGGGAAAGGTGGCGAAATAGCTGCTGAGCGTAGGCGCGTCGGTGCCGGCCAGTGCCGGAAAGCCAAGGAAGTTCGCGTTGCCCCGCATCCACGCGGAACGCGGAGGAAGGATGCGCTGCGGGATCGTGAGTTGATACGCCTCCGAGGCGGTCACGCCGGCAAGCGTCGCGACGATCGTGGAGCCATTCAGGAGTCTGACCACCGGGGTGACGCCCGCGGGAAGATTCACCCCGCTGAAGGAGATGGCGTCGCCGGCGAGGAGAGGATTAGGTGACACCGCCGTGAGGAGCGGCGTCGTGGCCGACTGCGTGCCGACGGTGATGTTATTCCAAAGCAGCACCGTAGCCGTGACCGGGTCGGAGCCAAAGGAAACCCGCAGCGAATAGGTGCCCGGCGTCGTGCCGGCCGGCACCGTGCCTGAAACCCTGGTCGCGGTCTGGGAGAGCCCGGTCAACAAGGTCGCAACCGTGGTCGTGCCGTTGAGCAGCGTGATAACCGGCGCGACACTGGTCGGAAAATTGGCGCCGGTAATGGTGAGGTCACCACCGCCGCCCACCGCGCTGGGCGTGACCGACGTGATTCGCGGCGTGGTCGAAGTCGTGTTGGCATCCACCTTAACGTTGGCCCACGTCAGGACGACGCTGCCGAATGCGGCCCGCAACGTGTACGTTCCACTGGCCGTGCCCGCCGGAAGGGTACCGGTAAAGGTAGCCGGCGCGGAGCACTTGACGAGGTACGCCATCTGGCCCGTGAGCGAGCCTAGTGTGGTCTGGGTCGCGTTACCGCGGATCCAAACGCTCCACTCGGGCGTACTGGCGCTCGGCAGAACCGAGGAGGTGCGGAATTGGGCGGGGTTGGGGTTGGGGTTCCAACGCCAGATCTCCTGCACCGCCGGGGCGCCTACGAGAATGTTTTCTATGGTGTCGTGGTTGGCGTCACCGTGGAGGTAGACGGCGTTCCATCCCGCCTTCAGGGAATAGGTGATGTTTTGCCACTGCGCCCTGGCGCCGGAGGCGAGCGCGAGGGACAAAAGGAGGGCAGGGAGGAGTTTCTTCATCGCACGCTCAGTCGGTAGAACCGGGAGGTGGTTGCGGGAGCTTTCACGAAAATCGACCGGATGCCGACCCCCGGGGCCTGATAGCGCGCCTGCTCGGAGCCCTGCGCGGAGAGCGCGAAAGGCACCTGCGTCCACGCCTTAAGATCGGCGCTTTCCTCGACCGAGTAGACCTTGCCGGTGATGCCGAAGAACTCCAGCTGCACCGCGGTGGCGGTCTTGCCGAGCAGGCGGAGCTCAAACCGGTCCGAAGGATCGGCGGCAAAGGTGCCCGCGATATACTCGTGGAAATTCGAGATGCCGTCGCCGTCGAAGTCGCCGTCGCGTGTGAGGAGCGAAAGCTCCCAACCGTTCACCCCCGGCCGACGCCCGGCGAGGTAGAGCTGCCATTCCTCCCAAGCATCGGGGAGGCCGTCGCCATCGGTGTCGGCGCCCAGGTTCAAATCCAAACGCACGCGCTCACCGCCCGCGGTCGCCCGCAAGGAACCGGAAACGCCGATGGGGTAAAACTGCAGCCCGTTCATGGTCACGACGACGGAGATCAGCCCGCCGGCGGCGACCGCCTTCTCGCTGTAGGCCCGCGTCGACGGAAGATTCTGGTCCACGCTGACCCGCAGCTCGTAATTGAAGTCTCCGCGTAGATCCTTCGACACGGGAGAGCGCCCGATCTCCTTCCCGTCCTTGAGAAGGATCAGCTCGGCCCCGTCGACTTTCAAGGTGGCACCCACCTGATCGCGCACGATGCCGAAAAGCGTGTAGTAGGGGGCGGGCGGAAACGCCCGTAATACGCCTCCGGAAAAAGCTAGAAGGAGGCACCAGCGGAGCCAGCGCGGGAGGATCATGAGAAAGCTCCACGAAAGACTGACAGCAGTGGCGCGTAGCACAAACCTATTCCCCAACAAAGTTCCCTTGAACAGCCCCTCATTGCAGTGACCCGAAAATCGCCGGGAGCATGCCGGATGCACAGCGGCGCCCGCGAAATTACGAAAAAGGGCTTTGGTCATGGTACGTCGTAAACCTCGATCAAAGCGTTACCCGAGGTACCAGCGGGCCCGGTAAGCTGCGCGGTGTACGCGCCGGGGGAAAAGTAAGCCAGCAGGGCGGAGTCAGCGCTACCGGCCGGCAGGGCAAAGGCCCCGACCTTGGCCGCAGCGGCAGCGATCGCCGCCGGCTCGGGCCCGGCCGTCCAGCCCGAGTTTCGCGTCACCACCCGGTCGCCTGAAAACACGGCGATCTCGGTCCGAGCCAGCACCTCCTCCACGCCGAACTGCGCCAGGCCGGGCCCCACTCCGCGCACGAGTAGTCGTTTCGGCACGACGCCAGAGATAACGAACCCGGCGATGAGCGCATCATCGCCCCCTCCGGCGCGGGCCCGGGTCGCGATGTTGACGAACCTTTCGGATCCAGCCGGCTTACCCGCGTCAGCATCGTAAGCCTCGACTAAAGCGACGCCCCTTGCGCCGGTTTGAGAGGCGGCGACGAGAGTGTAGGCACCGGGCAGCAATTCCGCGAAAAGGGCCGCATCGCGACTGCCCGGCTTGAGCGCGAAGGCACCGACCTGGGCGGCAATGGCGCTGGTTTCCGCGGCCTTGGCCGGCACTTCATCCCAGTCATTCGCTGATGCCACAAGCTGACCGGCCCGATAAAGCTCCAAGCGTGCGGCCGGGAGGGAGCCACTGACCCCGAAAGCGGATAGCCCCGGACCAACGACCCGCAGGAGCAGACGGCGGGAAGCGTTGCCGCCGACCACGAAGCCCGCGATCAGCGAGTCGCCGCTTCCCCCCGTCGGACTGCGACTGGAGATGTTCAGCAACCGCTCGGGCTGCCGCGGCGCGGAGGTCTCGGCTCCCAAAAAGGACATCCGGCCCCCCGCAATCGCGGTATAGTCCAAGGCCCATAGCCCTGCCGACCGGATTTCCCCGGTAAAGCCATTTCCCCCCGAAAGGCGGCCGGACGCGTCCACCGTCACCCTCGAACCGTCCTCGCCCGAATCCGTGAAAACCACCGCGACACCTTCCCCGGAAGCGGCGACGACGAGGTACCCCCTCGCGGTTCCGCCCGCGGAGCCAGCCGCATAAAAACCCGAGAAGCGCTCCAAACCGGCGGAGCGGACCGGACCAGGCGAAGCGAAGGATAAACCCAAACGTTCGATGGAACCGGACAGAGAACCGTCAGCGCCGAAAGATCCCGCAAGGGGGAACTCCCCCTCGAATGCCACCCGCGGGGGACTCCCAACCCCGACCGCCGAAGGGGCTCCAGTGGACGGCCCGGTCGATCCTGTCAGCCGGCCGGCGGAATCGACGCTCACCGCCAACGCCACCAGAGCCTTCTTTATGGAACTGGAGAAACTCACAAAGGCGCCGGAGCGATCGTCGCGCACGAGGAGCGCGAAGACCCCGCCGCCGCTCAGGGATCCGATATGGACGCCGGCGTGCGGAGAGCGAGCGACACTTTCGGAAACGGTGATTGTGGCGATCGAGGAAAGGACCGATGCCGCGGCGTTCGAAACGATCACCGAGTAGGAGCCCGCCGAGGCGACGGCCGCATTGGTGATGGCATACTGGGAGTTGGTGGCCCCGGCGATCGCCACCCCGTTTCTCCGCCACTGGTAGGCGAGCGGCGCTGATCCGGTCGCGCTGACTGAAAGCGTGTGGGTGCCGCCCACCGAGAGTGAAGCCCCGGAAGGCTGGACGGAGATGGCGGGGGCTGAGGCCCCCGAGGCGGCAGGGGAAAAGACCAGATTGGGGGCGGAAACTATCTGCTGTTTTGAGGCGCCGTTTTCTGAGAAACGGAAGATGGCGGAGACGGCCGAGAATACCTGTGAGCCCGACAGGCCCGCAGGATGGGCAACCGTGAATTCAAAGCGCGCCGGGCTGGCCGGGATAGAGGTGTAAGCAAAACCGAGGGAGCCCATTTCACCGAGAAACGGTGCGACCTCCGGCGGATTGGCGCCGCCCTTTGAAACAAACGTCCAGTTCGGGGGCACCGAACCGATCTGGAAGCCGATGGAGCCCATCGAACCGCTGTAGGTCAGGGTAACGCTCAGCGTTACCCTTCCCGCCGCAGTATCGATCGTCGAGGCCACGGGGGAGACGCTGACCGTTTGCCCCCTCAGAACGAGCGGGGCGAAGAGGACGAAGAACAGCATTCGGTAATGGGGATTCATCGCACGCTTCTCACGGCAGTTGGTAAACCTCCACCAATCCCACCCCTCCACCAGAAGCATCCGACATCTGGGCGGTGTAGGCTCCGGGTGGCAGCGTGAGCAACAGAACGGCATCCTTGCTGCCTGCGGGAAGGCCGAAAGCACCCACCAGCCGCGCGGCGGCGGCGATCCCCAAGGCTTCCGCCGTGTTCCAATTTTCGTTTTCCGCCACGATCGCGGCCTCCCGTCGGACGACCAGCCGGGGGTCTTCCACCACGCCGGCGACGCCGAATTGCGCTAGGCCGGGGCCGATCGCGCGCACCAACAGTCGCCGCGGCGCGTTGCCATCGATCACGAAGCCGACCGTGAGCGTCCCGCCCGCCGCGTCGAGGGTCGAGCGAACGGCCAAATTGGTGAGTGAAGAAACGTTTGTGGTTCCCGTGTCGTAAATTTCCGCCAACGCCACGCCGTCCGCACCACCCGATTCGACGTGCACGGTGTAGGAGCCGGAGCCCACCACCGAGAGCAACGCCGCGTCGGCTGAACCCTCCGCCAGCGGGAAGGCACCGACCCGAGAGGAAACTGTCCTGACGCCTCCGGATCCGGCGGGGCCGGCGTGCCAATCATCGTTTTCCGCCAATAACGCTGTTCCCTGATACAGCCGAAGACGCGGATTCAACGCGAACCCGGGAACGCCGAAAACGGCGAGTGACGGTCCCACCCCGCGAATCAGGAAAGCTCGCTCAGGAGCACCTTGGACCGTAAATCCGGCGATCAGCGTGCCGTCGCCGGTTCCGGAACGCGCCAGCGAAGACAAATTGATGAGGCGGCCGGTGGCCGGAAGGGCGGAGGAAAGACCCGAGAAGTCGGCCTGAACCTGGTTCGGGAGTTTGAAACTGCCCTTCAGGGCGCCGCTATCGGGCGAAAGCGAGCCTCTGATCTCCGCAGAATCGGTGACGCCAGAGATCGCTCCGGCAAAGGTTAAGTCGGCCCGAAGGTCGAGAACTCCTCCAAACATTCCTTCCGGCGATTGCAGCAGCAAGGCGGTTTGTCCCGAAGGCAGGGCGATCGCCTGGACACTGCCCTGCAGCGTGCCCAGGAGATCGGCCCGGTAGGCGCCAGTCACGGACGCGCCAGGGCCAGTTGCCGGCAAAGCGCGCGCCGCAGCCGTCAGACCCAGTTCGGAAAAGTCGAGGGTGAGTTGTCCGTCGCGCACCGCGCCCCGGAGGGAGACCTGTCCGGGGGTCGAGGCCGCCACAGTGACCTGCACGGTGAAGGCGCCGTCCGCGGCGAGCTGCACAGTGAAAGCTCCCTGCAAGCCGGCTGCCGGCGCCAAGAGCAACACCGTCGCCGAACGGCCGTCGGCTGGCACAAAGGCGGCTGCCCGGCCACGCCGCCCGGCCTGCTTCCCGTCGACAACCTCCGCCAGAAAAGTCTGGGGGGCTCCGGCCGCTACTTGCACCCGCCGCTCGACGGCGGAGGCGGGCGCGTAGTTGGCATTTCCCGGCTGGGAGGCGCGCACCACCACGTCTCCCGCCGCGGTGAGGACAAGCAATCCGGACTCGATGCGGGCGGGACCACTGAGAAGCTCAATTAGGACCGGAAGACCGCTCGTCGCCACCGCCTTCAGCGGCAGCGAGGCACCAACCGTGCCCGCCGATCCAACCTCGAACGCGATCGTCTGCGGAGAGCGCTCCACGTTGAAGGATCGCTCCACATCGGGCGCCGACGTGTAGGCTGCATTGCCGGCCTGCGAAGCGCTCACTACGATAGTGCCGCGCTCAAGCGCCACCAAAATCCCGTTTTCGATTCGGCCGGGCCCGCGCACCACCGCAAACTCAACTGGCAGCCCTGACGATGCCGTTGCATAAAGGGCAGTTCGACTTCCCACGGTGACGCCCGCGGGAGCGGGAAAGCTGATCGTCTGGGCGGCACGCAAGCTCTCTGGGATCGTGATCCGAGCAAAATTGGTAAGGGGGCTTGCGTTGCCGAGGTTGTCCGTGGCCGCGGCCTGGAGGGTATATGAACCCGGTGGCCTCGAGAAAGCTAAGTACCAAGAGCCTTGCGCGTCCGCGCGCACCGAGGCGGCGAGCGCCCCTTCAACGTACAACTTGATCAGGACCGATGCCTCAGCGTAACCGCGCAGCGTGACTAGGTTCCCAAAAATGGATGAGTCGCTGAGTACGGGAGGGTCCGTAACTGGCGTCACCGTAATCAACAGGGTACCCGCGCCCGTCGCGCCCAGCGAGTCCGTCGCCACCACGGTCAGCCTCTCGAGGCCATTGAAATCGCGCTGGCCCTGATAAACCAGCGTGGCCAGCGCAGCATTCAGCTGGGCCGCGGTGCCGGCGAGCGTCAGCGACGCGCTCGTGTTCGCCCCAGCGCTGATCGTCGCTCCCGTCGCGCCCACGGTCACCGCCAGCGTGCCATTCACCACCGTGAGCCGCACGCTCACTAGGTTTCCATCAACGTCCGCCACACTGATCGCCGCGGCCCCGCTGAGCGCGAGGGCATTGTCCTCCGCCACCGTCTGCGCTTCAGGTACCAAGCTAACCGGCGCGTCGTTCACCGGTGTCACCGTGATCGCCACCGTGTCGGTGTCCGTCGCTCCCAGCGCGTCCGTTGCCACCACCGTCAGCGTGTCGCTGCCGTTGAAATTAAGCGCGCCCTGATAAATGAGCGTCGCGAGCGCCGCGTTGATTTGCGTCCGCGAACCGGCCAGCGACAACGCGGCGGAGTTGTTCGATCCCGCGCTGAGCACCGCGCCGCCGGCGAGATTCACGAAAAGCGTGCCGTTCGTCACGGTCAGCTGTGTTCCCGTGAGGTTATCGTCCCGGTCGGCGACGCTGACCGCGGCCGCCCCGCTGAAATCCAGCGCGGCATCCTCGTCCACCGTCCGGGCGGCCGGCACCGAGTTGACCGGTGCGGCGGCGGAAAGCGGAATGATTTCCTGAGAAGCCAACCTGAGAGCGCTGACCGCCGAAGGTGCCAGCACGGCGGAGGCACCGAAGATGTGGGGGCCCTCAGCCAGGGCGGTCGGCGGGGTGAAAGCCCATGCACCGGAACCGTTGGCGAGCGTTGAGCCCAGCAATTGATCCCCGTCGTACACCTGGATCGTGGCTCCGGGGACCGCGGTGCCGGAGATGACCGGAGGATTCACCACCGAACTGGGCCTGAGCCCGACGATCACCGGCGCCGCCGTCGTCGATGATTCTCCTGCCACCACGATGGGGTCGACAATGATGCCGTTGGCGAGGCGATCATCGTCGCCGCGCTCGCCGTCCCGATAGATAATGCGGATGATATCGGCGCGACCGTCGCCGTTTGTATCGATGAATCGCGCGCCCGTCCGACCATCCCAATCGAAGGGGTAGAATGTCTTCACGACGGCGGAAGCGCTCTCGTAGCCAAACTTGAAGATTTTGGTCGGAGCCTGGCTGCCCGCCGGGACGGTTATGACCAGTTCCACCGAGCCGTCGGGCTTCAGCAGGGCGTTCGCCATTTCAAACTGCACGACAGGTGAAAGTGCCGTCCAGTCCTTTGGCTTCGCATCGAACTCCTCCACCGAGAAGGACTTCACACTGCGAAGCACGGCGCCGGAGTCCACCACCACGCCGTTGCGGTCCCCCCGCGGATCAGCCGCGGCGAAGCTGCCGACCACGACCGACATGAGGTCGCTGGCGGAGGAGCCCGTTTTGGCGACCTTGAACGTGGCGACCGATTTTTGGGCTACATCGGGCTGGCCGTCGCCGTTGAAGTCACCGCTGTTCTCCTCATCGATATCGGCGATGCCGTCGTCATCGGTATCGAGCACAAAGGTCACGGAAAAGACGATCGACTCATCCTGCGTGCCACCGGCCGGGGTGACCAGCACCCTCGCGGTCGCGTAGCCCGGCATATCATCACGGAAGCGCGCGGTGAGCACCGTCCCCGCGATGGTCCCCGACCCAAAGGAAAACTCGCGGAGGACAAATCCCAGATCGCGGCCCGCGGGATCGACGAACAACTCGGCGAGATTAACGTTGACCGGGGCGAGGGAAAGAACGCGGCGCCGCAGGGCTAGATCGGAGACCGGCCGCACCTTGGGAGAGGTCGGCGCAAAAGTGGCGCTGCGCGGGCCGATGAGGACCTCCCCGGAAGTGAGGTCGGCGCTCGCGTTTCCGGCAGCATCGCGCGCGACGACATCCGCCGAATACGTGCCGGCGCGAAGCGCGTTCCGCACGGGAACCGGGCACTCCCACTCTCCGTTGCCGCGGGCAAGGGTGACCTCGCCGTTCAGCGACGAGTAGGTCGTGCCGTCGAGGGTGACGGTCAGCACCACCGTGTCGTTGATGTCGAAAAGGCCGCGAAGAACCGGCGTGGCCGAGGTCGAGTTGAGCGGAAATACCGTCGGCACGCCAGGAGCGACGGTGTCGATCACCAGGGTTCGAGAAGCCGAGGCGCCCACGTTGCCGGCTCGATCCACCTGAACTAGGAGAATGGTGTGCGTGCCATCCGGCAGCGCGGCGGTGGGAGTGACGGTCCAATCGCCGGTCTGGCTGACCAAGGACGATCCGACGATGTCAACCCCACGAAGCAGGCGAACGGTCGCCCCGGCCTCGCCCCGGCCGGCCAGAACCGGGCGGGAGGCGGAGGTCGGGGAGACAAACGCGTTGACCGAAGGAGCGGCCGGAGGCGTAAAGTCCACGACTAGGGAGACGACCGCGGAGGCCGGGCCGGTGTTGCCCGCGGGATCCTTGGCGACAGCGGTGAGCGGATGCGCTCCCTCCGAAAACTCGGGGGCGGGCGAAAGTGTCCAGCGTCCGCCGGCGGTGGCGGTGACCCGGCCGAGAAGGACCGCGCCATCAAACAAGGAAACCTCGGCTCGGGCCTCGGCGTTGCCCGTGATCACGACCTTTGGAACCCTGGTCGCCGCCAGCGCATCGATCGTCGGAGCCGCGGGCGCGGTCACGTCGATCTCGAGGCGAACCTCCGCCGAGAGCGCGCTCACCGTACCTCCCGAATCGGTCACGGTGGCGCTGAGCACGCGCGCGCCCGGGTTAAGGTCGGCCGTGGGGACGAAGGACCACTCACCAGCGCTGGACACCAGCGCACTGCCCAGCAGGACGCCGCCGTCGAAGATCCGCACGGTGCCACCGGATTCCGCCAATCCGGAAATCTCCGGCCGCCGCGAGTTGGAGGAGCCGGATGCAAGGATGACCGGCGCCGCGGGCGCGGACAGGCTGATCGTGAAGATGGCGGCGGTGGCGGTGAGACTCGGGTTGCCCGCGGAATCACGGGCGGCGGCGGTCAACGCATTCGCACCTCTCCTAAGGGGATTCGACGGCGTGACCACCCATTGTCCCGCCTCATCGACGACGGTAGACCCCAGCAGGAGCGTTCCCAAGCGCAGCTGCACCGTCACGCCCACCTCGCCTGTGCCGCGGATGGCCGGGTAAGCGGAGGTGTACTCCCGCGTGGCCGAGAATGCCGGCGCCGCCGGGGCAACGGTATCGATGTCGTAGGAAACCGCTGTCGTGGCGGGGCTCCGGTTGCCGGCCTCGTCGATCGCGAACGCGGAAGCCGAGTGCCGGCCATCAGAAAGATCGGCTTCAGCCGCCAAACGCCAGGTGCCATCGGCCCCCGCGGTGGCGCGGCCGATTTCAACCGCGCCTTCCTGGAGCACCACGCGTGCGCCCGGCTCAGCGGTTCCGGAGAACTCGGGCCGCGCCTTGTTCTGGTAAGGCGAAACGGGGTCGAGGACGGGGCGAGCAGGCGCGGTCGTGTCGATGCGAATGACGGAGGTCCGGGGCTCGCTTCGGTTCCCCGCCGCATCTACCGCCCGGATTTCCAGCTCGTGCTCACCTTCAGCGAGGGAAGTCGAAACCGTCAGCGTCCACCCGCCGTCCGGTGCCGAGCTGCCGCTCCCGATCAGCACCGCGCCGCGGTAAATCTCGATCGCGGCGAGGGGCTCGCTTCGACCAGCCAACGACGGCCGCGACGAATTCTGCAAGCCGGCGGAAGACACGGAGGGCGCGGAGGGAGGCGTGCGGTCAATGACCAGCCCGACCTCAGCGGAGCGGGGGCTGACATTGCCGGCCTCGTCCTCCGCCGTGGCCTGAACTTGGTAGGATCCCTCCGCGAAAGAGCGGGCGGAGGAGAAGGTCCATTGACCGGTGGCGGGTACCAACGTGCCGCCGAGGAGATCATTGTTCAGGTAAATGCGGACATAGGAGCGCGCCTCGGCCGCCCCGGTGAATGTCACCTTGGTCTGCCGCGTCGGTGTGCTGAACTGAACGGAGGGGGCCGGCGGGGCCGTCAGGTCAATCCGCAACTCCAGCGCGGCCGAGCCCGAACTGCTGGTTGTTCCGCTCCTCCCGAAGGCGGTCAGCAAGTGCAGGCCTTCGGGAAGCGCTTGGCCAGGCCGGAGAGACCAGCGGCCCGCGTTGTCGGCCTGAACTTCGCCGAGCACCGAGTCGCCTTTCTTCACCGCAACCATCAGCCCGGGCGTGGCCGTACCCTCAATCAGAGGCGCGATGGAGTTGGTCAGGATCGAGGCGCGGGCGAAGGCCGGCGCGTCCGGAACGAGCGGGTTGTAAGTGATCGCGACGGGGCTGGACGTCGCGCTAACGTTCCCCGCGAGATCGGTGGCGACGGCGGAAATCTGGTTCTGGCCCTCGTTCAATGCCACGGAGAGGACAATCGTCCACTCACCCGCGCTGTTGGCGGTACCGGAGCCGACGATCTGCTCTCCCCGCAGCAGGCGGATGGCCGCGGACGGCTCGCCGGTGCCGCGGATCGCAGGCTTCGTCACCGCGAAAGAGGCGGCCGTGAAGACGGGCGCGGCCGGAACCACCGAGTCAACGATAAGCAGGCTTAGCGGGGAGAAACCGCTGATATTACCGGCCGCGTCGATCGCGACCGCGGTCAGCGGATGTGAACCCTCCGTCCAAGGCTCGCCCGGGGTGAAGGCCCAGGCTCCGTCCGCCGCCGCCACCACCTCGGCCACCACCTTGTTGCCGTCATAAAGCCGCACCGTGCTGGCGGCCTCCGCCCGACCCGAGATCTGGGGACGGGCGGAGGATGAAAACTGTGGGGCATTAATGACCGGAGCTACCGGCGGATACGGATCCACCTTGACGGCCAACGGCGGAGAGGCGGGCCCCGCGTTGCCGGCCGCATCCCGGGCCACCGCCGACAACGACCGTTGACCGGCGGGCAACGCCACGCGGGGGGTGATCGACCATTGCCCATTCGCGGCGGCGCGGGCCGAGCCGATCTCGGTCTTTTCGTCGAACAGCGAAACGGCCGCGAGCGGCTCCGCGGTTCCCGTGATGGGGACCCTCGCCCCGATGACCGGGCCAGAAAGAGTGAAGGCTGGCGCGGCGGGCGGGGTCAAATCGATCTCCACACTCGCCTCGACCGAGGCCACGCTCGCGGTGCCGGCACGGTTCCTCGCGACGGCCGTCAGGCGGTTCACCCCGACCGGCAAATCGGCCGCGAGATCAACGGACCAGGAGCCGTCCGACGCGGCGACGCCCGCGCCGACGGACGATCCCGCGCGGAGCACCGTGACGGAGGAGCCGGCGGCCGCGGTGCCGCGGATGATGGGCCGCACCACGTTGAATGCACCAGAAGTGACGATCACCGGCGCGGCGGGCACCGAGAGGTCGACCTCCAGCACGACGATGGCGGAAAGCGCCCCGGTGTTACCGGCGACATCCGTGGCGCGCGCGGAAATTTCATTCCCGCCCTCTGGCAGATCGGCCAGGGCGGTGGCGCTCCAGGCGCCCGCCGCGTCCGCCGTTGCGGACGCCACAACGCCGCCGCCTCGGAAGACCTGCACCACGGATATCGGCTCCGCCTGCCCGCTGAGGAGCGGACGCCGCGTTCCGACGAACAGCGGCATGTTGAATGTGGGCGGCAGGGGCGCGGCGGTATCGACGATGATGCTGCGGGCGCGCGCGAGCGCCCCCGCGGCGGAGCCGACCGGCACGACCAGCGACGGCGCGGCGACGCCGGCCGCGCTGGCGATGGCTCCGGTCAGGGCGCCTGAGCCCGCGGCGTCCAGATTTGCGGCGGAATCCCCAGCCTGAATCTGATAGCCGAAGGTGAGGACGTTGGTTCCCGAGCCCGAAAGATAAGTGGCGGAACGCTGCGCCGCGGAATTGAGCCGTAGCGCGGGCGTGCCGGTGACATTCACGATGCCGGAGAAGGAGACGGTGATTTCCACCGACTGTCCCGCCCGGTAATAGCCATCCTTCGCGGCTGAGTTGAGCGCGATCACCTGAATCCGCTCCGCAATATCGAATGCCTGCTCAACCGGCAACGCCGCCTCGAAATTGCCATTACCGGGCTGCGTGGCGCGGATTACGGCGCGGCCTGCGGCGAGGAGAGCCACCTGGTTTCCGGAGATGGTGGCCGGACCGCTGACCAGCTGGTAGGCCACGGGCAGCCCGGAACTCGCCGCCGCGCCAAGGGTGAACGGCGCGTTGCCGAGGGCCTGGTTGGGCAGGCTCTCAAAAGCGAGGGTCTGCGGCGCCTTGACGACCGTAAGTTGCCCGGGCGTGAACACGAAACGGTATTTCGAGGAGCGACCGCCTGAGAGGCTCAAGCCGTAGACGCCAGCCGGCGAGGATTCACTCGCCCCCGCGCTGACCGTCGGCAATGACTCGAGCCCGGCCACCCCGTCGCCGGCGAGAAAACCGTCGTAAGTGAGCTCAAACACGGGGTTCGCGACACCGAAAGACCGTGTCACGGGCTTCACGCCGACGCGGAGCGGACGCGGCGCCACGATAAGGACCTGCTCCAGCGGCGCCGCAGCGGCGTAGGTGCCGTTGCCCGACTGCGTGGCGCGCACCACGATTTCACCCGCCGCCGTGATCGCTAGCGTGCCGTCGGTCACGATTCCGGGGCCCGAAAGCACGGAGTAAGAAACCGGCAGTCGGGAGTCGGTCGAAGCGCGGAGGGCGACCGGCGCGTCGCCATAGCTAGCGGTGCCCAACGCTGGGAAAGTCAGGCTCTGCGCAAGCAGCAGAACGCGGAATGACTGCAAACGCTCTTGGGCGGGATTGTAGGTGGCGTCCCCCGTTTGCACGGCCTTCACCACCACCGTCCCGGCCCCGGTGGGCGTGATCACTTTCCCATTGAGGGTCGCCGGCCCGCTGAGCACCGAGAACGTCGGCTCCAGGCCCGAGGACGAAACCGCCTTCAATTCGACTGCGCTGGAAGTCACGGTCAGGTCCGGGATGGGTGAAAACTCGACGTACTGGTTCTTCTTCGTGACATCCAGCGCCAGACCGGTCTCGGTGGCGGCCAGATAATTCGCATTCCCGGCCTGCACCGCCTGGACCGTCACGGTTCCCACGGAAGGAATGCCGGTGAGTTGACCTTCGGCGGAGAGCGAGCCCACGCTACCACTCACAAGCCTCAAACTCACAGGGAGGTTCGAGGAAGCGGAGCTCTGCAGCACGACATTGGTCGGGATGGAAGCCAGCGGCGTTTCGGGCAGCGGTGCGAAAACGACGTACTGCGGGGCGCGCTCGATGGTGAAGGTGCCCGTCGCGCTGCCCGTGTAGTTCCCGTCCGCCGGCGTCGCCACCACTGTGTACGTGCCGGCGTTCACCGGCCTAGCGCTTGCCCCGTTGAACGTGTACCTCACCTCCACTCCCGGCACACTCGTCACCACCGTCGGCGCCAGCCCCTGCCCCGTGTACACCGCCGTCAGGTTCCCCAGGGCGAGCCCCACCTCCGCCGCCCTCACCCGCAGCACCCCGGCCGCGTATTCAAAGGCGTACTTGTCCGATACTCCTCCGCCGGCCACCAGGGGGTACTCTCCTACCGGTGACCTCGGCCCCGCCAGCGTCGTCACCTCCGGCGCCTTCGTCAAAACCCCGGCCGTGTCCCCAGCCGCCAATCCCTCGTACCTCACCGTGAACGCCGGATTCCCCTGCCCGTACGCCCGGCTCGCGTCCACCGCCGTCACCTTCAGCGGCGCCTTCCCCACCGTCACCACCACCACCCCCTGCCCCTGGCCGCCCAGATTCAGCGCGCCCAGCCCCACCGCAAACACCCCCGCCTCCCGCGGCGTCCCGCTGATCACTCCGCTCGCCGTGTTGATGCTCAACCCCGACGGCAACCCCACCGCCGTGTAGCCCTGCGGCGCGCGACTGGCCGTCACCGCGTAATTGAAGGCGCTGCCGTACGTCCCCCCGGCGCTCGCGCTTCCCCCCAGTTCCGGCTGCGTCGCGGCCGCCGTCACCGTGTAAGTCGCCCCGAGGGTGTACCCTCCGGCGAACGCGTTGCCCGACAGGTCCGTGATCCCCGTCCCCGTGGACTTCAAGTCCAACCTCACCGTCCCGCTTCCCTGCAGG
This sequence comes from Verrucomicrobiota bacterium, assembly GCA_016871775.1. Taxonomy (GTDB): domain Bacteria; phylum Verrucomicrobiota; class Verrucomicrobiia; order Opitutales; family Opitutaceae; genus ER46. The sequence goes on along the minus strand of VHCI01000032.1, from coordinate 2,645 downwards.
TTGCCCGCCACCACCACGTACTCCCCGGCGTTCACCGCCGCCACCGCCGTCACCGCTCCGCTCAATCCTCCCGTCGTCGTCACGTTAAAGTCCCCCGCGTCCACCCCTGTCACCTCCCGGCTGAACCTCACCTGGTACGCCACACTCGTCGCCGTCACGGCGGCCTCCAACGGCATCCGCCGCACCACCCCCGCCACCTGCGGCGCCTGCGTGTCCACCCGCATCGCTCCCGCGGTCGTCAGCTTCACCACGAACGCGTCGTATCCACCCGACGACGCGTACACCGCCTCCCCCATCCCGGGATCAAAGTCCACCACCCCGGCGTAGTAACCCCCAAGGTACACATCCCCCGCCCGGTCCACCGCCACCGACTGCACGTGGTCATCCGCCGCGCCTCCGAACACCTTCGACCAAACGTACGCTCCCGTCCCCTCCAGCTTCACCACGAAGCCTTCTTGCCCGCCGCCGTTCGCCACCTGCTTCGCTGTCCCGCTGCCCGGATCAAAGTCCACTTCCCCGTGGAACATCCCTCCCACGTACACCCCGCCTCGCTCGTCCACCGCCACACTCGTCAAAGACTCGTCCCCGCTTCCCCCAAAACGGTGGCTCCATCCGTGCGCTCCCCCGGCGTCCAACTTCACCACAAAACCCTCCACCCCGCCTTCCGATCCCAACAACCGCTCCCCCACCCCAGGATCCCCGTCCATCTCCCCACGGTAATTGCCGGCCACTAGGATCGAGCCATCAGCGACGGCTAGCGCATTCACAGCCGCTTCGCCCGAGCGTCCGAACTGCAAGACCCAGGAAAGCTCCCCTCCGGGACCGTACTTCGCGACAAATCCATCCCGGCTTCCGCGCGCGACCAACGCCCGCTTACCGGCACTGAAGCCGAAATCCACCGTGCCGGAGAACGTCCCTCCGACATAGGAATTACCGGCGTCATCGGCGGCCAAAGCCCGGATTTCATCACTGCCCGTGGATCCGATCGCATGCGCCCAGCGGAAGCCTCCCTCAGGTCCGAGCTTCATCACGAATCCGTCCTGCGCCCCCGCCGAACCCAGCAACCGCTGGCCCACGCCGGGATCGAAATCCACCTGGCCCTCGAAACCGCCGGCGACGAGGACGAAGCCGTCCCCGTCCACCGCCACCCCTAGGCCCGAGTCGGCACCGGTACCGCCGATCGCTCGCACCCAATCGAGGGAACCGGAGGGGGAAAGGCTGAGCACAAAAACGTCGGCCTCACCGACGGCGGTCAGTTCGCTCACCGCCGGACCGGGATCAAAGTCGACTTTGCCGCCGAACGATCCCGTCGCGACCACGCTCCCGAGCGGTGAGACGGCGACGGAACGGATCTCATCCGCACCCGCCCCACCAAATGAGCGCGCCCAGAGGAGTTTTCCCGTGCGATCAAACTTGGTCACGAATGCATCGGTGGCGCCTTGCGCGGACGTGACGGAGGCGGGGTTCGCTGGGTCGAAGGCAGTGCTGCCGCTGAAGCGCCCCGCCACGTAAACATTCCCTTCGCGATCCAGAACCGTGGCGCTAACCTCGTCGCGCAGGGTTCCACCCAAGGTGGAGACCCACGCGAACCGAAGGTCATCAAGCCGGAGCGCCGCGGGCAGGTTGGGGTTGCCGGCAGCGTCCGTGAACGCACCGGCATCAATCACGATGCCCGCGCCTCCCGACACCGCCGATTCCGGGGTCAGAGTGGCGGAGTAATTCCGGCCGCTGCCGGCAAAGCCGCTCAGGGAGCCGTTGGTGACCTTGACATCGGCGGCTGTGAAATCCCCCGAGTCCTCGCTGAGCTCGAAGCTGATCGTGGCGGTCTCGCCCGTTCGCAAAGATGGACGGCTGGACCTGATCACGGCCACCGGCGAACGAGTATCAACCCGGATGGAGCGGCCGGCCGCGAGGGAGCCGGCGGCGCCCGGCGCGGGAAGCACCAGCCCTGCCGCAACACCGGAAAGGTTGACGATCTCCCCGTCATTCAACGATAGCGCGGTGACGCCGGCGTGATCCAGGCGGTCACTGCGGTCCCCTTCTCTAACCTCGTATCGGAACGTGATCGTCGTTCCTCCGGACCCGGAGGCGTACACCGCCCGGCGGGCCGGCTTCACGGCAAGATCAAGCACGGGGCTGCCCCTGACCGTGACCGGATTCGTGAAATTCACCTCGATGGAGATCACGCTTCCGGCGCGGTAAGACCCGTCGACCGTGGGTGATGATAGCCCGACCACAGTAGCCGCACTCGCCGGTTCCAGCCGGAAAGAAGCCTCCTCCGAGCGCAGGCTGGGATTCCCCGCCAGATCCCGCGCAAAGCCCGGGAGAGCGGTGACGATTGCCCGGGTGGCACTGCCGGGCACAGCCGTGAAAAGCGCCGTGTATTGGATACCGGAGCCGGAGAGGTTCGAGACCGAGCCCCCGCTGACGAGCAGGGCCGCCGCATCCAAGCCGGCGACCGGCTTGTTGAAAAGGAAACTCACCGATCCGCTCTCGCCCACGCGCACCTGATTCGGAACCGTGACCGCGACGGAAGGAGGGTTGAAGTCGGTGGTGAGGAGGGTGGGAGCGCTGGGGGCCGACCCGTTGCCGGCGGCGTCCTCCACCAAGACCGTCAAGGCCCCGCCGGCCGGTACCGCCGCCTG
>VHCI01000031.1 GCA_016871775.1 Verrucomicrobiota bacterium | reverse complement strand
AGTTCACGGCCGGTGGCGGCCTCAAGGCAGACCACGCGCCCGTGGGCGTTCTGATGGTAGAGCCGACCGCCGCGGATCGCGACGGTGCCGCGCGCGCCCTGATACTGGTTGAGCCACGACCCGCCGTTGGCGACGCTCCAGAGCGGCCGCCCGGTGAGGTCGAACGCAAGGATTCGCGACTCGGCGCCGAAGTCGCCCGTAAGGAACATCCGGCCGCCGGAGATGACCGGGGACGAGAAGCCCTTGCCGAGGCCGGTGACGGTGGCGACCAGCGGCGGGCCGCCCGCGGGCCATTCGGGGAGCAGGCCGCGTTCGTCGCTGATCCCGTCGCGGCGCGGGCCGCGGAACTGGGGCCAGCCCTCCTCGGGGGAGGCGATCAGGGTGGCGGCCGGGGCCGGGGCGGCGCCGGCGCGGGCGGGCGGCGGGAGGGTGAGGAGGCCGGCAAGCAGGGCGGCCTGGGCGAGCGCGGAGCGGGCGGGAGCCATACGGGAAGTCGCCCGACTGTGCGGCGGGCGGGCGCGAGGTCGAGCCGGCGCGGGGAGAACGGGCCGGGGGCGATTCCAACCGCCGGGGGCGACGTCGGGCACGGCGTGGGCTCAGGCCAGCCAGTCGCGCCGCTGCGGCAGGTGGATCCAGCGGTCGGCCTCGGGGCAGCCCGGGGCCTTGAGGGCGGCGCTGTCCCAGGTGATCTCGCGGCCGACGCGGAGGGCGACGATGCCGGTCATGCCGAATTCCGCCGCGCGTGCGGCGACCTCGAAGTTCTGGAAGGTGGGCGGCCCGCCCTTGCAGGCCTCGAGGAACTCGGCGAGGTGGTTCTGGCCCGGGGTGCGCGGGTAGACTGCCGGCAGGTTGCGCTGGGCCTCGTGGTCGAGCACGCCGCGGCACTTGGGGCTCGCGTCGCCACGGAGGCGCATCACGCCCTTCTGCCCCCAGGCATCGGCGCAGAGGATGCCCTTTTCCCCGAGGAAGAGGCAGCCGTTGGTCGGGACCTTGCCGTAGGTCGCGACCAGATCGCGGGTCAGCTCCGCCGGCGGCGCCGCGCGGGGACCGTCGTGCCACCAGACGCTCACGGCCGGGTACTTTCCCCGGGCCGCGAAATCCCACCGGAAGCTGTTCTCGGCCGGATAGGAATCGAGGGCCGGCTCGGAGGACTTGACCGCCACCTTGACCGGGGCGCCAAGTTCGAGGGCCCGCAGCGGCAGGTTGTGCGCGTGGGCGCCCATATCGGCGAGGTGGCCGTCCCCGTAGTCCAGCCAGCGTCCCCACTGCAGGCAGCCGCCGAGGTAATGTTCTTTGAAGGGATGAACCGACGAGGGGCCGCACCAGGCGTCCCAGTTCAGGTCCGCGGGCAACGGGTCGGCATCGCGGGCGACCCGGGTGCTGGGGGGGAACGTGCGGTCCATCCAGCAGTGCACCTCGCGCACAGGCCCGAGCAGGCCGACCTGGATGATCTCCATGCTGCGGCGGAAGGCGTCGGTGGCGCCGCCCTGCGTGCCGACCTGGGTGACCAGCTTGGTGCCCTGAACGAGGCGGGCCATCGCGCGGGCCTCGGCCACGCTGTGGGCGAGGGGTTTCTCGCAGAACACGTTGCGCCCGGCCCCGAGGGCGGCGGCGCTCATCGGCTGGTGCCAGCGCTGGCCCACCGCAATGACGACGGCGTCAAGGTTGGGTTCCCCCTCAAGCAGGCGCCGGAAATCCCCGTATTCCCGCGCCCGGGCGATCCCGGAGGCGAAGTCCCCGCCCTTGCGCTTCTTGCCGTCGCGCGCGGGCGCCCCGGACTTCAGCCCGCGCATCTGGGCGGCCTCGACATCGCAGAGCGCCGCGATGTTCACGCCCTCCTCGAGGAGGGCCGGGATGAGGGTGCGGGAGCGGTTGCCGCATCCGATGACGGCCACATTGAGGCGGCGGCTCGGGGCGGTGGCACCGCAGAGGACGCCCGAGGCGACGATCTGGGGGCCGCACCACGCGGCGGCGGCGCTCAAGCGTAGGAAGGAACGGCGGGAATGCACGGGGCGGGAGGGCATCGGCGGGGAGGGACCGGGGGAGAGGGGGAGAGGGGGCAAAACGCCAGCCCGCGGCGCGGGTGACAACCGCAATGTGGGCGCGGCGGCTTTGAGTCGCCAAAGGGCCGGCGGGCCGTTTGCGTGCCGGAAAACCCCGATGCACCGCCGCACCTTCCTCCAGACCGCTGCCCTCGCCCCGCTGGCCCGCGCCGCCGCTCCCACCTCGTTCGGGATGACCCTCGCCCTCGTGCCCGGCAGCATCGGCGTCACCGTGCCGAACCAGCGGGAGCTGAACGCCCTCGCGGCGCGGCACGGCTTCGAGTCCGTCGAGCCGCGCGGCACCGAGCTGGCCGGCCTGGCGGCGGGGCAGGTCGACGAGGTGGTGGCGGACCTGCGCGCGAAGGGACTGCAGTGGGCGGCGGCGGGCCTAACGGTGGATTTCCGGAAGGACGAGGCGACGTTCCGCGATGGTCTGGGCAAGCTGCCGGCGATCGCGGCCGCGCTGCGCCGGACGGGGGCCGACCGCGTCGGCACCTGGCTTTCGCCCAGTCACGCCGAGCTCACCTACCGGGCCAACTTTGACCGCCACGCCGCGCGCCTGCGCGAGGTCGCGCGGGTCCTCGGCGAGCACGGGATCCGGCTGGGGCTCGAGTATGTGGGCACCCAGTTGCTCCTCGTCGGCCAACGATATCCGTTCGTCCACACCCTCGCCGAGACGCGGGAGCTGATCGCCGCGATTGGCACGGGCAACGTCGGCCTCGTGCTCGATACCTGGCACTGGTGGACCGCTGGCGACACCGCGGAGGAGCTGCGGGCGCTGCGGGCGGAGGACGTGGTCAGCGTGGACCTGAACGATGCGCCGGCGGGCGTGCCGAAGGCGCTGCAGAAGGACAACGCGCGCGAGTTGCCGCTGGCGACGGGGGTGATCCCGGCGGCGCCGTTCGTGGGGGCCCTGCGGGCGATGGGTTATGCCGGGCCGGCGCGGTGCGAGCCTTTCAATGCCAAGCTGAACGCGCTGGACAACGACGCGGCGTGCGCGGCCGTGCTGCCCACCCTGCGGGCCGCCCGCGCGCTGGCCGGCTGAGCGCCGCGGCGCGCGCGGATTTGCCTTGGCGGCCGACCGGGGCTTTCCTCCCCCCTCCGTATGTCCCTCTCCCGCACCCTCGTCAAAGACGCCCTCCTCGCGACCGGCCCGGCCGACGCGATCCGGCTACAGGGCTGGGTCCGCACCCGGCGCGATGCCAAGGGCTTTTCATTCGTGGAGCTGAATGACGGTTCCTCGCTCAAGGGCATCCAGGTGATCGCCCCGGCGACGCTGCCGAATTACGCGGCGGACCTGCCGCGGGCTTCGACCGGCGCGGCCGTGGAGGTGCGCGGGCGGCTGGTGGCGTCGCAGGGGGCGGGCCAGAAATGGGAGGTGGTGGCCGAGATGCTGACCATCGTGGGCGAGGCGGACGCGACCTACCCGCTGCAGAAAAAGGGTCACACCCTGGAGTTCCTGCGCGAGATCGCGCACCTGCGGCCCCGGTCCAACCTGTTCGGCGCCGTGTTCCGGATCCGCAGCCGCCTAGCCTACGCGGTGCACCAATTCTTCCAAGAGCGGAGCTTCGCGTACGTGCACGCCCCGATCATCACCTCCAGCGACTGCGAGGGCGCGGGGGAGCTGTTCCGCGTGACCACCCTCGACGCTTCGCACCCACCGATGAACGAAGCGGGGGACGTCGACTTCCGCCAGGACTTTTTCGCGCGGAAGGCGTACCTGACCGTGAGCGGCCAGCTGGAGGCGGAGGTGTTCGCGTGCGCGCTGTCGAACGTCTACACCTTCGGCCCGACCTTTCGGGCGGAGAACTCGAACACCTCCCGCCACGCGGCGGAGTTCTGGATGATCGAGCCAGAGATGGCCTTCTGCGACCTGGAGGGCAATATGACGCTGGCGGAGGAGTTCGTGAAGCACCTGATCCGGGACGTCCGCCAGCACTGCGCGGGCGACCTGGAGTTCTTGGGCAGGTTCGTCGACCAGGGCCTGCTTGCGCGGCTCGACTTCGTGCTCGAGCGGCCGTTCCAGCGCTGCAGTTACACCGAGGCGATCGAGCTGCTGGCCAAGTCGGGCCGGCAGTGGGAGCACGCGGCGGTCTGGGGTGACAACCTGCAGAGCGAGCACGAGCGGTACCTGGCGGAGGAGCACTTCAAGTGTCCGGTGACCGTCTACAACTACCCGCGGACCCTGAAGCCGTTCTATATGCGCGTGAACGAGGACGGGCGCACCGTCCGGGCGATGGACCTGCTGGTGCCGGGGATCGGCGAGATCATCGGTGGGAGCCAGCGCGAGGAGCGCCTCGAAGTGCTGCGCGAGAACCTCGCCCACCATCACCTGCCGGAGAAGGATCATTGGTGGTACCTTGACCTGCGCCGCTACGGCACCGTGCCGCACGCGGGCTTCGGCCTGGGCTTTGAGCGGATGCTGATGTTCGTGACCGGCGTGGCCAACATCCGGGACGTCATCCCGTTCGCCCGCACGCCCGGTTCGGCCGACTTTTAAACTCGATGGAAACGCGTTCCCTCCCCGCCCGGCTTGGCGCTTGCTGGCCCGGCCTGACCCTCGCGCTCCTTACGGTCCTGTTCGGCCAGGCCATCGGCATCGCCTTCGGGGCGGCCGAGGACGCGATGAAGGCGCGGCTCCGCGCCGACGCGGCGGCCGTGACCGCGACCCTGTACAAGGGCGATCCCGCGCTGGCCAAGCCGGTCGTGGACAAGGCGTGGGTGTACGTGCAGCGGGCACACCTGCACGCCGGGGCGATGGGGACGACCGCGCTAGTCCTGATCGTCCTCTTGGCAGCCTTGGACGCGCCGCGGGGCCCGACGCGCCTGGTCGCGGGGGCGCTCGGGGCGGGCGGGCTGGCCTATTCTGTGTATTGGCTCTGGGCGGGATTCCTCGCGCCGGGACTGGGCAGCACCGCGGCGGCGAAGGCGCGCCTGGCGTGGCTGGCTCTGCCGTCGTCGGGGGCGTACGTCGTGGCCACCGCGGCGGCGCTCGCGCTGCTGATCGCGACCGGCCGCCGTCAGGCCCGCGCCGGGGGTTAAGGGAGGCCTCGGCCGATCCGTGAAAAACAGAAGTCCGTTTCTGTGTTTCAAAACCGCCCTGCCCGGCCCGGCTGGAAAGCGCCGGCGTCCTTTCCCGACGCCGATTCTCGGCTGGATTTCGCGCGGGCTCCCGTTGCATCCTCCCCGCCATTTCACCCCCCCTTTTCCCGATGCGCCTGCCCCTCCCGCTCCTCGCCGCCCTGCTCGGCCTGCTGCCCACCCTGCCCGCCGCCGCCGAGGCACCCCGCCTCCTGCTTGAAGCGGAGAGCTTCCGTAACGCCGGCGGCTGGTCGCTCGATACCCAGTTCATCGAGATTATGGGCTCGCCGTACCTGCTCGCCCACGGCTTGGGCCAGCCCGTCGCGGACGCCACCACCACCGCCACGCTGCCCGCGGCCGGCAAGTACCGCGTGTGGGTGCGCACCAAGGACTGGGTGGCTCACTGGGGCGCGCCGGGCACGCCCGGGCGTTTCTTGGTGCTGGTCAACGGCCAGCCCCTCGCCGAAACTTTCGGGACCAAGGGCAAGGCTTGGTCCTGGCACGACGGCGGCGTGATCGAGGCGACCGGCACCAGCCTCGCGGTGGCCCTACGGGACCTGACGGGCTTCAACGGCCGCTGCGATGCCATCTATTTTACGCAGGATTTAACGGAGACGCCACCGGACGACACCGCTCCGCTCTCCGCTTGGCGCAAGAGGGCCCTCGGCCTCCCGGCCGCGCCAGAGGATATGGGGGAGTTTGATCTCGTGGTGGTCGGCGGCGGCTACGGCGGCCTCGGCAGCGCGATTTCGGCGGCCCGCCAAGGCCTCAAGGTCGCCCTGATCCAGAACCGCCCCGTGCTGGGCGGCAACGGCAGCTCGGAGGTCCGCGTGTGGTCCAAGGGCCTGATCCGCCGCGGCAAGTACCCGCTGATCGGGGAAATGGTGGAGGAGTTTGCCGACCGCGCGAAGAATTCCCCCGGGCTGTACGAGGAGTTCGGCGATGCCGAGAAGGAGGCGCACGTCCGCAAGGAAAAGAACATCAGCCTGTTCCTGAACGAGCACGTCCACGCGGCCGAGAGCCGCGACGGACGCATCATTTCGGTCACTTCCCTCAACACCGCCTCCAGCCGGGAGAAGCGTTTCCGCGGCAAGCTGTTCGCCGATTGCACCGGCCACGGCAACCTGGCCCACCTCGCGGGCGCCAAGTATGAGATCGAGCTGAAGGACCTGCTCGGGATGAGCAATATGTGGGTCTGGAGCAACGCCGCCGAACCCCGCGCCTTCCCCGAGACCCCGTGGGCCCTCGATCTGACGATGGACGACTTCCCCTACCCGAAGATGGGCCGTGCCGATATGGCCGACAAGGGCAAGGGCGAGTGGTTCTGGGAGAGCGGCTTCAACAAGGATCCGATCAAGGACCTCGAGCTGATCCGCGACTGGAACCTACGCGCGGTTTTCGGCGCCTTCAACGCGATGAAGAACCGCGACGGCAAGGCCGAGCACCCCAAGGCCAAGCTCGATTGGGTGGCCTACATCGGCGGCACCCGCGAGTCCCGCCGCATCGTCGGGGACGTGATGCTCACGCAGGAGGACATCGTGAACAAGCGGGACTTCCCGGACGGCTGCGTGCCGAGCACCTGGAGCATCGACCTGCACTTCCCGAAGCAGGAGTACGCGAAGAAGTTCCCGGACAATCCCTTCATCGCTTATGCGGACCACGACCGCCGGGTCGACCGCCAGTACGGCTACCCGATCCCCTATCGCACCCTTTACTCGGTGAACATCGGCAACCTGTTCATGGCCGGCCGCAACATCAGCGTGACCGACGTCGCTCTGGGCACCGTGCGCGTGATGAAGACGATCGGGATGATGGGCGAGGTCGTCGGCAAGGCCGCCTCCATCGCGGTGCGCCGCAACTGCTCCCCCCGCGAGGTCTACACGCTGTACTGGTCCGAGATGGACCAGCTGCTGCAACTGCCCGGGCGCGCCCGGCGCCTGCCGGACAACACCTTCGACCTGAGCGGTCCGCTGCCCGGTCCGGTGGAGGAAGCGGGCGGCGGCGGCATCGCGCTCGCCTCCCTGAAGGGGATCGTCGTCGACAACACCAAGGCGAAGCTGACCGGCAAGTGGTCCCACGGCGGCGGTCTGCCCTTCGTCGGGGCCGATTACGCCTATGCCAGCGGCCCGGGCCACACGGCGACCTTCGAGTTCACGGTGCCCGCCACCGGCAACTACGAGGTCCGTTTCGCCAGCGCCGCCCACGAGAACCGCGCGAGCAACACGGCCGTGACCGTCCGCCACGCCGGCGGGGAGGCCAAGGTCAGCGTCAACCAGCGGGTCACCCCGCCGATCGACACCCGCTGGGTGCCGCTGGGGACCTTCCGCTTCACCGCCGGGCAGACCCACGCGGTGATCGTTGATGCCGCGGGCGCCAACGGCAACGCCCACATCGACGCGGTCCAGCTCCTGCCCGCCTCCTGAGGCGCCGGGCCCGGGCTTCCCGTGCGGCCGGCCCTCCTTCAACTCTACCGCCTAGGCGTCCTCGCGGCCATCGCGTGGCTGGTGCGCGATGTCGCCGTGCACCAGCGCTCGCACGGCGATGCCCCGGTCGATGTCACCGAGGTCCGGGGCTTTTTCCCGGACGCAGCCCGCCTGCGGCCCGACAACTCAAAACGGGACGGCCTTTTCGTCCTCGACCGCGCGGGCCGCGAGCTTGGCTACGTGGTGCGGACGCAGCCACGTTGCCAGAACATCATCGGTTACTGCGGGGTGACGGACACGCTGGTCGCGCTGGACCGCGACTGGAAGATTCTGGGGCTGCGCGTGCGCTCCTCGGAGGACACCGCGGAGCACCTGCAGGACGTGGTGACCGACCGGAAGTTCCTGAAGAAATGGAACGGGATGACTTGGGACCAAGCGGCGGGCCTCGACCTGCGCGCGGCCGGCATCGAGGGGGTCTCGGGCTCGACGATGACCAGCATGGCCATCGCGCGCAGCGTGAAGGCCCGCCTGCAGGCGAGCCGCGACGAGATCCTGGCCCAGCCGGCGTTCTCGCCGGGTTGGCGCGACTGGGGCCTGCTGGCGGTGATCGGTCTCGCCGGTCTTCAGGCCTACGGACCCGCGGGCTGGCGCCGCCGCTGGAAGCTGCCGCATCAGCTGTTGCTGGTCGGCTACGTGGGCCTAGTGAGCGGGGACCTGTTGGCGCAGTCGCTGCTCGCAGGTTGGGCGCGGGCGGGCGTGCCGTGGGAAACCGCGCCGGGACTCGCGCTCCTGCTGGGCGCGTCGCTGGTGCTGCCTTGGGCGACGCGGGAACCCTTCTATTGCCATCACGTCTGCCCGCACGGCGCGGCGCAGGAGCTCATCGGCCGGATCCGCCCGCGGCGCCTCGCCCTGACCCTCCGCGCGGACGTCGCCCGCGGCCTCGGTTACCTGCCGGCCGCGCTGCTCCTGTTCAGCTTGGTGGTTGCGATCACGGCCCTGCCGTTCAACCTCGCGGGCCTTGAGCCGTTTGACGCCTGGGTCTTCCGAACCGCTGGGATCGCGACCCTCGGGGTCGCCGGCGTGGGGCTGGTCGCCTCCATGTTCGTGCCGCAGGCCTACTGCCGGTTCGGTTGCCCGACCGGAGCGTTGCTGAACTTTGTCCGCGCGCGCGGGGCCGGGGACCGGTTTTCCGCCCGGGACGCGGCGGCCCTCGCGCTGGTGGCGGCCGCTGTCGCCCTCAACGTCTGGGATGTCCCCCTGCAGCAGTGGATAAAGCACGTGGGTTGACCCGCCGCCTCCGCCGGCTCGCCTGCGCGGCCGCCTGCCTCGCGCTGGCCGGCGCGGGCGTGGCCGCCGAATCCGTGGTCGTCGGCGGGCGCGCCCTTGGCACCAACTGGTCGCTCCGCTGGGTGCCCGGCCCCGGCACGCCCGTGCCCGCACTCGTGCAACGCGAGGCGGCGGCGCTGCTCGAGGCGTTCGAGGCGGAGCTGTCCGCGTGGCGCCCCGATTCCACGCTCAATCGCCTCAACGCCGCCCCGGCGGGCGAATGGCTGCCGGTATCGCCGCGCCTAGCCGCGATCGTGGCGGAGGCCCTCGCCGTCGCGGAGCTCACCGGGGGCGCGTTTGATCCCACCGTGGAGCCGCTGCTTGGTCCGTGGGGCCACGGTCCGGCCGCGCGCCAGGGCCCGCCGCCGTCGGCCGCGGAGCTGGAACGCCTCCGCGCCGCCGTGGACTGGCGCCGCCTAGAGGTCCGCGCGGACCCGCCGGCCGTGCGGCGTGCGCGGGCGGAGACCCGGCTGGACCTTTCCTCGCCGGCCAAGGGCCGGGCGACCGATGAGTTGGCCGAGCTCGCCCGCCGTCTGGGGGCGTCGAACCATCTGGCCGCGGTCGGGGGGGATTTGCGCGCGGCGGGCGGGGGCCCCGCGGGCGCGGGCTGGCCGGTGGGCATTGCGGCGCCGGGGCCCGGGGAACCTGCCTTGGCGCGCCGCGTGCTCCTGCGGACCGAGGCCCTGTCCACCTCCGGCAACGACCGCAACCGGGCGCCGGTCGGGCCGGCGGGGGCCGGGCACCTGTTGGATCCCCGCACGGGCCATCCGGCAGAAAGCCGCCTGGTCGCGGTGAGCGTGCGGGCGGCGACCAGCCAGCGCGCGAGCGCCTTGGCGACGGGTTTGTTCGTCCTCGGTCCGGACGCGGGGCCGGCGCGGGCGGAAGCGGCCGGAATCCTGGCGCTGTTCCTCGAACGATCGCACGGTGGCGCGCGGACAGAGCGGGCGACGGGTCCGGGCTGGGAGCCAGTGCAGGGTTCGGCCACCCGCCAGCCCTAAAGCCGGTACACGCGCGCGGCGTTCTTCGACCAGATGCGCTGCTGGCCTTCCGCCGGAACGCCGGCGAGCAGCGTCTCCACCGCCGTCACCCAGCGCGGGTAGTCCGTGGCGAGGGTGCTGACCGGCCAGTCGCCGCCAAACAGCAGCCTTTCAGGGCCAAATGCGTCCAGCAGGTAGTCCACGTACGGCCGCAGGTCGGCGGCGGTCCAAGCCCGCGGATCAGCCTCCGTCGCGAGCCCGCTGAGCTTGCAGTCGACATTGGGCAGGGCGGCGAGGGCACGGATCTCCTCCCGCCACGGGTCCAGCCGGCCGGCGCGGATGCCCGGCTTGGCCCCGTGGTCCAAAATGAAGCGGACCCCGGGGCAACGGCGCACCAGTTTCACCACGGACCCGAGTTGCCGCGCGTAGAGGCAAAGGTCGAAGCTGAGCCCGAAACGCTCCAGGCGGCGCACCCCCTCGACGAACTCCGGCCGCAGGCAGAAGGCATCGTCCGGTTCGTCCTGCAGGAGCCGGCGCACCCCCCGCACGCGCGGCCAGGCCGCCAGGCGCTCCAGCCAGGCCTCGACCGCGGCGCCCGCCTCCACCGGGGCGTGCGCGACGATCGCGGCGAGGCGGGGTTCGGCCGCCGCGAGGCCATCAACCCACGCGACCTCCGCGAGCGGGTCCGTAGCGCCGCATTGGACGAAGACCAGACGCTCAACGGCAACCGCCCCGCAGGCGCGGGCGAACTCGGCCGGTCCCCGGCGGCCGGCGAGCGCGGGCACGGCGTCGAGCCAGGCGTAGCGTCCCGCGGCGGGATCCCAGAAGTGGATGTGGGCGTCGGTGAGCGGAAAGGCGGGCATCGGAGGGTTCGCCCCGAGGCCAGCCGGAAAGCAGCCCCGCGCCAAGCCCGCAACCGGGCCGTAAACCCGGGCTTGAGCTTGCCGCGATGCGCCCCCTAGGGTCCCGCCCCGTTTGCTGCCGTGGGCGCGTCCGAACTTGCGATCCTTTCCGCCGAGGGCGGCCAGTTGCTCGACTGGTCGCTGGAGGCCGCGTCGGTGCTCGTCGGGCTCGCAGCCGGTTTCGGCGTGGTTTGGGCCCTCACCCGGCACACCCGGCGCGTGGCCCACGAGCAGGCCGCCGAGCTCATCGAGGTTGCCCGTCGCGAGGCCGCGGTGGCCGGCGAGGAGCTGCGCCAGAAGGCCGAGGCCGAGATCCAGGAGAAGCGAGCCGAACTCAACCGCGAGTACGACCGCCGGGAGATCGAGAGCGACATCCGCCTCCGCGAGATCAAGGCGCACGAGGAGTCCCTCGCCCTGCTCGACTACCAACTGGAACAGCGGCAGGAGCGCCTCAACCGCGAGAACGCCGCCCTCCGCCAGGCGCGCGACGCCATCCGCAGTCTCTCCAAGAGCGTCCGCCAACGCCTTGAGGGGGTGTCCCAGCTCGACGCCGACGCCGTGCGCCGCCAGCTCCGCGAGGAGGTGCTGCTGGAGTGCCAGGACGAGTTCCGCGCCCTGCGCCGCGCGACCCTCGAGAAATCCGAGCGGGAGCTGCAGGACGACGCCCGGCGGGTGCTGATCTCCGCGATGCAGCGGATCGCCGGGCGGCCCAACAACGACCTCACCGCCACCATCATCCAGCTCCCCTCCGAGGAGATGAAGGGCCGGATCATCGGGCGCGAGGGCCGGAACATCAAATCCTTCGAGTCCGCCACCGGCGTCACGCTGCTCATCGACGAATCCCCGCAGATGGTGCTCGTCTCGTCGTTCGACCCCGTCCGCCGCGAGGTCGCGCGGGTCGCGCTGGAGGGCCTGGTGAAGGACGGCCGGATCCATCCGGCCTCGATCGAGGAGTACGTGCGCCGCGCGCAGGAGGAGATCGACCTCGTGACGACCCAGGCGGGCGAGGAGGCGGTGGCGCGGCTGCACATCAACGGCCTGCACCCGGAGATCATCCGCCTGCTGGGCCGCCTGAAGTTCCGCTTCTCCTACACCCAGAACGTGCTCGACCACTCGGTGGAGACGGCGTTCCTCGCTTCGCTGCTGGCCAGCGAGGTGGGCCTCGACCCCGACGTCGCCAAGCGGGCGGGTTTGCTGCACGACATCGGCAAGGCGGCCCCGGGGGAGCTCGAGGGCAGCCACGCCGCGATCGGCGCCGAGTTCATCCGCCGCCACGGCGAGACTCCGATCGTGGTCAACGCGGTTGCCGCCCACCACGAGGAGGTCCGGCCCGAAACCATCTACGCCGGGCTCGTGATCCTCGCGGACACCCTGTCCGCCAACCGCCCCGGGGCCCGCGCCGACTCGCTCGACGGCTACATCCAGCGGATCGGCCGGCTGGAGCGGCTGGCCACCGCGATCGAGGGCGTGCAGCAGGCGTTCGCGGTGCAGGCGGGCCGGGAACTGCGCGTGGTCGTGGCGCCGACCGAGGTGACCGACGACCGCGCGCGGGAGATCGCCCGCGAACTGCGCAAACGGATCGAGACCGAGCTGCAGTACCCGAGCACCATCAAGGTCACGGTGATCCGCGAGTCCCGCTTCACCGAGACGGCCTCCTGAGCCGGATCGCCGCGGGAACGGGCTCGCCCCGCGGGTCAAAAAGCCTTCGCTCGGCGCGATGAGGTTCCCCTTCCCCGCCGTCCTGCTGGCTCCCGTCCTCGCCTTCGCCGGCCCGTTGCTCGGTGCCGCGGCCCCCGCGTCGGCCACGGCCGACGTGGTGATTTACGGGGGCACTTCGGCGGGCATCACCGCCGCGTTGCAGACGGCCCGGCTCGGGCGGACCGCCCTCCTGATCGAGCCCACGCAGCACCTGGGCGGGCTGACCACCGGTGGCCTGGGTGCGACCGACATCGGCAACAAGCGGGCGATCGGCGGCCTGTCGCGGGAGTTCTACGGGCGCATCTGGGAATACTACCAGCAACCGACGGCGTGGACGCGCCAGAGCCGCGCGGAGTACGTCAACCGCCGTGGCGGCGCCAATGACCCGGCGGAACGCACGTTGTGGACCTTCGAGCCGCAGGCGGCGACGCGGGTCTACGAGGCGATGCTGCGCGAGGCCGGGGACCGCGTCACGGTGGTGCGCGGCGAGCGGCTGGAGCTGGCCCCGGGGCGCGGGGTGTTCAAGGAGGGCGCGCGCATCGTCCGGATTGTGATGGAGAGCGGCCGGGCGTTCACCGGGAGGATGTTCATCGACGCGACCTACGAGGGCGACCTGATGGCGCGGGCCGGCGCGAGCTACCACGTGGGCCGCGAGGCCAACGCCACCTACGGCGAGACGATCAACGGCGTGCAGGCCGGGCATGCGTTCAGCCACCAGTTCATCCGTCCGGTCGACCCGTACGTGGTCCCCGGCGACCCCCGCAGCGGCCTCCTGCCCGGGATCAACCCCGAGGGCCCCGGGACCGAGTTCCGCGGCGACCGCAAGGTGCAGGCCTACAACTTCCGCCTCTGCACCACCGACGTCCCGGAGAACCGCCTGCCGTGGACGAAGCCGGCCCGTTACGACCCGCGCTGGTACGAGCTGCTCCTGCGCAACTTCGACGCCGGTGACCACCGCGTGCCGTGGAATCCGGTCTGGATGCCCAACCGCAAGACCGACACCAACAACAACTACGCGGTCAGCACGGACTTTATCGGACAGAATTGGGATTACCCGGAGGCCAACCACGCGAACCGCGAGCGGATCCGGCAGGCGCACGAGGACTGGCAGCGTGGCCTGATGTGGACCCTCGCCCACCACCCGCGGGTACCGGAGAGGGTCCGCGCCGAATTCCAGCGGCTGGGCCTCGCCCGGGACGAGTTCACCGACAACGACCACTGGCCCCGCCAGCTCTACGTGCGCGAGGCCCGCCGGATGGTCAGCGACCACGTGATGACGGAGCGCCACTGCACCCGGGCGGAGGTGGTGGCGGACAGCGTGGGGATGGGCGCCTACAATATGGATTCCCACCACGTGCAGCGCTACGTGACCAAGGAGGGCCACGTCCGCAACGAGGGGGATGTGCAGGTGCGCGTCCGCCCCTACCCGATAAGCTACCGCAGCATCCGCCCCCGCGCGGCCGAGGCCGAGAACCTCCTCGTGCCCGTGTGCCTGAGCGCCTCGCACATCGCCTACGGCTCGATCCGGATGGAGCCGGTCTTCATGGTGCTCGGCCAGAGCGCCGCCACCGCGGCCGTGCAGGCCCTTGAGCAGGGCGTGGCCGTCCAGGCCATCGACCCGGAACGCCTCCGCGCGCGGCTGCTGGCCGACGGCCAGGTGCTGGACTTCGAGAGCCCGCCGCTGCCCGTCGTGATCCGCAAGCCCCGCACCCAGCTGGCGGGGATCGTGGTCGACGACCTGCAGGCGCAGCGGCACGGCTTCGACCGCGGGAGCACCGCGCACCCGACCTATGTCGACGCCGGTTACCTGCACGACAACAACACGGGCAAGGGAGACCAATGGGCGCGGTTCGTCCCCGACCTTCCGCGCGCCGGCCGCTACCGGGTGCTGGTGGCGTACCCTCACAACGCCAACCGCGCGACCCGCGTGCCGGTGCTCATCCGCCACGCGGACGGCGAGACCCGCGTGATCCTCAACCAGCGGCGCAAGCCGGCGGTGGACGACCTGCTGGAGCCGGTGGGCGAGTTCCGCTTCGAGGCGGGCAAGGCCGGCGGGGTGGAGATCACCAACGCCGGCACGGACGGCTTCGTCGTGATCGACGCGGTCCAGTGGATCCCCGTGCCTTGAAGCCCGCCCGAGCGCAAAAAAGCCGCCGGCGCGGGGCCGGCGGCGGAAATCCTTGGGGCGGCGGAGGCAGCCTTACCTCTTCTTGTCTTCCTTCTTGAACTCCTTGTGGCCGGCCTTCTGCGCGTCGGCGAGCTGGTTCACCAGCGTGGCAGCCTCGGCGTTGTTGTTGGCCTTCAGCGCCGCCTCCACCTTGCCGACGAGCTCGAGGAACTTCTTCATCTCCGCCTGATAGCGGGCGACGAACTCCTGCTTCTTGGCCGCGGGGACGTCCTGCGCCATCGCGGGCTCCAGCTTCACCGAGGCCTCAGCGTTCTGGCGGATCACCGCCAGCTTGGCGAGGGAGTCGGCGTTCTTGGCGGCGTCGGAGATCTGGCGGCGGAGCGCGCGGAAGGCGCCGCCCATCTTCTCCATCTTGGCACCCAACTCGGTTTCGTCGGCCGCGAGGGGACCTGGGAGCAGGGCGAAGGCGAGGACCGTGAGCAAGGCGCGAAGCTTCATGGGAGTACTGGGTAGGTTACGGGAAACGTTCAAAGAAACCGTACCCGCGCGCGCGAGGGCAACCGCAATCTGGCTCACGCCGCGCGGCTGCAGCCTCGACTCCGCCCGCCGTGGCACCTTGCCTCCGGGGATGACCGGTCCCTGCGCCCCCCTGCGGTTCCCCGCCCTGCTCAGCCTTGCCCTCCTCGCCGGTTGCGGTACCCCGCCGCCCCCTGCCGTTATCCCCGACCCGCCCGCCGCGGCGACCCGCGCCCCCTTCCTACCGGCAAAACTCACGGCCGTCGACGCGGCCGTGGAGCGCGCGATCACCGACCGGAAAATCCCCGGCGGCGTCCTCTGGATCGAGCGCGCGGGCGAAACCTACCGCCGCACCTACGGCCAGCGCGCCCTGGTGCCCGCCCCGCTCCCCGCCGTCGAGGACACCGTCTATGACGCGGCCTCGCTGACGAAGGTCATCGCCACCACCACCGCCGTGATGCAGCTGGTGGAGCGGGGTCGGCTGGAACTCGACTCCCCCGTCGTGCGCTACCTCCCGGCGTTCGCCCAGCACGGCAAGGAAAGAGTCACCGTCCGCCACCTGCTCACCCACCTCTCCGGCCTGCGCGCCGGAATCCCCGCCACGCCGGCCTGGGCGGGCACTGCCGCCGCGATCGAGCGCGCCTGCGCCGAGCGGCTCCAGCAGGCGCCGGACAGCCGCTTCGTCTACAGCGACATCAACTTCATCCTCCTCGGGGAACTGGTCCGGATCGCGGACGGGCGGCCCCTCGACGCCTACGCGCAGGCGGAGATCTTCGGCCCGCTCGGGATGCGCGATACCGGGTTCCAGCCGACGGAGGCGCTCCGCGGCCGCATCGCCCCCACCGAGGTGGTCGCAGGTCGGATGATCCACGGGGAGGTCCACGACCCGACGGCCCGGCGGATGGGCGGGGTGGCCGGCCACGCGGGGCTGTTCCTCACCGCCGCCGACCTCGCCCGCTTCTGCCGAATGATCCTCGGCCAGGGGACCCTTGACGGCGTGCGCATCCTCCGCCCGGAGAGCGTCGCGGAAATGACCCGCGTGCAGAACGACGGTTCCGCTCGGCGGGGCCTCGGCTGGGACATCGACACCCCGTACTCGGGTCCGCGCGGCCGCTGGTTCCCCGCCGGCCTCAGCTTCGGCCACACCGGCTGGACCGGCACGAGCGTGTGGATCGACCCCGGCTCCAAGGCGTTCGTCATTCTGCTCGCAAACCGCGTGCACCCCGACGGCAAGGGCGACTCCACCCCGATCCGCCGGGAAGTCGCGACGCTCGCGGCAGAGGCGATGGGCCTTGACCGGGACGCGGTGCGCAACGGGATCGACGTGCTCGTGGCGGAGGACTTCGCCCGCCTGCGCGGGCTGCGCGTCGGCCTCATCACCAACCCCAGCGGCCGCGACCGCCAAGGCCGCTCCACCATCGACCTCCTCCACGGCGCGCCCGGGGTGAAGCTCGCCGCGCTCTTCAGCCCCGAGCACGGCATCCGCGGCACCGCCGACGAGAAGGTGGGCGACACCGTGGACGAGAAGACCGGCCTCCCTATCTACAGCCTTTACGGCGAGACCCCGCGCCGCGCTCCCGGGATGTCCGCCGCCGAGCACGACCAGGCCGTGATCCGCGCCCACGCGCCCAAGGCGGAACAACTCGAGAATCTCGATGCGCTCCTCGTGGACCTGCAGGACATCGGCGCGCGCTTCTACACCTACTCGGCCACGGTTGGCGCGGCGGTGGAGGCGGTGGCGCGGGCGGGCAAGCGCCTGATGATCCTCGACCGGGTCAACCCTATCACCGGCGCGCGCTGGGAGGGCCCGGTGATGACGCGGCCGCCGAGCTTCATCGGCTTTCACCCGATGCCGGTGCGGCACGGGATGACGCTGGGTGAGCTGGCGGGATTCTTCAACGCGGAGCGCGGCTTCGGCGCGAACGTCGAGGTCGTCCGCTGCGCCAACTGGACCCGCGACCGATGGCTGGACGAGACCGGCCTCGGCTGGGTGAACCCGTCGCCCTCGATGCGCAGCCTCACCGCGGCCACCCTCTATCCCGGGCTGTGCCTGCTGGAGAGCACCGTGATCTCGATGGGCCGCGGGACGATCCGGCCGTTCGAGCAGGTTGGAGCGCCGTTCGTCGATGGCGGTCGCCTCGCGGCCGAACTGAACGCCCGCGGGCTGCCCGGCGTGCGCTTCGAGCCCGCGCGCTTCACCCCCTCGATGGACTTCTACCCGGGTCCCGCCTCGGCCCTGAAGCACAAAGACCGCGAGTGCGGCGGCGTCCGCGTGATCCTCACCGACCGCGCCGCCTGCCCGGTGGTCGATGTCGGGATCGAGCTGGCGCTCGCCCTGCGCCGGCTGCACCCGGCGGAATTCAACGTCGACGCGATGGGCCGGCTACTGGGGGACGACGCGACGCTGGACGCGATCCGGCGCGGGGAGCCCCTCGCGCGGATCAAGGCCGCTTGGGAACCTGGTCTGCGCGACTTTGCGGCCCGCCGGGAGCGGGCCCTGCTCTACCGCTGACCTGCCGCAGCGCGGGGCCCGGCAGCCCGCGCCCGCCTCACGGGCGCACGGCCTCAAGGTAATCGCAGAGCAAGCGCGCGTTGGCGATGTAGGCGGAGGTCGTGATCCACGGGCCGGCGCTGCGGCGGCCGGCTGGAGCGAGCCAGCGGCCCTCGGAGTCGAGGGCCGCAAGCACGGCGCGCACCTTCGGCTCTAGCGCGCGGGCCTGCGCGGCGCGACCGGCGAGCGAACGCGCCTTCTCCTCCGCAGCCCGGCGCTTAGCGAGCAGCGCGTCGCAGCCAAGGTTGCGGACTTCCTCGTACTGCCGGCGGAGGCTTGGGACCCCGTAATCGCTCTCCCACGAGTAGCCGGTGCGCCGCTCCTCGCTCAGGTCCTCGAGCCGGTACTTGATGCGCCCGTCGCGGTCCCCGTAGACCGGCCGATTGGTGCCAAGCTCGTACATCCGCGCCCAGCGGCCGGGGGCGATCTCGGCGCGTTCGAACCAAGCCAGGGCGCGCGGAACCGCGGCGAGGTAGCGGGCGTCGCCCGTCTCGATGTGCGTCTCGATCAGCAGGCTCAGCGCGCCGACGCTCTCGCTGGAACAAACGCTGGGCGGCTCAAAGGCCCGCGCCCAAGCGGGCTCGAACTGCGGGTTGTACTGCTGGGCCCAGACGGGCTGCGGCTCGGGCAACTGGGCGAGCAGCAGGAAGTCCACCCCGCGCAGGGCCGCCGCGCGGTACTCCGCGTTCCCGATGGCCCGCGCTGCGCCGAGGAGCGTCAGCACAATGTCCCGCTGGGCGTTGTCGTTGAGGGTGTAATGGCTGTTGTAATTGGTCTTCGGATGCTCGCGGGGATAGTCGGTCGGAATCTGGGCGGGCCGCACCGGATACGCGGCAGGGTCGACGCGCTGCCCATTCCAGCGCTGGGGCCAGCCGCCGTTGGGGCGCTGGGCCTCAAGCAGGCGGCGGAGCCCATAATCGCGGGCCGCGCGGAGGCGCGCCTCGCGCTCGCCACCAAGCGAGGGAGTAGCGGCGGCGACCGCCACCAGCAGACGAATTGCACTCTGAGTGTTGTCGTCGTCAAACGTGGTGGAGTTCTTGCGCTTCGCCGCCTCCGCGGGGGAAATCCGACCGACGTCGGTCCGCCGATACGAGGCGGAGGCTTGCACGGGATCAAAGTCGATCAAGTAGTCCCAGCCCCCCGACTCCAGCTGGCCCGTGGCGAGGGCGTCGGCCGCGGCCTGCGCGGCGTCGAGGTAGGCGGGGTCGCCGGTCACCTCCCACGCGCGCAGGAAGGCCTGGCCCACCGCGGGCGTGCCCGGGGGCTGGACCCAGACCTGCGTCGGCGTCGCGGCGTTTTCCCCGGCGCGTTCCCGGAGGTCGGGAGAGTAGCGCCAGAGGTAGCCGCCGCCGGCGCTCAGGCCGCGGAGGAAGGCGGTGGCGCGGGCGAGACCGGCGCGCGCCTCCGCGGCGAGAGGCGCGGCGGCGGGAGCAGGGGCGGCGGCCAACGCGGGGGCGGCGAGGGTCAGAGCGAGGGCGAGGACGCGGGCGGGGGGCATCGGCGGGAGAGACGCGAAGCTGGGCGCGAGGAGACGGCGAGGCGAGGCTTTCGCGTTCCCGCCTTGCGTCGGGGGCCGGCCCCGCTTGCCTCGGCCCACCCGCCCGCCCCAATGAAAATCTTCCTCCTCGCTGCCGCCGTCACCCTCACCGCCGGAACCGCCGCCGCCCAGGATTGGGCCAAGGTCCGCCTTGAGCAATCGCCCCGCCACCTCGAGTGGGTCACCGTGCAGCACGGCGACCGGCAGGTGCGCTGCTTCCTTGGTTTCCCGGAGGCGAAGGGCAAGGCGACCGCGGTGGTTCTAATCCACGAGATCTTCGGCCTGACCGACTGGGTGCGCGGGATGGTGGACCAGTTCGCGGCGGCGGGTTACATCGCCATCGCGCCGGACTTCCTCTCCGGGGCGGGCCCGAATGGCGGTGGCACCGAGAGTCTGGGGGGCCCGGACGGCGCGCGGACCAAGATCCAGGGCCTGCCGCAGGCGCAGATCGACGCGGACCTCGACGCGTGCTCCGGGAAGGTCGTGGTGGGCGGCTTTTGCTGGGGCGGGGCGAAGACCTTCCTCTACGCGACCCACAACCCGGCGATCGCCGCCGGCCTCGTGTTCTACGGCTCGGGTCCGGACGCGGCCGCGGTGGGGCGAATCACGGCCCCCATCTACGGTTTCTACGCGGAGAACGACGCGCGCATCAACGCCGGCCTGCCCGCGACCGAGCAGGCGATGAAGGCCGCGCAGCGCTTCTTCGAACCTGTGACCTACTCCGGCGCCGGCCACGGGTTTATGCGCGCCGGCGAGGATCCGGCAGGGTCCGAGGCCAACCAGCGCGCGCGCGCCGAGGCGTGGACCCGCCTCAAGGCCATCCTCGGCAGCCTTTGAGCGGCCGCCAAACGGCGTTGCGCCTCGCGCGAAACCGCTTCGGCTGGGCGCGGATGTCCGCCCTCCCCCGTCTCGCCGGCCTCTTGCTGGCCGCCCTCGCCCCCCTGACCGCCCCCGCCGCCGCCGAGCCGCCGCCGGGGCTGCGGGGAATGTTGGTGGTCAACGAGGACAACAGCCACTTCTTCGGCTCGCGCCCGTGGGAGGAGATGACCCTCGCCGGCCTGCACGCCTGGGTGGACCAGTACGCGGGCACGCGGGTTACACACCTGTTTCTGAATCCCAACGCGATGCGCGCCAGCTTCCGCAGCCGGACCCGCGACGCCATCTGGGATCCGGTCGACGGCCGCGAGCCAGACCATCCCTGGCCGCGCCACGCCCGCCGCCTCGACGCCGCCGGACTCGACCCGTACGCGGTGTGGATCGAACGGGCCCGCGACCGGGGCCTGTCCCCGTGGCTGACGATGCGGATGAACGACGCCCACTCGGTGGACGACCCGGCCAACTTCATGCATTCGGAGTTCTGGCGGCGCCACCCGGAGTTCCGGCGCCAGCCGGCGGGGCCCTTCCCGCCCTCTTCCAACGGGGCCCTCAACTTCCGCCACCCGGAGGTGCGCGCGCACGTGCTCGATTTCCTGCGGGAACTCCTCGAGCGCTACGCCCCGGACGGCCTCGAGCTGGACTGGATGCGCTTCGGTCACCACCTCACGCCGGGGCGCGAGAGGGAGGAGGCCGGCCATCTCCTCGAGGTGGTGAGGGAGGCCCGGCGTCTGACCCGCGAGCGCGGCCACCGACGCGGCCGACCCATCCTACTCGGCGTGCGCGTGCCCAGCCATCCCGACGCCGCGGCGGGGCTTGGGATGGACGCGGTGGCGTGGGCCCGCGAGGGCCTAGTCGACCTCGTCGTCGCCGCCCCCTTCTGGTCGACCTCCGACTTCGCGCTGCCCGCGGGCGAATGGCAGGCGCGCCTCGCCGCGGCGGCCCCGGGCGTCGCCTTTTTGCCCGGCGTGGAGCACAACCTCCGCGCCTACCCGACGGGCCGAAGCGTGCCGCTGGATTTGGCCGCCCTGCGCGGGTTCGCCGCCCGGATGCAGCACGAGGGAGCGGACGGGATCTACCTGTTCAACTGGATGGACAGCCAGACGCGGCCGGTGAGCGCCGCCGATTACACGCGTCTGCTGCGGGAGGGCCTCGCGCCCGCGGCGCTGGCGGGCAAGGCGCGGCGGCACGTCGTGACCTACCGCGACACCGTGCCGCGGGGATTTTCCGCGGGCGTGCAGCTCCCGCTCGAGGCCCGACCGGGCGGCACCGTGCGCCTCGGCGCCGGACCGGGTGCGGGCGACAGCGAGGCGTGGCTGGTGGTTGGACTCGCGGACCGGCCAGGCGTCGCGTCTGCCCGGCTGCGGGCGACCCTCGGCGACCAGCTGCTGGCGGCGGAATCCGGTTGGGGCGACCAAGCGCCTCGGGGCGGCGTGGCCCGCGCCGTGCACTTCCGCTGCCCCCCGGGAAGCCTGCGGGCGGGGGAACAGGGGGTACGGCTGCACCAGGCGGATGAAGGCCCTTCGCAGGAGATCGTCTGGGTGGAGTTTCTCGTCGGAGGAGACCCTTGAGTCCGACCTGCGGAAGCGCCCCGGGCTGGCGCCGGAAAAAAACTTTGCCGGTACACGCACTGGCGGCTTGCACGGCCCCCCGCGGAACCGTTGCCTCCCAGAGTCATTTTCATGCCCGACCGTTCCGCCGCCCGCCTCCCCCGCCTCCTAACCGCGCTGGTTCAGTGGATTGATTCCGACTACACTCCGGAGGGTCCGGCAAAAATGCGGCAGGAGCCGGACCGCGTAGACTGGATGCGCTGCCTGCCTTTCCTCATCCTTCACCTCGGCTGCCTCGGGGTGATCTGGGCGGGCGCCAGTCCGGTGGCGGTCTGGACCGCGGTGGCGCTCTACTTTGCGCGGATGTTCGCCGTGACGGGCATCTACCACCGGTATTTCTCGCACAAGACCTACAGCACTTCGCGTGCGGGCCAGTTTCTGCTCGCGCTGTGGGGCGGCACCACGGTCCAGCGCGGCGCCCTCTGGTGGGCCTACCATCACCGCCACCATCACCAGCATTCCGACGACTCGGAGGACGTCCATTCGCCGCACGTGCACGGGTTCTGGTGGTCGCACATCGGCTGGATCACCAGCCGCCGCAATTTTCCCACGGACTACTCGACGATCAAGGACCTCGCCCGCTTTCCGGAACTGGTGTGGCTGAACCGCTTCGACACGGTGGTACCCCTCCTCTTCGCCCTCGCGGTGTTCGGCGCCGGGGAGTTGCTTGCGGTCCACGCGCCCGGACTCGGCACCAACGGCTGGCAGCTGCTTGTCTGGGGCTTCTTCATCAGCACCACGGCGCTGTTCCACGGCACGGCCTGCATCAACTCGATGGCGCACCTGATGGGCCGCCGCCGCTTCAACACCAGCGACGACTCGCGCAACAGCTTCATCCTCGCCCTGATCTGCCTCGGCGAAGGCTGGCACAACAACCACCACCGCTACCAGTCCTCGACCCGGAACGGCTTCTACTGGTGGGAGATCGACATCACCTTCTACGGCCTCAAGGCGCTCTCGTGGACCGGCTTGATCTGGGGCCTCAAGGCGGTGCCGAAGTCCGTGATGGAGGAGGCCGCCCGGGCCGACCACGCGCACAGCATCGCGGCCGCCCGTCAGGCGCGGGAAGTGCACCTCGACGTCTCGCCGCTAAAGAGGGTTGTCCCCGCGGCCGCCGCCATCGCAGTGGCCACCGCCACCGCGGCCGGGACCAAGCTCCCGGAAAAGGCCGATGGCGCGCCCGCCACCGAGCGCGCGACGGACGCCCGCCCGGAAAACCGCTGAGGCCCGGCCGCCCGGGCCGCGGCGCCAACCCGTTCGCCTCCGCCACCGCCCGTGCCCTCGCTCGCCATCGTCGGCTCCGGCATCGCCGGCCTCGGGTGCGCCCACTTCCTGCGCCACGCGCACGACGTCACGGTCTTCGAGCAGGACCCGCGCGTCGGCGGGCACTCGCACACCGTGGACGTCCCGGAACCGGGCACGGGGCGGGACCTCGCCTTCGACACCGGGTTTATGGTGTTTAACCTTGTCACCTACCCGAATCTTACCCGGCTGTTCCGGGAATTGGCGGTGCCGGTGAAGCCGACCTCGATGTCGTTCAGCGTCCGCCACACCGCGAGCGGTCTGGAGTACTGTGGTTCCTCGCTGAACCACCTGTTTGCGCAACGTCGCAACCTGCTGCGGCCACGGTTCTGGCGGCTGCTGCGGGCGATCAACCGCTTCAACGGCGAGGCGGTGGCCGCGCTAGAGGACCCGGCGGCCGGCGGGGAGTCCCTCGGCGACTTTGTGCGGCGCCGCGGGTACGGGCAGGACTTCCTCGACCTTTACCTCGTGCCAATGAGCTCCGCGGTGTGGAGCACCCCGCCGGAGCTGATGCTGGCGTTTCCCGCCACCAGCCTCCTGCGTTTCTTCCACAACCACGGCTTCCTGGGCCTGCACACCCAGCACCCGTGGTGGACGGTCGACGGCGGGTCCCGAACCTACGTGGAGAAGCTTACCGCCGGCTGGCGGGACCGCATCCGCACCGGCTGCCCGGTGGCGCGGGTCCGGCGCGGCGGCGGCGGCGTGGAACTCACGACCGGGGACGGCGCGACCGCGCACTTCGACCGTGTGATCCTTGCGTGCCATGGCGACCAGGCCCGGCGGTTGCTGGCGGATCCGACCCCCGCCGAGCGGCGCTTGCTCGCCGAGTTCCGCTATCAGCCGAATCCCGCGACGGTGCATACCGACGCCCGGGTGATGCCGCGCGCGCGGCTGGCCTGGTCGAGCTGGAACTACGAGATCAACCCGGGGCCGGATGGCCGCGTGGCCACCGCCACGCATTACTGGATGAATTCGCTGCAGGGCGTCTCCGATCGGGAGAACTACTTCGTGAGCATCGGCAGGCCTGAGGCGATTGACCCGGCCCGGGTGCTGCGCCGGCTCGCGTACGAGCATCCCCTCTTCAGTCTCGGCGCGGTGCGGGCGCAGGCGGAGATCCCCGCCCTGAACGCCGCCGCCCTGGGCTCGACCGAGACCTACTACGCCGGGGCCTGGCAGCGCTACGGCTTCCACGAGGACGGGTTGCTGAGCGCGGTCCGGGTCGCCGAGTTGCTGCTCGGCCAAGATCCCTGGACTGGGCGCGGCTGAGCGGCCCCGGCCACGGAGATTTCACGATCGAGTCCTTGCCACCGGCGACGCGAGCGGGTTGCCTCAGGGGGCCGCCGCCGTGCGCCCGCATCCGCCCCAACTCCGCGGACGCAGCCCCGACGCTGGTCTCCAGATGAAGTCCTGCCTGTATGAATGCGAGGTGATGCATGCGCGGTTTTCGCCGCGGCGCCACCGCTTCGCGTACCGGATCTTCCTCTTCGCGCTCGACCTCGACGAGTTACCGGACCTGCCCCGGCGAATTGGCTTCTTCGGTTTCAACCGGCGGCATCTCTACGCGTTGCACGAGGGCGACTTCCTGCCGTTGGACGAGCCGCGCCACCCGGCTGGTCCCGGCGTCTCGCCCTCCAAGCCGGCCGCCCCCGGGGGGCTCAAGGCCCGCGTCGCCACCTACCTCCAGCATCACGGCATCGACCTCGCGGACGGGACCGCGCTGCTGGTCACCCTGCCCCGCATCGCCGGCTACCTGTTCAACCCGGTCTCCTTCTATTTTTGCCGCGACCGGGCCGGGCGGCCGCTGGGCGCCATCGCGGAGGTGACCAACACCTTCCGCGAGATGAAGCCCTTCTTCGTCCCTGCCGAGCCGGCGGACGCCTCCCGCGGGGTCTTCCGGCTCCGAGTGCCCAAGCAGTTCTACGTCTCGCCCTATTCCGACGTAGACGTCGCCTTCGACTTTCACCTGCGCCTGCCGGGTGATCAACTCGCGATCCGCATCGACGACTACGTCGGCGAGCAGCGCACGCTCACCAGCACGCTGGCCGGTCCGCGCCGCGCGCTCACCACCGGCCGCCTCGCTTGGTTCACTCTTAAGTATCCGTTGCTGACGCTGCGGGTCATCTCCCTCATCCACTGGCACGCCCTCCTGCTGTGGGCGAAGCGCGTGCCTTGGTTCGCCAAGGCGGCGCGCGCCGCCGACCAACGGGACCTTTACCGGCCCCACTCCTCCCTCAAGCCCGCCCCGCTCCCGTCCGCCCCGTCCGCGTCATGAGTTCCTCTTCCACCACCGTCTCGCCCGGAAGCGCCGCCACCACCCGGGCCGCCGCCCCCTCCTTCAGCCGCCGGCTCGTGCTGCACGCCCTGTCAAGGATGGACCGCGGCTGCCTGAGGCTGGAGCTGCCCGAAGGTGGTGCGCACGTCATCGGCGACCCGGCCGGGCCCGGCCCGCACGCCCTCATCCGCGTACGCCGCGAGGTGTTTTTCCGGAAATGCCTCTGGTCGGGCGACATCGGCTTCGGGGAGTCGTTCGTCGACGGCGACTGGGAGACGCCGGACCTCACGGCGGTGATCGCGCACTTCGTCCGCAACGTAGAGACGGCGCCGACCCTCTCGGGTTCGCGGCGCGCGCGCGGCTGGGCGCTGAACGTGCTGCGCGGCGCGAACCGCATCGGCCACCTCCTGCGCCCAAACACCCGCCGGATCGCGCGGCGCAACATCGCTGCGCACTACGACCTCTCGAACGACTTCTTCGCGCTCTGGCTCGACCCGTCGCTGATGTACTCCTCGGCCCGCTGGCCCGCGGGCGCCCTCAACCTCTCCCTCGAACAGGCCCAGCGTGAGAAGAACGAGGCGCTCTGCCGCCACCTGCGCCTGCAGCCCGGTGACCGCGTGCTCGAGATCGGGACCGGCTGGGGCGGCTGGGCGCTGCACGCCTCTGGCACCCGGGGCTGCCACGTGACCACGCTCACTCTCTCCCCCGCGCAACACGATCTCGCCCGGCGCCGCGTGGCGGCTGCGGGCCTGGCGGACCGCGTCGACGTCCAGCTGCGCGACTTCCGGGACATGAGCGGCCGCTTCGACAAGATCGTGTCGATCGAGATGCTGGAGGCGGTGGGTCACCGCAACCAAGCGGTCTTCGCGCGGGCGGTCTCCCGCCTCCTCACGCCGCACGGGCTCGTCGCGCTCCAATTCATCACCTGCCCGGACGCGCGTTACGGCGCGTTCCGCCGCGGGGTGGACTTCATCCAAAAGCATGTCTTCCCCGGCTCGCTGCTGCTCTCGCTGAACCGGATGAACGGCCTGCTTGCGGAAGCGGGCGGGTTCACGCTGCACGCGCTCGACGACTTCGGGACCGACTACGCGCGCACGCTACGCCTTTGGCGGGAAAGCTTCCACGCGCGGCTCGACGCAGTGCGGGCACTGGGCTTCGACGACCGCTTTATCCGCAAGTGGACCTACTACCTTTGCTACTGCGAGGCGGCCTTCGCGGGGCGCAACATTTCGGTGGTCCACACCGTGCACAGCCGCGCGAACAACCCCGCGCTCTGAACGCGCTCCTCCGATGGTAATCGCCCTCCGCCTGCTTTTCGCGCTGATTCTCGCGTCAATGCTCGGGGTAACCGTGTGGGCCAGCCTGCATACGCCGCTGTCGGAATTGCCGCGCGCAGTGTGGGGCCATCCGTGGTTCATCGCCGCGATGGCGGACGCGTACTGGGGATTCGTGACCTTTTACCTCTGGGTGGCGTGGAAGGAGCCGACGGTCGCCGCGCGGCTGCTGTGGCTCGTCGCAATCCTCGCGCTGGGCAACCTGGCGATGGCGACCTACTGCCTGCGAGAGCTTTTCCGCATTCCGGCGGACGGCTCCGTCGCGCCGGTGATCACACGCGTGAACGACGGCTCACCGGTGCTGCCCGCGCTGCTCGCCGCCTCCGGCGTGGGCATTTACCTGCTGGCATGAGCGCCCCCTCCCCGGAAGTCCCGCCCGGGCCATCCGCCGGGGGCTTCTGGCGTCGGCGCCTGCTCGAACCCCTGCGGCGCCAACTTGTGCAGGGCGTGACGCCGCGGAAGCTCGCGGCCACCCTCGCCGTCGGCACCGTCTGCTCGCTGTTCCCCTTCCTCGGCTTCACCTCGCTGCTGAACCTCGGGGTGGGCGTCGCGCTGCGGCTCAATCAGCCGCTGCTGCAGGGCTGGAACCAGCTGCTCGGCCCCCTGCAGTTGCTCCTAATTCTCCCCTACGTGCGCGCCGGGGAACTCCTGTGGGGCGCCCCGGCGGACGGCTTCCGCGTGGACACCATGCTGGAAGTATTCGCCCGGGCATCCTGGGGCGAGTTTCTGGCCCGCTTCGGCTGGGCGGGCGTCCACGCGTTCACCGCTTGGCTGGTGACCGCCCCGCTCGTCGGGGCCCTGCTCTACCTTCCCCTCGTGCCCGCCTTCGCGCGCACCGCCGGACGCCTCCGGCGGGCGTCCACGGTGGGCGCCGGGGCTTAACCCCCGCCATGTCCGCCGCCGCCCTTTTCCTTCTCGCATTCGCCGGCCTTTCGGGCGGCTTCGCCGCCCTCTACCTCCTCGCGCGACGGCTCAACAACTACGGGATCGTCGACGTCGCGTGGTCATACGCCTTCGCCGGCCTCGCGGGGTTCTACGCGCTCGCGGCCGGCGGCTGGGGACCGCGCCGCGCCCTCGTGGCGACCCTCGCCAGCCTCTGGAGTCTCCGCTTGGGCACGCACCTGTTGCGCCGCGTCGCGGGGCACCACCCGGTGGAGGACGCTCGTTACGCCCTGATGCGGCGCGACTGGGCCGGCAACTTCACGCCGAAGATGTTCGGCTTCTTCCAGCTCCAGGCCGCCTCGGTGGTCTGGCTTGGGCTTGCATTCCTGCTGGTCGCGCGCAACCCGGCGCCCGCGTGGCACCCGCTCGAGCTGGCGGGCGCCCTGCTGTGGGTGATCGCCCTCGCGGGCGAGGCGCTGGCCGACGCCCAGCTCGCGGCTTTCAAGCGCGACCCGGCGAACCGCGGGGCCGTCTGTGACCACGGCCTGTGGCGGTACAGCCGGCACCCAAACTACTTCTGCGAATGGCTGGTCTGGGTGGCGTTCTTCCTCCTCGCCCTCGGCTCCGCGGGCGGCTGGATCGCCATCACCGCCCCCGTGACCATCCTCTACCTGCTCCTACGCGTGACCGGCATCCCGCTGACCGAAGAGCAGGCGGTGCGGAGCAAGGGCGATGCCTACCGCCGCTACCAGGCCACCACGAACGCCTTCGTGCCGTGGTTCCCCCGCCGCCCCCCCGCCCCCCCTTCCCCATGATGGATACCCTGCTCGAGAAGAATCTCCTGCCCGATCCGCTGCTCCGCTGGGGCATTCGACGCCTGCTGGCGCAGCGGCTGCGCGAGGAGGAAGGCCGATACCAACGCGAGGCCTACGTCGCCGACCTGCGCACGCGCCCGATCGCCGAGGACACCCGCGCCGCCAACGAGCAGCACTACGAGGTGCCGACCGAGTTCTACCGGCTCTGCCTGGGCCGCCGCCTGAAATATTCGGGCTGCCTGTACCCGAAGGGCACCGAGACCCTCGACGAGGCCGAGGAGCTGATGCTGGCGCTCTACGTTGAGCGCGCGCAGATCGCGGACGGGCAGGACATCCTCGAGCTCGGCTGCGGCTGGGGCTCGCTCTCCCTTTATCTCGCCGAGCGTTTCCCGCGCGCACGCATCACCGGCGTCTCCAACTCACGCACCCAGCGCGAGCACATCGAGGCGGAGGCGCGCCGGCGCGGCCTGACCAACGTGCGCATCCTCACCCAGGATATGAACACCCTTGAGCTGCCCAGCGCTCAGTTCGACCGCGTCGTGTCGGTGGAGATGTTCGAGCACATGAAGAACTACCAGCGCCTGCTGGCCAAGGTGGCGGCCTGGCTCCGCCAGGGCGGGCTGCTGTTCGTGCACATCTTCACGCACCAGCGGCTCGCTTACCACTTCGTGGCGCGGGACGCGACCGACTGGATGTCGCGCTACTTCTTCACCGGGGGCCAGATGCCGTCGCACGATCTGCTCCTTGCCTTCCAAGACGACCTGCGGCTCGAAGCCGACTGGAAGGTCAACGGGAGCCACTACCAGCGCACGGCGGAGGATTGGCTGAAGAACATGGACCGGCATCGCGCCGAGATCCTGCCGCTGTTCCGCCAGACCTACGGCGCCGGCCAGGAGATCCGCTGGTGGGCTTACTGGCGGGTCTTCTACCTCGCGTGCGCCGAACTCTGGGGCTATCGCGGCGGCGAGGAGTGGATCGTCAGCCATTACCTGTTCCGCAAACCCTGAGCCCGGCCGGCGGCAACGGCCCGGCGAAAGGTTCGCCTTCCGGCCGCCTTCCGCCCGGGATGCCCTGATGCCCCTCCAGTTGCGCCCCGCCACGCCGGCCGACGTGCCGGTCATCCTGGGCTTCATCCGCGACCTCGCGGCCTACGAGCGCCTGCTCGACCAGGTCGAGGCCACCCCGGAGCGCCTCCACACGACCCTCTTCCCCGCCGCGGGGACGCCCACCGCCGAATGCGTGCTCGCGCTCTGGGATGACCAACCCGCGGGTTTCGCCCTGTTTTTCCCGACCTACTCCACGTTTCTCGCCCGCCCCGGCATCCACCTTGAGGATCTCTTCGTGACGCCCGCGCTCCGCGGCCGCGGCATCGGCGGGGCGCTCCTGCGCCACGTGGCGAGCCTCGCCCGCGCGCGCGGCTGCGGACGCCTCGAGTGGAACGTGCTCGACTGGAACCGGCCCGCGATCGCCTTCTACGAACGCCTCGGCGCGCAGCGCCTCCCGGAGTGGCAACTCTGCCGCCTTACCGGCCCCGCCCTCGATCGCGTCGGCTGACCCAACGCGGTCATGCAAGGTGCTGAAAACAAGGCGCTATTGCAGGCTTTTGAACCGCTTTCGCAGAGCGTAGTCGTCACCGATTTTTTGTTTTGCGGGCGGCCGCACGGCTCGGACTCTCGGGCGCATGACGGCGCAACACCCGACTACCGAACTCGCTGACCTCGCCGAGGGCCTGGGTCACAAGCACGTGCGGACGCTGGTCCGGACTTTCCTGCGCGACTTTCCTTAACCCCTGCTGGAGCTCGCGAGCGGCGATCGCCGCACCCAGCACCGGCAGGCGCACAGCCTTAAGAGCAACACCCGCCTGATCGGGATGCACGAGCTCTCCGCCCGCCTGGCGCTGCTCGAGGACCGGTTGGCCGAGGAGCACGGCGGGCAGTCGCTCGCTGGGGTGCCCCGTGATCACCAGAATCTTCGCGTCCGCGAGCGCCGTGCGCACCTCGCGGGCCACCCCAATCCCATTGATGTCCGCTAAGACCGGGTCTACGACCCGCAGGTCCGGCTTCTCCCGCCGGCAGGACTCAAGCCCCGGCCGACCCAGCCCGTACTCCCCGGTCACCCAAATTCCTTCACCTTGCTGAGCGTCAGGCTGATGAGCTGATGAAACGTGGTCTCGTCTTTAATCAGGACCGTACGGAGTCTTCGCCTGAAGCATGGGGATGACGAAAGCCGGAGGCGTATCTCTACGTAGAGTCGATCGTACCTTTATTGCGGACAGGGGAGCAGGCGTCGCAACGCGCGGAAATCCTCCGGCAGGAACGTCCCGCGCCCGACGTCAAACTCCGCCGGATCGGTCCGCC